>CANJBX010000019.1 GCA_947472885.1 Hyphomicrobiaceae bacterium
CTCTAAGATTGGGCTTTTTAAGCACTTGATTTCAATGACTTAGCGGCCTGGCTCATCTTTGTTATATTTTATGAGGTTGCGAGCTTCGTTCTGTGAGCGTACATTTTGCGTGCTTTAGGCCCTTGTAGCGCCTGCTTAGTCGCACGCAGGACAGAGCTTTCAAAGCGAAACCTACACAAAACCTGTACAGTTGAATTTAGAAACTGTAAGTCATTGATTTTACAGCATAAAAATAGACACATTAGCAGTACAAGCATTGCCACGGCAAGTTCTGACCGCTCGACGCTCAAGTCCTGGCGTTCCATAAATAAAAAAACGCCGGCGCAAGCCGGCGTTTTTGTTTTGAGGTGCTGTTTCGCCGTTTGCGTTGTCAGCGCCACAGCCCGAATTTTTCCCATTTCTCTTCGGGAATTTTTTCGCCGACCTTGTAGGTGAACGACAGTACCTTCATGCGGTCCGGCGAAGTCTCGCAATTGAACGAGAACTGATACCACTCTTTCCTGCTGCGGAACGCCGCGCCATCGCCGATCATCCTGTCGCCGTCGATCCTGGCTTCGGAACTGGCGTCCATCACCGCGCGGTCGGGACGGTAAGGGCTCTTGTCCTGTGAGATGCGTTCGGCGGCGATATAGCTGCAGATCTGGATGAACCGCTCCGACGGATCGATTTGCTGGAGCATCTTTTCAAGCTTGGCGTTTTCCGACTTTGCATCCGGTTTCGCCTTGGCGGCGAACGACAGTCCGGGCATTGCCACCAGCACTAAGCTCAACACCAGCCATTGCATTCCACGAATCTCCACGGGCGACACATGCCCCAGAATCAGACGGACATTAGAAGGATGCGGCGCGCGATTGAATGGCGAATTCGCGCGCGATATGCAGCCCGAAGGCGGTATCTTGTTAGTGTGAAATAACAGGAAGATGGCTGTGCTTCTAGCGGCCGAAGCGGCTGTTGAAGCTCTCGGAAGCGAGCGGGGCTGCTGCGCCGTTGATCACGCCCAGGCTGCCCGGCGCCTGCGCAACCTGCTGCGGCGCTGCGGGAGTGGCGGCGCTGGTTTCGGCGGGTGCTGCCGCATTGGCCGTGCGCGAACCACGCAGGCCAACCATGTTGCCAAGGCGCTGGAGCTTGCTTGGCTGCTCGCTTTTGGCTTCAGCCACCTTGGATTCCGGAGTCTTCGGTGCAACCGGCGCAGGGCTTGCCATGCGCACCGGCGCTTGCTGCTGCTGTATTGCGGCCGGGGCCGAGTAGGCGGCGACGGGCACGGAAACCGGCGCCATTTCGTTGCTTGCATTGGCAACAGCGACCAGCGGCTCGCCATCGGCGCCGCGCGGCGGGTTGACGTTGTTGACCATGGCGCCCGGCTGCGCGCCGACGATCGGCTTGTTATCGGCGAAGATACCGTCGAGCAGGTTCTTCGGCTTGAGCTTGGCCATGAAGGTCGGGTGCATGCCGCCATCGACACCGCCGCGGCCCTGAGCCACCGGCACGTTGCGCGAAACCAGTTCTGAATACTGGCGCTCGTCGTTGCTGCGCTTGTCGCGGATCAGCGACGCGATAGCCGGTGAAACCTGATAGGCGGGACAGCGGTTGCGTGCGTTGAATGAAAGCGATGCCCCGTTGGGGCTTTCCGCGTCGAAGACGTAGCGCTTCTCGCAGACATCGACCTTCGGCTCTTGCCGCGTCACTTCAAAGTGGTCGTAGCCCTGCTTGATCATCCGCCAGAACGCCATGTGCGGCGAATTGCGGTGCTTGGCCATGTTGGCCGGCGTCATGCGGAACGGATAGGCCTGAACCTGAAACGATTTATGGCCGCCCGTGAATGACTCGCGGCCGAGCGTGAAGATCTCGCCGATCTGTTCGTCGGTCATGGCGTAGCAGCCGCGCGACGAGCAATCGCCGTGCACCATCAGGAAAGCGCCGGTGCGGTCGTTGGCCTTGTCGTAGGTGTTCGGGAAACCGAGGTTGAACGCGAGGAAGTAGCTCGAATTCGGGTTCATCTGGCCAGGCGTGATCTGGTAGAAGCCCTCGGGCGCCTGACGGTCGCCTTCCTTGACCTTGGGGCCGAGATCGCCGGACCAGCGGCAGATCGGATAGGTCTTCAGGAGCGCGAAACTGCCGGTGGTGTCTTTTTTCCAGACCTCAAGCTCGGCTTCTTCCTTGAAGATGCGCACGAGGATCGGGGACTCGCCCGGCATCTGCTTGCGTTCAAGCTCAGCCGACATTTCCCTGGAGAGCGGCGCCAGCGCGCGCGTTGGGACCGTGGGGATGCTGTCGGCGTTGCAACCGGCGAGCAAAAGCGATGCTGCAATCGCAGCCAGCGCGAGCCCAGCGCGGAAATAACGCGAACTATCGATCAAACCAAGCTCCCCAACCGAAGGGACGTCCCCGAAAAACACTTGCAGATCGTTATCCATAAGATGTGGTCTAAGCAAGGCGCAGGGGTCACCACATGGACCTGACCACGGCCATGGTGAACGATTAGTAAACATTTGATATAATTGATATTATCGCTCTTTCAGCGGTGCGGAAATGCGGGTATTCCGGGAGGCGGATCCGGCCGTCTTGCGAACCGGAAATGGTAACTGCGGCCGATGCGATTCCGCGGGTTGTCCGCCCCTCGCAGCAACCTCGCGGCTACAGGCTGCGTCCGATATTGAGGAACTTGTCGCGGCGCTGGCGGCGCACGGTGTCGCGGCTCAGGCCGTTGAGTTCACCGAAAGCCTTGTCGATGGCCGCGCCGGTTGCGGCAATCGCGGCGGCGGGATCGCGATGCGCGCCGCCGGCCGGTTCCGTAATGACGCCGTCGATGATGCCCAGCCAGGTCATGTCGTCGGACGTGATCTTCATGTTGGTGGCGGCTTCCTGTGCCTTGGTGGTGTCGCGCCACAGGATCGACGCGGCGCCTTCAGGCGAGATCACGCTGTAGATCGCGTGCTGCAGCATCAGCACGCGGTTGGCGGTCGCCAGCGCAATCGCGCCGCCCGAGCCGCCCTCGCCAAGAACGATGGCGATGTTCGGTGCGCCGAGGCCGAGACAGGTATCGGTCGAACGCGCGATGGCTTCGGCCTGGCCGCGTTCTTCAGCGCCAATGCCGGGATAGGCGCCGGCGGTGTCCACCAGTCCGATCACCGGGATGTCGAAGCGATCCGCCATTTCCATCAGGCGCACGGCCTTGCGATAGCCTTCAGGGCGCGCCATGCCGAAATTGTGCTTGAGGCGCGCTTCGGTGTTGGAGCCCTTTTCTTGGCCGATCACGCAGACGCTTTCGCCGCGAAAGCGCCCGAAGCCACCGATGATCGCATCGTCGTCGCCGAACGTGCGGTCGCCCGCAAGCGGCACGAAGTCGGTCATCAGTCCGGCGATGTAGTCGAGGCAATGCGGCCGCTGCGGATGGCGCGCGACCTGCGTCTTCTGCCACGGGGTCAGTTCCGAATAGATATCGTTCAGCACGCCCGAAGCCTTGGCTTCGAGCCTTGCGATTTCCTCGCCGATTGTCCCGTTGTCGCCGGTGGCGGACAGGGCGCGAAGCTCCTCGATCTTGGCCTCGAGCTCCGCGACAGGCTTTTCAAAATCAAGATAGCTGCGCATCGGCGTGAAAAAACGCGGGCTGGAGGCGGAAGTCAAGCAAGGAGGGGGGTAGAAGCCAAATTAATAGGCATTGCGGGAATTTAGGTTTCTTTTCGCTGGGTAGCCTGCCGGCCGGAATGCCGCAAACGACAATGGCCGGGGCTGGCCCCGGCCATTGTGATTCTGGAGCCGTCTCTGGCTTACTTCGCGACCCGCAGGCGCGACAGTTTGGTGCCGATCTGGCTGAACACACTCACCATCTGGCTGGTGCTCGTGATCTTGTAATACTTGTCCGTACTGGATGCGCAGCTTTGCAAAATTGTCGGCGTTCCGTCCAGAACGAGGATTGTATAGACCGTAATGCCCGCGGCTTTGACGTTGTTGCAGGCTGCGGTCATGCGCGCGTCGATTGCCGACTGGCTGGAAGTCCAGCGGTTCTGCGTATTCTCGCCGTCGGTCATAAAGATGATGACTTTGTTATACTGGTAATTGGCTTCTTCCGCGGGTGCAAAAAGCGGTGCGCCCTATGTCAGCGAGTGCCAGCCCCATTCCAGGCCGATGGTCGTATTGGTGTTGCCGTTCGGCGTCATCGAGTCGATTTTGCTCTTGAGCGCCGTCCAGTTGTAGGTCAGCGGCATCAACTCGACCGGGCAGTCTTCATACTGTTCGGTCGGGAACAAGGTCACGCCGCCGTTCGCAGTTGACGGAGCCGCATTCGTTGTATCGTAGGGTTGATCGCGGTCAGAAACGCAGCCGTTCCAGGTGTTGTGGTTGTCAGGAACCCACGTCGTCGTGGTCGCGCATTTCTTCGTCGTCTTGCCGCTCTTGCCGGTCTTCTGCGTCGTGCAGGTCGTCGTCGATGAATCTTGGCCGTTGCCGTCTTCCCACTCGTCCCAGTCGAGCCACGTCGCGTTGTAGTTCGCCTTGCCGACGTTGACGTCGCGCGCAAACGGAATGATCGAAACGTAGACATCGCCGTTGTTGGTCGCGGACGCCTTGAGCTGATCGATCAGCGCTTTTGCGGCGGTCTTGAGCGCCGGCATCTTGCCGTTATCATTCATCGATCCGGTGTTGCCGAGCGCCAGCGCGACGCGCAGGCGGGTGTTGCCCCAGGCCGAAACCGATTTCGCGGAAATCGGCATATCGGTGATGCCGAAGCCCGGAATGCCCATGAACATAGTCTTGAGCGACGTCGCGCCCGTGACCGTCACCTGCGGCCCGGTGCTGGTCATCGCATAGGCCGCGTTGAACGTAACGGATGATGCGGCTGTCCCCTTGTACATCGCAAAGAAATAAGCCGATGCGTTGGTCTGCAACTGCGCAGAGGTCTGCGACGAAGCGCTGGCGGACATCGCGAGCGCAGTGGAATCGAGCGCTGCCTGCAATTTGGAATTCACGGCGTTGGCACGGCTGTAATCGACCGCGGCGCCAATCAGTCCGACGATTGGAATGAGGGAGAGGCCAAACATCGGCAGGATGTTGGCGCGCCGGTCTCCCATGAAGCGGCGAATGTGACGCATGATCATCGCGTGGCTCCGTCCACAATCCCTTGGCTTGCGCGTTATGAATAGTGCTGCAAACCGCTGTATTTGATCGGACCACACTAGCGACCAGCCGTTTAAATACGGTGCATCGAATTGCGTAAAAACAGGGTTGGGCCGTTAACTTAAACGCATCCTCAACTGCCGCGAACAGCGTTGCTTTTCAGGGCGTTGCAAAAAATTTACGATAAACGGCGGCGTGCTTGTTCAGTCTTCCGATAACGGATGCAGGTCGCGCACCAGGCTTTTCAACCGCTCTTCGAGAACGTGTGTGTAAATCTGGGTCGTCGAAATATCGGCGTGGCCGAGCAGTGTTTGCACCACGCGCAGGTCGGCGCCGTTCTGAAGAAGGTGGCTTGCGAAGGCATGGCGCAGCACGTGCGGGCTGATGCGTGTGGGCGCGATGCCTGTGGCGGACGCCAGTTCTTTGAGTTCGCGCGCGGCGTGCTGGCGCGTCAGGTGGCCGCTCTCGCCAAACGAGGGAAACAGCCACCTGGTTTCCTTGTGGCCGTTTTCTGCAAGCAGCGCGAGATACTCCCGCATGGCGTCACGCGCCGGCGTGTTGAGCGGCACCAGCCGTTCCTTGTTGCCCTTGCCGCGGATCACCAGCATGCGTTCGTCGCGTCGCGCCGCCGATGCGGGGAGTGCGACCAGCTCGGAGACGCGCAATCCTGTCGCGTAAAGCACTTCAAGGAGACACACGAGCCGCATGGCGCGCACGCGCTCTCCGGCAAGCGAGGCGCCGCTGGCGCGTTCGCGCGCGCAGGCAAGGAGTTGATCGACTTCCTTGATGGAAAGCACCTTCGGCAGCGACCGGCCGCGCTTGGGGCCTTCGATCACGGCCGCAGGATCCTCGCTGCGGTGGCCTTCGGCATAGAGGAATCTGTAGAGCTGGCGGATGGCGGACAGCTTGCGCGCGACCGAGGCGGCGCTCAGGCCGCGTTCGGCGAGTTCGACAAGGTAGCCGCGAATGTCATCGGTTGAGGCATTGGCGATCTTGCGCCCGCCCGCGGTCAATGAGGCTTCAAGGTCGGTCAGGTCGCGCGTATAGGCATCGAGCGTGTTTTTTCCGGCGCCGCGCTCGGCGGCGAGCATGTCGAGGAAGAGTTCGGTCTGCCGGCCGGGATCGCTTGCGCGCCGCGCCATTGCTTCACCGCTGCTTGTAGAAGCGGTCTTGGGGCAGCGTCACCGAAATCTCGCGGGGGCTCGGTTTGACGAAATAGGCGAGCGCAAAAACGCTGGCATAGCCAATCGCACCGATGATGCCGACGACGGACAGGAACCGGAGCAAGCTCGGCATGATTTCGTCCCCGGAATAAAAGCGTCCGGTTGCTGGAAGGGCTCGGCTGGTGCCGAAACTGCGGTAAAACCTGTAAATCCCGCGCGCAAATCCAAGCTTAAACACGATTCATGCCGGGAATGCCGCCGAGTACGACCAATACGCGGGTCTGGCAAGGGGTCAGTAGTAGCGATAATAGGATAACGTGGCGTTGTTAAGTTTAGGTTTTGGATTGGACCCAGTTTTGCGATGTCGGAACCTGCCGAATTGCCGGAAACCATGGTGGAAGCGCAGCCGGTGCCAGCGCCGGGGGCGGCGTCCGTGCGCGCCGTGCTCGGCAGCCGCTCGGTTGTGCTGGTGGGCATGATGGGCGCGGGCAAATCGTCCGTTGGCAAGCGGCTCGCCGTGGCGCTCGATATTCCGTTTCTCGATGCTGATACTGAAATAGAGAAGGCCGCCGGCATGTCGATCCCGGACATCTTTGAATCCAAGGGCGAGCCTTATTTCCGCGCCGGCGAGGCGCGCGTGATTGCACGCATCCTCGATGCCGGCCCGCAAGTGCTGGCGACCGGCGGCGGCGCGTTCATGAACGAGCAGACGCGCGCTGCGGTGGCTGCGCGCGGCATCTCGATCTGGCTCAAGGCGGATCTCGATGTGCTGCTGCGCCGTGTCAAACGACGCGCCGACCGGCCGCTTCTCAAGAACGGCGATCCGGCCGAGACGCTGGAGCGTCTGATGGCTGAACGCGATCCGGTCTATGCGCAGGCCGATATCACGGTCGGTTCACGCGACGTGCCGCATGAGTCCATCGTGGCCGAGATTGTGGGGCTGATCGCCGATAGGCTTGCCGCTGCAAAGACGGAGGTGCGCGCATGACGGCGCCCCTGAAGCAAGGCGAGCCCATCATCGTCAACGTCGCGCTCGGCGAGCGTGCCTACGACATCGTGATCGGGCGGGGCGTGCTGGCGAGTCTCGGCGCGCGCGTTGCCGCGCTCAAGCCTGGCGCGAAAGCCGCCATCGTCACCGATGAGACGGTTGGAAAACATTATCTCGCGGCGACCCGCAAGTCGCTCGCCGATGCCGGCATCGAGTCGACCGATATCGTTGTGCCACCCGGCGAATCATCGAAAAGTTTTGCGGTGCTGCAGAAAGTCTGCGACGGCCTGATCGGCGCGCGCATCGAGCGCAGCGACGTCGTCGTCGCGCTTGGCGGCGGCGTGGTTGGCGATCTCGCGGGCTTTGCCGCGTCCATCGTTCGGCGTGGCGTTGACTATGTGCAGGTGCCGACGTCGCTCCTGGCGCAGGTCGATTCCTCGGTCGGCGGCAAGACTGCCATCGACACCAACCATGGCAAGAATCTCGTCGGCGCGTTCTACCAGCCGCTGCTGGTCGTCGCCGACACGGCACTGCTCGATACACTTTCGCCGCGCGAGTTCCGCGCCGGCTATGCGGAAGTCGCCAAGTATGGATTGCTCGGTGACGCTGCATTCTTCGCCTGGCTCGAAGCCAACGCCAAGGACGTATTCGCTGGCGGGCCCGCGCGCGAACACGCGATTGCGGTGAGCTGCCGCATGAAAGCCGAGATCGTTGCGCGCGACGAGCGCGAGACCGGCGATCGTGCGCTCCTCAATCTCGGTCATACGTTCGGCCACGCATTCGAGGCGGCGGCGGGTTTCTCCGGCCGTCTGCTGCACGGCGAGGCTGTCGCGCTCGGCACCTCGATGGCGATGGAGTTTTCCGCGCGTCACCAGTTGTTGCCGATGACGGAGGCCGACCGCGCCATCCGCCATCTCGCCGCCGTTGGCCTGCCGACGAAGACCGCGCAGGTCGAAGGCGGCGTGCCGACCGTTGACGTGCTGATGGACCTGATCGCGCAGGACAAGAAGGTCAAGCGCGGCAAGCTCACCTTTATTCTGGCGCGCGGCATCGGCCAGGCTTTCGTCGCGCCCGACGTCGATCCTAACAGTGTCCGCTCCTTCATCGCCGAGAAAATCGCCGCCACATGACGACTGCCGACATTCTGACGATTGTTGCCGTCTTCATCTGCTTGCTGGTCTCGTTCCTGTTTTCGGGGAGCGAAACCGCGCTGACTGCGTCGTCGCGGGCCGCGATGATGCGGCTCGAGAAGCATGGCAACCGCGATGCAGGTGTCGTCAATCGATTGCTGGCGCTGCGTGAGCAGCTCATCGGCGCACTGCTGATCGGCAATAACGTCGCGAATATCGCCGGTTCAACGCTGGCGACCGGGCTTTTTCTCGCATGGTTCGGCGATGTCGGCGTGATCTACGCCACTATCGTGATGACGGTGCTGGTCGTCGTGTTCTGTGAAGTGCTGCCGAAGACGGCGGCATTCAACGCGCCGGATCGTTTTGCGCTCGTCGTGGCGCGGCCGATGCGCAGCGTGGTCAAGCTGCTCGGTCCCGTGCTGACCTTCATCGAATGGATGGTGCGCAAGATGCTGGCCAGCGTCGGCTTCATCGTCGGCGAGAACCAGTCGATCCTGTCGGGCCATGAGGAGCTGCGCGGCACGGTCGATCTCCTGCATCAGGAAGGCAGCGTCGGCACGCACGACCGTAACATGCTCGGTGGATTGCTCGCTTTGCGCGATCTCACCGTCGATGACGTGATGATCCACCGTACCGAGATGATCAGCTTCGATGTTGACGACCCGCCGGAGCTGATCGTCAACACCATCCTCAACGGCCCGGTCACGCGGGTGCCGCTGTGGCGCGGCTCGCCGGAAAACATCATCGGCATCGTCCATGCGCGTGACATCCTGCGCGGCATGCAGCAGGCCGGGGGCGACGCCACCAGGCTCGACCTTGCCGCGATTGCGATGCCGGCATGGTTCGTGCCGAATATTCGCCCGCTGTCGGAACAACTCGCTGCGTTCCGCCGGCGCAAGACGCCGTTTGCGGTTGTCGTTGACGAGTATGGCGTCGTGATGGGCGTCGTCACGCTGGAGGACATTCTGGAAGAGATTGTCGGCGACATTGCCGACGAACATGAAGTGGAACTGCCCGGCATGCGCCCGCAGCCCGACGGTTCCGTCAATGTCGATGGCGACGTGCCGATCCGCGATCTCAACCGCGCGCTTGACTGGCACCTGCCGGACGAGGAAGCGACGACGATTGCCGGTCTGGTGATCCATGAGGCGCGCTCGATCCCGGAGCCGGGCCAGAGCTTCACGTTTCACGGATTCCGCTTCAACGTGCTGCGCAAGAGCCGCAATCGCATCACGGCGTTGCGCATCATGCCGCTGCGCAAGCCGGCGGCATAATCCTTGAGTTTACCGCCTCAATTTATCTGGGGGCTTCCGCCGGCGTATTGGCGTGAATGGCCAATGCGTGGATGGCGTCGCGCAGTTCCACGGCAAGAAGCTCATTGATCATGCGATGGCGTTCGATGCGGCTCTTGCCATTGAACGCTTCCGACACGATATGCACACGGAAGTGGCTCTCGCCGTTCGGTGTATGGCCGCCATGGCCCGCGTGCAGGTGTGACTCGTTGACGATATCGAGGCTTTGCGGCGCGAACGCCGCATTCAATTTTCCCGTAAGGGTGTCGGATATGGCCATGCCACTCGCATAGCGGTGCGCGTGGGCGGGCGTCAATATCCGGCAAGGTGTCTGTTAAGCTCTTGCGGTCATGCTGGCGTCAAATTTGGCCGGTTTTACCTTCCATCGCCGCGTAGAGAAGTCCTAGATCAAGGCGCCGTGTGTAAATTCAGGATTTCCAAAAATAAAAATTCCGCGCTTGCGGTGCGGCGCTGTAATTTCGCATAATGGCCGGTCATGAAATTAAACTCGTCCATCTTCGATAGTATCCGCGTCAAGCCGTCCAAGGACCGCCGCCGCAAGGCCGACCAGCCGCGCTGTGAAAAGCCCGGCTGCGACAACGCCGCGACCAACAAGGCACCCAAGAACCAGGGCCGTGAAAACGACTACTGGCACTTCTGCGTCGAACACACGCGCGAGTACAATCACTCGTACAATTTCTTCAAGGACATGAGCGTCGATGACGTCGCAAAGTATCAGGCCGACGCGCGGACTGGCCATCGTCCGACCTGGAAGCTGGGCGAGCGTGGTGCCAGCGGCCGCAAGCCCGGCACCGGCAAGGCTCGCCGCAGCTCCGCGCCGGGCGGCGCCGACGATCCGTTCGGCGTGTTCGGCGAGGCGGGCGGCAGCGCCAAGGAACAACCCAACCGCACCGTCCACAATGCGGCCCGCAAGGCGTTCGACCAGCTCGGTCTGGACGACAATGCAGGCAAGGTCGAGATCAAAGCCAAGTTCAAGGAGCTGGTAAAACGTCACCACCCCGATCTGAATGGTGGCGACCGCTCTCTGGAGGACCGGCTGCGCGAGATCATCACGGCCTATAACTATTTGAAATCAGCAGGATATTGCTGATTTTGGCGGTGTCTTTCGCCGCCCGTGAGGTTTCTGCTAGGTTGTCGCCGATATCCGCCCCGCTTAGCGCAATGCGATTCGCGTTTCGGACGATTTGGTAAGTCCGGCCGTTCGAATTTCGCATGCGTTGTTGGCGGCGGGACGCTTAGTATTTGGCACGCGGTTCGTATCTCTCCGGGCACCCCAGGCCTGGTCGCGGCACCGCCGAGGAGGATTAATGGCTACCGCAACTGCGCCTGTCGCCGGCATGCCCGACATGAAAGTGTCGGTCCGCCAGTTGTTCGGAATCGACAGCGACATGGAGGTGCCGGCCTATTCCAAGCCGTCCGAGCACGTGCCTGACACTGATTCCGATTACCGCTTTGACCGTTCGACGACGCTTGCCGTCCTCGCGGGATTCTCGCGCAACCGCCGCGTCATCGTCACGGGTTATCACGGCACCGGCAAGTCGACTCACATCGAGCAAGTCGCATCGCGACTGAACTGGCCGATGGTGCGCGTCAATCTTGATAGCCACATCAGCCGTATCGACCTCATTGGCAAGGACGCCATCGTCATCAAGGACGGCCAGCAGGTCACGGAATTCCGGGACGGTATTCTGCCTTGGGCGTATCAGAACAACGTCGCGCTGTGCTTCGACGAATACGACGCGGGCCGTCCAGACGTTATGTTCGTCATCCAGCGCGTCCTGGAGTCCTCTGGCCGTCTGACCCTGCTTGACCAGAGCCGCGTGATCCAGCCGCACCCGGCATTCCGGCTTTTCGCGACCGCCAACACCATCGGCCTCGGCGATACCTCCGGCCTCTACCATGGCGTCCAGCAGATCAACCAGGCGCAGATGGATCGCTGGTCCATCGTGACCACGCTGAACTACCTGCCGCATGACAACGAAGTCGAAATCGTGCTCGCCAAGGCGAAGCATTACCGCGACGACAAGGGCCGCGACATCGTCTCCAAGATGGTGCGCGTGGCGGACCTGACGCGCAACGCGTTCATGAACGGCGACATCTCGACCGTCATGAGCCCGCGCACGGTCATCACCTGGGCGGAAAACGCCGATATCTTCAAGGAAATCGGCTTCGCATTCCGCGTCACGTTCCTCAACAAGTGCGACGAACTCGAGCGTCCGATTGTTGCGGAATTCTTCCAGCGCTGCTTCGGACAGGAATTGCCGGAGAGCGCGGTCAATGTCGTGTTGAGCTGATCTTTCTTTCTTCCCTCTCCCCTTGTGGGAGAGGGTGGAGGCGAGCGAAGCGAGCGGCCGGGTGAGGGGTTTTCGTTCCGTAATAGAACCCCTCACCCGGTCGATCCTCGCAAGGCTCGGACCGACCACCCTCTCCCACAAGGGGAGAGGGTAAAACCGAGCAAGTGGCACGACGTAGATGTCCTCCAACATCAAGCCCAAGACCTTACCTAAGGAATCACCGAACGAGCCGTTCAAGCGCGCCATCAGCGGCTGCCTGCGCGCCATTGCGCGTGCGCCGGAGCTTGAGGTTGCGTTCGCTGCCGAACGTCCCGGTGTTGCCGGCGGCAAGGTTCGGCTGCCGGAACCTGCACGCAAGATGACGCGCGAGGATGTTGCCATCGTGCGCGGTCACGCGGATTCGATTGCGCTGCGCATGGCGTGTCATGACGCCAATCTTCACCGCAAGCTGACGCCGGGCAGCCAGCAGGGTCGCGCCGTATTCGAAGCCGTCGAGCAGGCGCGCGTCGAGGCCATCGGCGCACGCCGGATGGAAGGCGTCGCCAAGAATCTTACCGCGATGCTCGACGACCGTTTTCACCGCAGTAAATTCGATGAAGTCACCGACCGCGCCGACGCGCCAATCGAGGAAGCGCTGGCGATGATGGTGCGTGAGCGCCTGACAGGTCTTGCGCCGCCGAAGGCCGCCAGGAAGGTCGTCGATATCTGGCGCAGCTACATCGAGGAACGCGCCGGCCGCGCGCTTGACCGCATGGAAGATCTCGTCGAGGACCAGCGCAAGTTCGGCGATGTCGTCCATGATCTGCTGGAACAGCTCGAAATGGGTGACGAGCGGCCATCCGACGATGACGACTCGAGCGAGGAAGACGAGGGGCAGGACGGTCAGGACGAACAGGGCCAGGAGGGCGAGGCTTCGGAGACCGACGATTCCGAAAACTCAAGCTCCGAGGATGCGCAGGCGTCCGCCGACGACATGCCCGAGAGCGCCGAGGAATCCGCCGATGCGCCGGCCTCCGACATGCCCGAAGACAGCGACATGGGCGACTCGGATTCATCCGCCGAGCCGTGGCGTCCGCGTTCGCAGGGCGCCAACGAGCCGCGCGCACCGGAATACAAGGCGTTCAACGGCAAGTTTGACGAGACCATCGGCGCGGAAGACCTCTGCGAGCCGGAAGAACTCGACCGTCTGCGTGGTTATCTCGACAAGCAGCTTGCCAATTTGCAGGGCGTCGTGGCCCGGCTTGCCAATCGTTTGCAGCGCCGCCTGATGGCGCAGCAGAACCGCTCATGGGATTTCGATCTCGAAGAGGGCGTCCTCGATCCGGCGCGTCTGACGCGCGTCATCATCGATCCGATGCACGCGCTGTCGTTCAAGTGGGAGAAGGACACGGACTTCCGCGATACGGTCGTCACGCTGCTGCTCGACAATTCGGGCTCGATGCGCGGCCGTCCGATTACCGTTGCCGCGACCTGTGCCGACATTCTGGCGCGCACCCTGGAACGCTGCGGCGTGAAGGTCGAAATCCTTGGCTTCACGACGCGGGCGTGGAAGGGCGGACAGTCGCGTGAGACGTGGCTTGCCGCTGGCAAGCCCGCCAATCCGGGCCGCCTCAACGACCTGCGCCATATCATCTATAAGTCGGCCGACGCGCCGTGGCGGCGTGCTCGTAAGAACCTTGGCCTGATGATGCGTGAAGGCCTGCTCAAGGAAAACATTGACGGCGAGGCGCTCGACTGGGCGCACAAGCGGCTGCTGGCGCGCCCCGAACAGCGCAAGATCCTGATGATGATTTCGGACGGCGCGCCGGTCGATGACTCCACACTGTCGGTCAATCCAGGCAACTATCTCGAGCGTCACCTGCGCTGGATCATCGAGGAGATCGAGCAGCGTTCGCCGGTCGAATTGATCGCCATCGGCATCGGCCATGACGTGACGCGCTACTATCAGCGTGCGGTGACGATCGTGGACGCCGAAGAACTCGGCGGCGCGATGACCGACAAACTCGCGGAATTGTTCGATGACAAGGCGCCCGCGTCGCGTCATCCTGCGGGCCACCGGCGCCGGCTGCATTGAGCATTACTCCCAAGAGTTATACCGGCATGCGCTGTACCGTTCCGCCGATCCGCAACGCGATAATGACTATCGCCATCGCCTGTTCACTTGGCGCTGTGCCCGCGCTGGCGCAGAAGCCCGCCGTTGACGGTCCGCTGCGCATCGTGATCACGGCACGTCCGATTGAATCCTTCGACGCGCGCGACGTAACGCGGCGGCGGTTCGGCGCGCTGGAGTTTCGTGGCGGACTTGAACTGACGTCCACCTATCGCGACTTCGGCGGCATTTCCGGCCTTCGCATCATGCCCGATGGCGAGCGCTTCGTCGGCGCATCGGATCGCGCACGCTGGCTGCGCGGGCGCATCGTTTACAAGGAAGGCCGGCCGGTCGGTATCGCCGACGCCGAGATGGCGCCGATGCTCGGGCCTGACGGCAAGCCGCTCACCGAGCGCAAGTGGTATGATACCGAGTCCATTGCCGACGACGGCGCTGGAAACCTTTATGTCGGCATCGAGCGCGTCAACCGCATCGTGAAATACGACTATGCCCGTCACGGCTTCATGGCGCGGGGCCAGCCGATTGCGCTGCCGCCGGATATCGCAACGCTGCCGAAAAATCAGGGCCTCGAATGCCTCGCGGTCATTCCAAAGAGCATGACCGGCGCTGGCACGCTGATTGCGATTTCCGAACGCGGGCTCGATGCCGGCGGCAACATCAAGGGCTACCTGATCGGCGGCCCGTCGCCGGGCGCTTTCTCGGTGCGGCGCTTTGACGATTTCGATGTCACCGATTGTATCGTCGCGCCGAACGGCGACCTGATGCTGCTCGAACGCAAGTTTTCGTGGACGGCGGGTGTCGGCATGCGGCTGCGGCGTACTGCCCTATCTGGCGTCACGCCAAACGCAGTCGTGGATGGCAAGGTGCTGATCGACGCAGACATGGGCTTCCAGATCGACAACATGGAAGGGCTCGCCGTTCACCGCGACAAGAGCGGCGACATCGTGCTGACGATGATCTCGGACGACAATTTCTCGATGCTGCAGCGGACACTCCTGCTGCAATTCACGCTGGTTGCTGAATAGCACCCGGCGTCAGGTTGCCTCGCCTTGACAAGTCTTTCCAAAAACAAAAAGGCCGGGTCATGCCCGGCCTTTTCAAAATTCAAAATCGAAAGCCGCGATTATGCGCTGGCCTTCTCGCCACTGGCTTTCGCCTTGGCGATCTTGCGCTTGATTTCGAGCGCCTTGAGCGACAGGTCGGTATCCTTGGCCTTGACCAGGAATGCGTCGAGCCCGCCGCGGTGATCGACCGACTTCAGGCCGTTCGCGGAAACCTTCAGGCGCACCGAGCGGCCGAGCGCGTCGGACATCAGGGTCACGTTGAACAGGTTCGGCAGGAATCGCCGTTTGGTCTTGATATTCGAGTGGCTGACGGTGTGGCCCGACATGGGGCCTTTGCCGGTCAAATCGCAACGTCGCGACATGGAAACCTCAAAATTCGTTGAAAAACGGCTGCTAAACCAAGAGTACCCTGCCGGCCGATGCCGGTGGGGCGCAAAACAGCCTGCTGTTTTGGACCGCGGACCTATAGTGACCGGGGCCGAAAGCGTCAAGGCTTAAGGGGTTCGGAGGGTAAAATGCCTGTTCGGGGCTTCTTTTAGGTCGCCAGCGGTCAGCCCAGGACGCTCACAAGGCCGCCCGAACTCGACGACGCGGCGAACATATTTGCCGAGGCGGCATACTTGATGTTGGCGATCGAGGCTGCTGACAGGCTGGGTGTCGATGTCGGGGCCTTGTAGCCGGTATCGCCGCCCAAGGTTGTCGCCGTCTTTTTTTGGATGCGGGTCAGGGCAGTTTGCAACGCAAGCGCGGCCGTGCCGCTGATGGTGTTGTTGACGGCGGTGCTGAAGGCGGAATTGAATGTGTCGGACGCAGACGTCGCCTCCGAGACGCCTTGGGAGCGCCGTGCGCTCCAAGACTGCATCTCGTCGTACATCGACTGTTGTGGCAGCCAGTTGAAACTGGTTCCAGTGATCGATGACATGCGGGTATCGACAGTCCTGCCGGAGGCGGAATCCCCCATCGGGCAGTCTGGCCTCAGATCGTTAACGGGAGGTAACCAATCGCCGCTCTGGTTCGCCCTCTTACGGTAATAAATGCGCGGGCTCCCGCATCCGAAGGGGCGAATCCGCATCGAATCTTGCTAGGTTCCCGCCCGCTCCGCCGGATCACATAATCGACGTATTCGCCGGTGAAACAGAGTTCCGTCGCCGAGACAGATCCGCCATGCCCCGTTTGTTGAATCATTGTGCCGCTCTGGCTGTTCTGGCCTTGCTCGCACTTCTGCCGCCAGCCGCGCCTGCCGCTGCACAAGGCAAGGTCGATGCGCGCTATACGGCGTCGCTCGCCGGCGTTCCGGTTGGCAAGGGCGGCTGGGTTATCGAAATCGGCGACGATCAATACAAGTCCGCGACCAGCGGCGTGACCACCGGCCTGCTGCGCGTATTCGCCAGCGGCGAGGGTTCCGGCATCGCGCGTGGCTATGTCAGCAATGGCACGCTCATTCCATCGGCCTACGCGGCGAGCATCACCGCCGACAAGAAAACCGAAGAAATGCGGATGACCATCGTCGGCGGCGTCATCAAGGACCTGTCGGTTGAGCCGCCGCTGCCGCCGCATCCCGAGCGTATCGTTGTGACGGACGCCCATCGCAAGGGCATCACCGACCCGCTGACGGCTTCACTCATGCGGGTGCCGGGCACCGGAAATCCGGTGTCGCCGGAAGCCTGCAACAACCGCACGACCGCGATCTTCGATGGCCGCATGCGCTACGACCTCACCGTCGCCTACAAGCGCATGGAAGAGGTGAAGTCCGACAAGGGCTATGCCGGTCCGGCGGTCGTCTGCGCGGTCTATTTCAACCCGGTAGCGGGTTACATTCCGGGCCGCGCCACGATCAAATACCTGACGGCGCAGCGCGACATGGAAGTGGTCCTGGTGCCGATTGCCGGCACGCGCATCCTGGCGCCGTTCCGCGTCGCAATCCCGACGCCGCTCGGCACTGCCGCATTGCAGGCAACGCAGTTCATCACTGCCGCGCAGCCGCCGCGCCCGACGCCGACCAGCCTCAAGGGCCAGTAGCGGCCGCCACACTTGCGTTGCCGTCTCGCTGCCATTTGCGATCCCGCCGGACGCTGCGCGCGCTGCTTTGACGCCCACTTCCGTCTTGACTCTCTGCCGGTCTGGAGTCCTTGCGCATTTTAATAAATGGAGCGCAATGAAAGCCCGAAAAAGCCATTACAACACTCGATCTGGTGGCTATACCGGCAGCGGTAACGACATATCGCCGTGAACGAAGGCGGATGCCTTTGGAGTCAGCGATTCGGGCGCGATTCGTTCCAGACTCGTTCCAACAAGTTACCTCCGCGTGACTTGTGGCCTGCGACTTGTCACATTGTGAAACAGGACAGCAGCGCCGAATGAGCTTGCGGCTTGCAAACGGCGCGGATCGGTCGATGGCATCCTCTTTCTCTCTTCCACATCGCGAAACGCGCGTGCGCGGCGCCGGCGTCACCGCGGTGCTGGGGCCAACCAACACCGGCAAGACCCATCTCGCCATCGAGCGCATGGTGGCGCATTCGTCGGGGCTGATCGGGCTGCCGCTGCGGCTCTTGGCGCGCGAAGTCTATAACCGCATCGTCGAGAAAGTCGGTCCTGACGCCGTCGCGCTTGTCACCGGCGAAGAAAAAATCAAGCCAAAAAATCCACGCTTCTGGGTCTCGACCGTCGAGGCGATGCCGATCGAGCTTGATGTCGCGTTTGTCGCCATCGACGAAATCCAGATGTGTGCCGACTTCGAGCGCGGCCATGTGTTTACCGACCGCCTGCTGAATCGCCGGGGCCGCGAGGAAACGCTCCTGCTTGGCGCATCGACCATGCGGCCGATCATCGAGCAACTGTTGCCCGGTGCGAACATCCTCAGCCGGCCGCGGCTGTCGATGCTGACGTTTGCCGGTGAGAAGAAGATCACGCGTCTGCCGCGCCGCTCGGCCATCGTCGCGTTCTCCGCGGATGAAGTTTATGCCATTGCCGAACTGATCCGCCGCCAGCGCGGCGGCGCGGCGGTTGTGCTGGGTGCATTGTCGCCTCGCACGCGCAACGCCCAGGTGGCGATGTATCAAAATGGCGACGTCGATTATCTCGTCGCCACCGACGCCATCGGCATGGGCCTCAATCTCGATGTCGATCATGTCGCATTCGCATCCGACCGCAAATTCGACGGTTACCAGTTCCGCAAGCTGACGCCGTCGGAATTCGCGCAGGTTGCCGGCCGCGCCGGCCGCCACATGCGCGATGGCACGTTTGGTTCGACCGGGCGCTGCCCGCCGTTCGACAACGAAATGGTGCACGCGCTGGAGAGCCATTCGTTCGATTCAGTAAAGGTGTTGCAGTGGCGCAACTCCAATCTGGACTTTGCTTCGGTTGGCGCCTTGCAGGCCTCGTTGGGCGCAGCGCCCACTTTGGCGGGTTTGACGCGTGCGCCTGTGGCAGAGGACGTTTTGGTACTCAATCACGCCTCGCGCGACGAAGCGGTGAGGGACAAGGCCAAGGGCCGCGCCGCCGTCGAGAGGCTATGGGAGGTCAGCCAAGTCCCGGACTACCGGCGAATTTCGCCCTCCGCGCATGCAGAACTTGTCACGACCCTCTATGGTTTTCTGATGCGGGAGGGTAGTGTCCCGGACGATTGGTTCTCTGCCCAGATCGCACAGGGCGACCGTACGGATGGCGGCATCGATACGCTGTCTGCACGCATCGCTCATATTAGGACGTGGACGTTTGTCGCAAATCGACTCGACTGGCTCAAAGATCCGCAACACTGGCAGGGTGTTGCGCGCGCAGTCGAAGATCGTTTATCGGATGCACTGCATGAACGCCTCGCGGAGCGATTTGTCGATCGCCGCACCAGCGTGTTGATGCGACGGCTCAAAGAAAACACAATGCTCGAAACTGAAATTAGCAAGACCGGCGATGTTGTAGTCGAAGGCCACACGATTGGCCGGCTCGAGGGGTTCCGCTTTGCGCCGGACGCCGCAGCCGGCGGCTCCGAAGCCAAGATGCTGTCGGGTGCGGCGCAAAAGGCGCTGGCCAGCGAGATCGAGGGACGTGCGACACGGCTGTCGCAGGCCCCGGACTCGCAGTTCGTGCTGGCATCGGACGGCACCATCCGCTGGATCGGCGAGGCGGTCGCCAAGCTGACGGCGGGCGACAACGTGCTGCGTCCGCGCGTGCGTATTCTCGCCGACGAGCATCTCACCGGCGCCTCGCAGGAAGCCGTGCAGACCCGGCTTGACCTGTGGACCCGTACCCATATCGAGCGTTCGCTCGGACCGCTGTTTGTCCTTGGCGCGGCTGAAGATATTACCGGCATCGGCCGCGGCATCGCCTATCAGGTTGTGGAGGCGCTTGGCGTGCTTGAACGCACGCAGGTCGCCAATGACGTCAAGACGCTCGATCAGGCTGCGCGCGCCACCTTGCGCAGCCACGGCGTGCGCTTCGGCGCCTATCACCTGTATGTGCCTTCGCTGTTGAAGCCCGGCCCGCGTTCGCTCGCGGCGCAACTGTGGGCGATGAAAAACGGCGACCCCGAGATGAAGGGCCTCGACGATTTGCAGCGGCTCGCGTCGAGTGGCCGCACGTCGTTCCCGGTCGATAAGGAAGTGCCGCCCGCGCTGTTTCGCACCATCGGTTATCGCGTGGCCGGTGAGCGCGCAGTGCGCGTCGATATTTTGGAGCGGCTTGCCGATCTGATCCGTCCGGCGATTGCCTGGCGTGCAGGAGCATCAGGCACCAAGCCTGCAGGCTCTTTTGGTGGCGGCGGTTTTACGGTGACGCAGGCGATGACGTCGCTTACCGGATCGTCGGTTGAGGATTTCGCGTCGATCCTGCGCTCGCTCGGCTATCGCATGGAAAAGCGGCCGAAGCCGATTGAGGTTGTAGCGCCGACCGAGCCTGTGAATGCTGAAATCCCGACGGCGGAAGCCGGTGCGGGTGAAATCCCTGCGACGGATGGTGCTGGGGTCGATGTCGCTGCGCCGGATGCCGAGGTTACGGCGCCTGAGGTCACGACTGTGCCGGCTGCTCTTGAAGCGGTTGCCGAACCTGTGGTGGCTGAAGTGGCAGCGCCGGAAGCGGTTGCTGCGCCCGTGGAAGCTGGCACCGAGGCGCCTGCTGTGGAAGCCTCCGCTGCTGAAGCGCCCGCTGCTGACGCTGACGCGCCCGCCAAGCCTGCAACTGAAGAACCCAACCTGGTCGAAGTCTGGCGTCCCGGTGGCCGTTCCGAGGAACGCCGCCCGCCGCGCCGCCGTCGCCCGGAACGCAAGCCCAATGCTGTTGCTGCCAAACCCGCCGAGGGCTCGGCTGAAGCCCCTGCCGAAGGCGCAACTGCTGCCCCGGCGGGTGAGGGCGCGCCCGCGAATAACGAGCGTCACCATCGCCGGGGCGGCCGCAACCGCAACCGGCCCGAAGCTAATCGCCAGGAAGGCGGCAAGGATGGCGCGCAGGCCGCTACCCGTCCGCCGCGTACCGACAAGCGCCCCGAGCACGCCGCGCGTGGCGAACGTCCGCATGGCGAAGGCCGGGGGCCGCGTCGTGAAGGCAGTCGCCCGGAGCGTGGCGGCCGTCCTGACCGTGATCGTGGCGACCGTGGCGGACCAAAGCCGCGCGAGTGGTCGTCTTCGGAAAACCGCCGCAACGAGCCGGACCCGAATTCGCCGTTCGCCAAACTCGCCGCGCTCAAGGCGCAGCTCGAAGATCCCAAGGGACGTTCGTGATTTACGCCGGCGCGGCTTGCTCCGGCACACCGGGCAACGCGTAGGTCCGCCTTGGCGGCAGAACCCGCACAGGACAAGCAACGCATCGACAAGTGGCTGTGGCATGCGCGGGTTGTGCGCACACGCAGCGCCGCGGCCACGCTCGTCACAACGGGTCTGGTGCGTTTGAATGGCGTGCGCATCGACGCTGCCAGCCGCGCGGTGAAAGCCGACGACGTCATTACCGTTGCGCTCGATCGCGTCGTGAAGGTCCTGAAGGTGCGCGGCTTTGCGGAGCGCCGTGGCGACGCTGCGCTGGCGCAGACGCTCTACGAGGATCTCACGCCGCCGCCACCGCCGCCTGGAACACGCCCCGCGCCGGTTGCCGAACGCGATCCCGGCGCGTCACGCCCGACCAAGCGCGACCGCCGCGCCATCGACAAGTTTACCGGCGGCGAAGGCTGCTGAGCCTGCGCGGCAGGTCTGCCGTGATATTTGCTGGCTGCGTTGCGGGCGCTTGTCTTGCTTGCAGCAAACGCGTCCATAGGTTAGCAAACCGGGTCGAAATAGGCCGGATTTTGCGCGGCCGGAGCGGGCAATGACCTACATCGTCAACGAGAGCTGCATTAAGTGCAAATACATGGACTGCGTGGAAGTTTGTCCTGTGGACTGCTTCTACGAAGGTGAAAACATGCTCGTCATCCATCCTGACGAGTGCATCGATTGCGGCGTCTGCGAGCCCGAGTGCCCCGCCGAAGCGATCAAGCCGGATACCGAGCCGGGCATCGAGAAGTGGCTCAACGTCAATGCGGAGTTCGCCAAGACCTGGCCGAACATCACCGTGAAGCGGGACGGGCCTGCCGACGGCAAGGAGTGGGAAGGTGTCGAAGGTAAATTCGACAAGTATTTCTCGCCCGAGCCGGGCACGGGCGACTAGGCGGTAAAACCGGCCAGGGTGTTTGCCCCTTGAAAAGTGCGGCAATCCGCCGGTCATTCGGCCTTTTTGCTGCTTTCTTGACTATTGTTAACCTAATTTAACGATCCCGGGGCCGGAAACAGCCCTGATCTGCCGTTTTGCAGTGCCGTAAGGCTTTGATTCTGGCGGAATTTGTGCTATATACAACCATACAATGAACTACGGAATGTAGTGGCCTACGCAAAGTAGCAAAACTGCAGAAATTGTAGCGCTGTTCGAGAGAGCTCCCTTCTGGGGGCCTATTTTTTCGGACCATCCAGGGAAACGGTTCAAACAGGGGCGTGAAGTTCCACGCAATCGCAGTGGCAGGAAAAACGCGACATAAGTCCAGTAAAGCCGGGTCTACCACCAAGACCAAGGCCAAGAAGTCCGCCAAACCTGCGTCGGCCGCCAGCCGCCGTAGGGTCCCAGTAGCGTCCCGCGGTGATCGCCGTGGTGCCGCCCCCGTGGCCAAGCCGGCCGGCCGCAAGCCGGACGGGCAAGGAGTTTCCCAGGTAATGACCGTCAAGAAGACCACCCAACGTCATGGTTTCAAGACCAACGAATTCATTGTCTATCCGGCGCATGGCGTGGGGCAGATTTTGGCGATCGAGGAACAGGAAGTTGCGGGCCTTAAGCTCGAACTGTTCGTCATCAATTTCATCAAAGACAAAATGACGTTGCGTGTTCCCACGACCAAGGTCGTGTCGGTCGGCATGCGCAAGCTCGCGGACGCTCCGGCGGTCAAGCGCGCCATCGAAACCCTCAAGGGCCGTGCCCGCGTCAAGCGCACCATGTGGTCGCGCCGCGCGCAGGAATACGAAGCAAAGATCAACTCGGGCAACATCGTCGCCATCGCCGAAGTGGTACGCGACCTGTTTCGCTCGGACACCCAGCCTGAGCAGTCCTACTCCGAGCGTCAGCTTTACGAAGCAGCGCTCGACCGGCTCTCTCGCGAAATCTCGGCGGTGCAGCGCATCACCGAGACCGAAGCGGTGAAGGAAATCGAAGCAGCGCTCGCCAAGGGTCCGCGCCGCGGCGCGGCCAAGGCCGAGGAAGCTGTCGTCGAGGAAGAAGCGGCCTGAATTACTCCGCAATCTTCTGAAGAATAAAAAAGCCCGGCAAAGCCCGGCAGCGATGCCGGGCTTTTTCGTTTTGTGTTCTTGTTTGCGCGTCATGCCCGCGCGGATTCGGGCATGACGTGCGCAGGTGTTAGGCTTATTGCGGCTCGATCTTGCCGAGCTTCACATAGCCATCCCAATCCTTGATTTCCTTTTCGATCAGCGCCTTGGTTTCTGCGAGCGTTGCGGTCCACGGTTCTGCGCCGTTCTTGGCGAGGAATTCCTTGGTTTCCGGGTCCTTGCCGATTTGGGTCCACCAGGCGCTGAGCTTTTCGACGATTGCCGGCGGCGTGCCGGCCGGGACGGCCGTGACCCACCACAGGTTCATGTCGATGTCGAGGATGCCGGCTTCCTTTGCGGTCGGAATATCCGGCAATGCGGAAATGCGCTTGCCGGTCGAGATCGCGAGCGGCTTGAATTTACCTTCGCGGATGCGCGCAAGACCGAACACCGGATCGGCCCAAACCCAATCGAGCGTGCCTGACATCATATCGTTGAGGAAGTCCGCGCTGGTCTTGTAGCCGACCTGAACGGTGTTGAGGCCGGCGCTCTTCTTGTAGGCCTCGCCGAGGATCAGCGCCGGGTTGTTGGTGGTCGGATACGAGGCCTTGTCGCCCTTCGCCTTCATCGCTGCCGTGAGATCGGCGACGGTCTTGTATGGCTTGTCGGCCGGCACCACCAGCATGAAGCCCTGACTGACCAGCGGCGAGACGTAGATGAAGTCCTTGCGCGGATCGGTCGGCGGCTTTTTGAACAGGTAAAGCGGCGAGCCGAACGAATCCGAGCCGCCGATGAAGATCGTGTAACCGTCGGGCTTCGAGCGTGCGACGTATTCGGTCGCGATGCTGGAATTGGCGCCGGGCTTGTTCTCGACCAGCACCGAAACCTTTGTCGCCAGCGACAGCTTGTTGGCGAAGAAGCGCGCGTAGACGTCGGCGCCCGAGCCTGCCGGAAAACCGACCACGACGTGGATGTCCTGCTTCGGATAATCCTGGCTCTGCGCAGCGACTGGCGCCAGAATGGCGGCAGACAGCAGCGCGATTGTGCCTGTCAGAATTCGTTTCATATCACCCCACCTTGGTTACGCGGCGATCTTGCCGCACGAGAAATTTCCATCCCTGTTCAGATTCAGACTTTCCGTGAATCTGCATATTTTGGTTTGCCGGCGCGATTCCGGGCCGGCTTCACCGATGCGTAATTTTGACACTGCAAATGGCCAACCGTCCAGCAGCGAGTGGCTGTGACGGATTGCTGCGGCAAAAAATCGGAATAGTTATAAAGGATAAGTATTCGTGCCCACCGAGCGCCCACCGGGCTTGCATTGGGTGGGCTACTCGACCAGCACCTTGACCTGTTCGCCCGCTTTGAGCCGGGCGGTCTGCGCCAGCCCGTTGTGGACGCGGAAACGCGCGGTGGCATGATCGGAATGGGCCATGTGACGGGCGGCGATGCTTTCGGGCGTCTCGCCGGCCCTGACCGTGAGCACCTTGATCCGCAGCGGGCGGGCAGTCTGGATTTCAGCCGTGCTGAGCCGCCGGAACGTGTCGATGGAGGCGCGGAACTGGACGTCGGTTTCCGGCGTGAAGCGCTTGGCTGCGTAGATGAAGCGATAGATGTCGCTGCCGAAGCGCACGACATAAAGCCGGAAAGACCATTCCTGGCCCTTGGCGGTAGCAGTCGCGGCCGGGAAGCCGTTGATCGTGACATCCTGCACCGTTCCCGGATCGACGTTGTCGAGCCATCCGGAAGTGAGGTACGCGCCGAGCGTCTGCCCCGCCGGAACGCTCACAACGTCGAGCCGCATCGCGGCATCGCCGCCGTCCCTCACGCCCAGCACTGCCTGCGCGGTGTTGTCGAGCGCATAGCCTTCCGGCGCGATGAAGGTGAAGGCGAGGCGCGGGTGGACGAACTTCCTGCCGCGCACAAAGCCTTCCGCCGGATCCTCGCCATAGATAATGCCATTGAGGCGCGCGAGATAGACGTTGCGGTCACGCTCGCCCGCGCCGGGGCCGGAATACTGCCGCGCATTGAGCTGCGCATTGCTGACGCGTTCGGGTGTTGCCGGGTGGGTGGAAGTAAAGTCGAAGGCGCGCGGATCGGGGCCGTTGGCGCCGGCCTTGAGTTCGGCGTTGCGGCCCATCGAGGCGAGGAAGCGCGACGCGCCGTAAGGGTCGTAGCCGGCGCGCGCGGCAATGCCGACGCCGATACCATCGGCTTCCAGTTCCTGCGCACGCGAGAAGCTTGCCAGCGCGATCTTGGATTTCGCCAGCGCCAGCGCGCCGGACATCGGATCGCTCAGCACATCGGTGACGACGTTTGACACCATCGCGGCATGCTTCGCCTGGTCGGCGCGGATGGCGGCGTGGTCGGCGATCACATGCGCCATTTCGTGCGACAGCACCGACGCGAGTTCCGACGTGTCGTTGGCAAGCGCCAGCAGGCCGCGCGTGACGTAAAGCTGGCCGGAGGGCAGCGCGAAGGCATTGATGGCAGGCGAGTTGAGAATGGTGACGCGATACTTCGCTTCGGGCCGCTCCGACGCCGCCACCAGACGATCGACGATCTGCGTCACCGTCGCTTCAAGTTTCGGATCGTTATAAGCGCCGCCATAGGCCGCGAGGATGCGCTGGTGTTCGCGCGAAATGGGCGGCTGCACCTGCGCCATCTGCCGGGACACATCGGGCAGGATGACTTCACGGTCGCCGGGATTGCCGGCGCATCCGGCGAGGGTCAGGGCAAAGACCAGCGCCACCAGCGCGCCGTCCGGCGCGCAACGCCGAAGCTCACGTGGGCCTGACGCCAGCTGCAAAGCCTGTGAACCGGAGGTCGTCAAATCCACACCCAAAACCCAAAAGCCAAGGTCACTCTAGCCGGTTGAAAGGAGCCGGTAAAAGTCTGCGCCGGAAACCTTAAATTGGTCTAACGCTCTGATTTTTGCGCCATTTGATCCCGCGTGCGGCTGCCAACCGCGGCAAAAATGCGACGCTGCCTCATTCGGGGATGGCCCTAGTCAGCGATTTCGATTTGCTCGGGCAGGGCCGCCTCGATCCACGGCCCGCCGCGCTCCTCGATCCAGCCCCGCACCCGCACGCTGCGGCCTTCGAGCTTTTTCGGCTCCAGGCCCGCGTCGATGAACTTGCGCGCATTGCGTTTCAGGATGGTGACGGTGAAGTCCTCGCTCCAGCGCCGGCCGAAGTTCACATAGACCGTGCCGCCGCTTTCGCGCACCGAAACGACCTTGCCTTCGACGACGCCAAATTGTCCCTGCGAGGCCATCAGCGCCGAAGAATTTTGTGCCCGCATGGTGTTGCGTGCGGCTTCGCTCCACAGGCCGCGCTTTTGCGCGCGCGCGGCGCGCTCGGCTTTGAGCAGCGCCGCCATGCAGGCGTCGTCGTCATCGCGCGGAGCGGCGAACGCGAGTCCTTGCGCGGCCAGCAAAGCCTCGACGGATTGTTCTGCGATGAAGGCGCGCATGTTCAGACGGCCATAGCGATCCGTCGCGGGCACGAGCGGGCTCAATGCGATTTCGCGCCCCAAGATAAATGCCGAGAGCGTTGTCTGCGCCGCGGGCGTCGGTGCTTCAAGCGCCGGGAGACGCACTTCGCGGCCATCGGCAAGCATGAAAGTCCGTCCGTCGCTGACGGATTTGACCGAAGCCATGATGGGATTACGCGGCGTACAGACCTTGTCTTGCGCAAGCGCCGCGCTGCTGCCTGCACCGATCAATGCAAACGCCAGCGTGTGTAAAAACACGCGTGTACGTTGCGTATGCTTGTGCCGGGTCTGCGAAGGGTTCATCGCTACACCGCGTTTGCCGGTGCCATGCTAGCGCGCCACGGCGCGGGTTGGTGCCAAAAGAACACGGGCGGGGAGGAATTGTGAATGGCCGCCGAACGCGATGATAGCCCCGTCCCGGACAACATGAAGGGGCTCCGGCTGGATGGAAAAGGCGTCGTGATCTTTGGCGTGGGACAGGGCAGCGGTCGGCAGGCCACCGGCACGCCGTTGCCGGCCGGTTCGAACAGGCGCCATTGCCGGACCTGACAGACCCGAAAATCCGGCTGCGCGCCCATGCAAGACTTGTTAAAAGCGACTTGTTAAAAGCCCCGTGCTAGAAGGCAAATCAGGCATTGAGGCCCCGTAGCTCAGTTGGATAGAGCACCGGTTTCCTAAACCGGTTGTCGCATGTTCGAATCATGCCGGGGTCGCCACTTCGCCACATCACACCATCCGGCGAAGCCGCCGCCAGAAATGTGAAACCGCGCACCGCTACCGCACCCTCACCGACGAGGGCGCCGCCGTGCGCTGCGAATACGAACGCAAGTAGTGCGGGGCGTTCGACGTCGAAGATTTCTGAAAAGTGCAGGAAACTGATTGAGCGGATTAGTGCTTGCCGCGCAGGCGCTGATATTCGCCGATGATGCCATGGCGGAACAGCAGAATGCACACGACGAAGATCGCACCGATCACGGCCTGGATCGGCAGCCCCGAGTCGGCGAGGTAAAACTGCAATGACTCCACGATCACGCCGCCCACCACTGGCCCGAACAGCGTGCCGACGCCGCCCAGCAACGCCATCAGCGTGACGTCGCCTGACGTCGCCCAGTGCACATCGACAGTGGAAGCAAGTTGCACCACCATGGTCTTGGTCGCGCCAGCAAGGCCAGAGAGCGCCGCCGACAGGATGAACACCACCAGCTTGTAGTTGTTGACGCTGTAGCCGAGCGAAATCATGCGCGGCTGGTTCTCGCGGATGGCCTTCAGCACCTGTCCGAAGGTCGAGTTCGTGATGCGAACGATCAGCGCATAGCCGATCACGAATACGGCGGCCGCCGTGTAATACAGCACGTAGAGATTGTTGAGATCGAACAGGCCGAGAATCTTGCCACGCGGCACGGCGGTCAGGCCGTCTTCGGCGTGGGTGAACGGCATCTGGAACGCCATGAAGTAGATCATCTGCGCCAGCGCGAGCGTCACCATGGCGAAATAGAGACCCTGGCGGCGGATCGAAACCACGCCAACGACCAGCCCGAGCGAGGCTGCGGTCAGTGTGCCGAGTATGGCAGCAAGCTCGAACGGCAGGCCCCATTCCTTGAGCGCGTGGCCGCAGATATAGGCCGCGCTGCCGAAGAAAGCCGCGTGGCCGAATGATAGAAGACCGGACGTGCCGAGCAGCAGGTTGAACGCGCAGGCGAACAGGCAATAGCAAAGCACCTTCGCCGCAAACAGCGGATAGATGAAGAAGGGCACAATGAGGAGCACGAGCAAGCCAGCGGCGTACCAAGCATAATCGGTGCCGCGCACCGGCGGGGCGGAAATTTTTGTGTCGGTGGTGGATGTGCTTGTGGTCATTTTTCTTGCCCAAACAGGCCGGCGGGTTTCACCATCAGCACGATGAACATGATGACGAAGATCACCATGTTGGCGCCCTGCGCGTAGAATACCTTGGTCAGTCCTTCGAGGACGCCAAGCGAAAGGCCGGTGATGACGGCGCCGAGGATCGACTGCATGCCGCCGACGACGACAATCGCGAATACGACGATGACGAGGTCGCCGCCCATGATCGGGCTGACGCTGTAGATCGGCCCGGCCAGCACGCCGCCGAGGCCGGCAAGCGCGACGCCAATGCCGAAGCCGAACGTGAGGAGCGCCGGGACGTTGATGCCGAAGGCGCGCGTCAGCATCGGGTTCTCCGTGGCCGCGCGGAGGTTGCGGCCGACAGAGGTCTTCTCGATGACAAACCAGGTGCCAAGGCAGAATGTCAGCGACACCAGCACCACCCAGGCGCGGTACTTGGGCAGGAACATGAAGCCGAGATTGTAGCCGCCCTGCAGTTCCGGCGGTACGGGGTAGGGCCGCGGCGCGGTCTGGAAGAAGTAGATGAACGTGCCCATGATGAACATCATCAGGCCGTAGGTCAGCAGCAGGCCGTAGATGTGATCGAGCTTGTACATGCGCGAGATCAGCGTCTTCTCAAGCGCCATGCCAACGATGCCGGCGATGAGCGGCGCCAGCAAGAGGCCCCACCAGTAGCCGAGGCCAAAGTAGTTCAGCAGCATCCAGCCGCCGAACGCGCCGATCATGTAGAACGTACCCTGCGCGATGTTGATGATGCCGAGGAGGCCGAAGATGATCGCGAAGCCGAGCGCCAGCAACGCATAGAACGAGCCGTTGATGAGGCCGACCAACAATTGTCCGAACAGAACTTGCGTTGACACGGCGTTACCTCAAATGCCCAGATATTGCTGGATTTGGCCGGCGCGTTTTTCGACGTCGGCGCGCGGGATCATGTCGATGACGCGGCCGCGCTCCATCACGTAGTGGCGGTCGGTGATCTTGGCCGCGAAACGGAAATTCTGCTCGACCAGCAGGATCGTGTGGCCCTGCGCCTTCATCAGCTCAATAGCCTTGCCGATCTGCTGCACGATGACGGGGGCTAGCCCTTCGGTGGGTTCATCCAGCAGAAACAGCGATGCGCCGGTGCGCAGCACACGGCCGATAGCGAGCATCTGCTGCTCGCCGCCGGAAAGCCTGGTACCCTGCGAGTTGCGGCGCGCGTGCAGGTTGGGGAACAGCTCGTAGATTTTTTCCAGCGTCATGCCGCTGTCGTTGACCTTGCGCGGCAGCATCAGGTTTTCGGTGACATCGAGCGTCGCGTAGATGCCCCGTTCCTCCGGCACATAGGCGACGCCGAGCCGTGCGATCTTTTCCGGCGGGGAGGCGATGACGTTCTGCCCGGAAATTGTGATGGAGCCGGTGCGCTTCTCGATCATGCCCATGATCGAGCGCAAGGTCGTGGTCTTGCCGGCGCCGTTGCGGCCGACGATGGTGACAACTTCGCCGGCCGGCACGTCGAGCGTCACGCCATGCAGCACATGGGAATCGCCGTAGAATGCGTGCAGGTCCGAGATGGAGAGCGAGAGTTCAGCCATGGTCGGACCCCAGATAAGCTTCGATCACAGCCGGGTTCTTCACGAGTTCGGCATAGCTGCCGTCGGCGAGGATTTCGCCGCGCGCCAATACGGTGATGCGATGGGAAAGGTCGGCGACGACCGAAAGATTGTGTTCGACCATCAAGACGGTGCGTGACGCCGCAACCTTCCTGATGAGTTCGGCGATGCGGCCAACGTCTTCCTGGCCGAGGCCCGACATCGGTTCGTCGAGCAGCAGCAATTCAGGGTCGAGCGCCAGCGTGGTGGCGATTTCGAGGACGCGGCGGCGGCCGTAGGAGAGTTCGATGGCCTTGCGATCGGCGAAATCGGCGAGGCCGACATCGGCCAGCAATTCGCGCGCGCGCGCGTCCATGCTGCGCAGCGCATTCTCGGAGCGCCAGAAAAAGAAATTGTCGTTGCGGTTGCGCTGCAGCGCCATGCGGACGTTTTCAAGCGCGGTCAACTGCGCGAACACGGCCGAGATCTGGAAAGACCGCACCATGCCCATGCGCGCCACCGCATCCGGTGGCGTCGTGGTGATGTCCTGTCCGTTGAAAAAGATACGGCCGCCCGACGGCTGCAGGAATTTGGTGGCGAGGTTGAAGACGGTGGTCTTGCCGGCGCCGTTCGGGCCGATCAGCGCGTGGATCGTGCCGCGCGAGACTTCAAGGGTGAGGTTCTTGACGGCGGTGAAGCCGCGGAAATTCTTGGTCAGATTCTCCATCCGCAACGTGACATTGCCGGAAGGCTTACTCTGCACAGGATCTGACATCGTGAAACCGCATCGAACGCACTTGTGAAAACGGCAATCCCCTCATCCGGCGGGCGCTGGATGAGGGGGCCGCGGTAGAACGCTTACTTGGCCGGGAAATCCGGGCAGCCACCGCCGTGGAGCGGACGGAACACGTCGTCGCCGTTGAGCTTCGTGACCAGCTTGTAGATGTCCCACTCGCTCTTGGACTCGGCGGGCGTCTTGATCTGCGTGAGGCCGACGCTGTGCACCATGCGGCCGTCTGGGCGCAGGTAGCCGTCGTCGGTGAACACGTCGTTGATCTTCTGTTCGCGCATCTTGGCCAGCACGACCTTGGGGTCGGTCGAGTTCGATGCTTGAACCGCCTTGAGATAGCTCTTGGCAGCCGAGTAGACACCGACCTGGAACGAGCCCGGATAGACCTTGCGGCGCTCAAGGAACTTGGCGACCCAGGCATTGGTTTCGGCGTCGTCGCGCTTCGCCCACGGATTGACGTTGTAGGCGCCCTGCGCGACCTGCAGGCCCATGGCCTTGACGCCCGAAGGGCTGTCGAGACCGAAGCCCATGACCTTCGCCTTGAGGCCGAACTCGCGGATGGCCTTGAGCGCGCCGATGGTGTCATCGCCGCCGCTGTTGAGTGCGATGACGTCCGGGTTGGCCGCCTGCGCCTGCAGTACGAACGAGGAGAAGTCGGAGGTGCCGAGCGGATGCTTCACGCCGCCGACCACTTCGGCGCCGTTCTTGGCGAGCATCGGGCGGAGGCCGGCTTCGACCGCTGCGCCGAAGGCGTAGTCGGCGCTGATGAAAAACCACTTCTTGCCGAGCTGCGACACCGTCGCGCCGACGGCGGCGCCGAGTTCGTAGGTATCGTACACCCAGTGGACGCTGTTGTTGGGCGCGCAGGCCTTGCCGGTGAAGTCGGCCGAGCCGGCGCCGGCCAGCATCAGCATCTTGTTTTTCTGCTTGGTGACATCCAGAACCGCGAAGGCGACCGCCGAGTTCACGACTTCGGTGATGACATCGACCTTGTCCACGTCATACCAGCGGTTTGCGATGGAAGAGCCGATGTCCGGCTTGTTCTGATGGTCACCGGCAATGACTTCAATCGGCTTGCCGTTGATCTTGCCGCCGAATTCCTCGACAGCCATTTTCACGGCTTCGACCGAGCCTGCGCCCGTGCCGGATTCGTAGATGCCGGAGAGATCGGTCAGCACGCCGATCTTGACGCGGTCGAAGTCAGCCTGTGCCGTGCCGGAATAGGCGAGCAGCACTGCTGCAAGCGCCAGACCCGTTTTCTGCATGCCAGCTTTTTTCATTTCATTCCTCCCAGGTAATACTCCGGTCCACACCCGGATTGTCGTGAATATTAATTATAGTCTATAACAGTCAAATGTCCTGTCAACGACGTGACAAAGTGCTTGAGGGGTTTTGATGCTCAACCGACCTGACCAGCGTACTGGCCAAATCCGGGCGCCCGGATCTCGCGGCCGATCCGCAGCCGCTTCTGCCGGAGCATCTTCCGCGATGCCCGCCGTTGCGCTGCAACTGGAAAACGAACTGGATTACGGCCGGCTCGATCAATCGCTTGGCTACGTGCTGCGGCGTGCGCAGCTTGCTGTTTTCAAGACGTTCCAGACGATGTTCAGGGCGCTGGATATCACGCCGGCGCAATGTTCGGTGTTGCTGATCATCGAGAAAAATCCGGGCCTGACGCAGACCCAGGTGAGCGACGCGCTCGGCATCAAGCGTGCAAATTTTGTCGCACTGTTCGACGGACTGGAAGCGCGCGGCCTCGCGCAGCGCGCTTCGGCATCGGACCGCCGCTCCTATGCGTTGCAGCTGACGCCGCGCGGGCGGGCCATGCTGCGCAAGATCCATGCGGTGTCGGATGCGCATGAGGAAAAGATCAGCGCGGGACTGACGCAGGCGGATCGGCACGAACTGTTCCGTCTGCTCAATGCGCTGATCGCGCCGCTCGAAGAGCCGGTCGCCGACGCGGAGTAGCGCTGCCTACAGCGCGCGCAACGACGCCAGCATTTGCATGCGGAATTTGCGGTCGCGTTTGAGATGCCACTCCTGGCTCATCGCCTCAATGCGGGTCTTGCATTTCTCGACGTAGATCAAAGTCCACATTCGCCCGCGTGTCGCCCTCGCGCCGTTGCCGGCGTTGTGCCGCGCCAGTCTTTTGTCGATGTCGTTGGTCCAGCCAACATAAGTCCGGCAGTCACCGTCTTCACGGCGGCTGCCCAGCACATAGACAACGCAATTGGCGTCCCGCGAAGGTTTTTTGGCTTTCGCCCTTTTCGCTTTGGCTTTTGTTGCCTTCGCGGGCCTTGTTTTTGCGGATCTGGCTTTCGCAGGTTTAGCTTTAACCGATTTCAGTTTCCAGCCTCGCCGCCGATAATCGGGCCGAACAGTTCCCAGTTCGTGCCGTTGAATCGCTCCATCTGCATCTGCTCGATCGGGTAAAAGTCCGTCGCGCTGGTGTTGATCTTGATGCCGGGAATAAGCATCGGCAGCTCGATGTTTTTCATGTTGGCTGCCTGCTTCATGATGTTCTCGCGGGTGAGGGTGTCGCTCGCCTGCTTGAGCACCAGGATCATGCTCTGCGCCGCGTTGTAGCCATAGGCTGTGAAGCTCGAGGCGCGGTCGCCTTCGGGGAAATACTTGTCCATGAAGGCGATAAAATCCTTGAAGCCTTGATCGTCCTTCCACTTCGGATCGGTCGGATCCTTATAGTACTGTGTCGATAGCACGCCCTTGGCATTCTCGAGGCCGGCCGGGATCAGCACGCCGCTGACCGAGTTCGATACGTTGTTGAGGATGTGCACGGCCTTCCAGTCCAGTTCGGCGACCTTGCGGATCGCCTGTGCGGCGAATTTTGGCGTTGCGACGTTGATGAAAATATCCGCGCCGGAGCCTTTCAACGTAATCATCTGAGAATTGATGGTCGGGTCGGTGGTCTCATAGGACTGCTCGGCGACGATCTGCATCTTGCCGCCAAGGCCGTCCTTGAGACCCTTCAGCATTTCCTTGCCGTAGTCGTCGTTCTGATAGAGAACCGCGATCTTTCCGTTCGGATGGTTCTGCATCAGGTACTTGGCGTAGATGTGCGCCTCGCTGAGGTAGTTCGGCTGCCATCCCATCGTCCACGGGAAGTTCTGCGGATCGCCGAACTTGGACGCGCCGGTGGCGACGAAAAGCTGCGGCACCTTCTTGCTGTTCATGTAGCGCTGGATCGCGGAGTTGTGCGCGGTGCCGAGACTCTGGAAAATGAACAGCACTTCGTCGCTCTCGACGAGTTTGCGTGCCTGCTCCACCGTCTTGGGCGGCGAGTAGCCGTCGTCGTAGCTGATGAACTTGATCTGGCGGCCGTTGACGCCGCCTTCCGCGTTGACCTTCTTGAAATAGGCTTCGAACGTCCGCCCGATCATCCCGTAGGCCGAAGCCGGCCCGCTGTAGGGATTGATGTTGCCGATCTTGATTTCGGTATCGCTGGCCCCCGTATCGTATTTCTTTTGTGCCGAGGCGGGCGCGATCAGAAACACTGAGGCCGAGAGGACGCTGGCAAGTGCAATGGCCGCCGGCAGACGACGAGACCTGGTCATGGTATTCCTCCCCTTGAAGATTGCCGATGTTAGGCGAGCGCCGCCCGCCATGCCAGCCGCGGGCGCTCACATGCACGATACTTTTGTCCTTCTTTCGCACCGCAACAGAGGATAACCCATGAAAGTCGCTTTGATCGGGGCCAGCGGAAATATTGGCGGGCAAATTCTGACAGAACTCCTGTCCCGCGGTCATGAAGTGACGGCGGTCGCGCGCAATGTCGGGAAGGTGGCGGCGCAACCGGGCGTCACGCCGGCGCGCGGCGACCTGTCCGATCCGGCTGGCCTTGCCGCCGTGCTGCGCGGCCACGACGCCATCGTCAGTTCGGTGCGCTTCAGGATGTTCAGGCCGGAACAGATGCTCGATGCGGTCAAGGCATCCGGCGTCAAAAGGTTCATCATGGTCGGCGGCGCAGGCTCGCTGGAGGTGAGCCCGGGCGTGGCGCTCATCGATACGCCAGAATTTCCGGCGGCGGCAAAGGAAGAAGCCACCGCCGGCGCCGTCATGCTGGCTGCCTTGCGCAAGGAGAACGATCTCGCATGGTCGTTCCTTTCGCCATCGGCGGTCATCGGGCCTGGCGAGCGCACGGGGAAGTTCCGCCTTGGCGGCGATCAACTGCTGGTTGGCAGCGACGGCAAGAGCCGCATCGCCATCCCTGATTTCGCCATCGCCTTGGTGGACGAACTGGAGCAGCGCCAGCACATCCGCCGCCGCTTTACGGTTGGGTATTAGCGCGCAGGCGCGTAGCATCCGCGTCAATGTGCCGATGGCGTTGCGCCACGGCGAACCCGATAAAAACAGCCTGCCAACATGGAGGACGTCCGATGACCCATTCCAAAAAAACCGGCGCCGCGCTTGAGATCACTCGCCGCCGTTTTGTCGAGGGTGGTGCGGCTGTACTCGCGTTCGGTGCTTCCGCGTTCGCGCAGGATGCGAATTACCCGTCGCGTGAGGTGCATGTCATTGCCGCCTTCCCGGCCGGCAGCGGCGCCGACGTCTATACACGCTACTTCGCCGAAAACATGCGCCCGTTCCTCGGCAGCAATGCGGTCTTCATCGTCGAGAACAAGGTCGGCGCCAGCGGCAACGTTGCGATCAATCATCTCGCGCGCGCCAAACCCGATGGCTATACGATGCTCATCCACGCGCCGAGCGCGATTGCCGCCAACATGTCGTTGTTCAAGGAGCCGGGCTACGACGCCACCAAGGCGTTCGACGTGCTGGGCAGCGTGTGCCGCCTGCCGTTTACGGTCAGCGTCTCGCCGAACAGCCCGCACAAGACGATGCAGGATCTGATCGCCGCAGTGAAGGCAAAGGGCGACAAGGCGAGCTATGGCACGACTGCGCCGACCGGGCAGGTTGCCGGTGCGCTGATGAAAAGCATTCTCAAGCTGCCGATCGTCGAAGTGCCCTACCGCACGGCGGCCGATAGCGTGAATGATCTCAACAGCGGCAATCTCGATTACATGATGTACGATCCGATCTTCGCGATGCCGAAGCACCGCGCTGGCACCGTACGCATCCTTGCAATCTCGTCGAAGGAGCGCATGACCACCGCGCCGGACATTCCGACCATGAATGAGAGCGGCGTTCCGGGTGTCGATGTGAACGGCTGGTGGGGCGTTGCGGTGCCGACCGGCGTGCCGCAGCCGATCAAGGACAAGATCGCGGTGGCGTTCAGGCAGATGGCGGAGAAGCCGGAGACCAAGAAGTGGCTCGCCGATCTCGGTGGCGATCCGTGGGTCGTCGGCCCGGCCGAAGCGCAGGCGCGGATGCTCGCGGACATCAAGGACTGGGCGGGCTTCATGAAGGTCGCGAACCTTCAGCCGCAGGGGTGATAGGCTCAACTGCCGACGTAAAAAGACTCTCGTGTCCCGGGCGAAGCGTAGCGAGACCCGGGACCCAGGGCCAATTTAGTTGAATTCGGTTTTGTGGGCTTGGCCCTGGGTCCCGGATCGTCGCGCGCGATGCGCGCTCGTCCGGGACAAGAGCGCGGAGTTCACAATCAATTGCTACTCTGCAACCGCGCGCCGGCTTCCTTGACGATCGAGAAGTCCTGATACTTCTTCGCGTCGATGCTGCCCTTGAGGAAACCCAGCTCGACCATCTTGTCGATGTTGTGCTGCAGCACTGCGATATTCAGCATGCCGTCCGGTGAGCGATAGAAGTCTTCCTTGGTGAACAGCCATGGGTCGAGCTGCTCACGCGGCTGCTTGGTGACACGCGAGACGATATCGACGGCTTCCTTGTGGTTCTTGGGATCGGTGTAGAAGCGCCGCGCGCGCAGCGCATCGGTCATGAAGTCGATCAGCGCCGCGCGGTTCTTTTCCAGAAAATCCTTGCGCGCCACCCACATGACCTGTGCGGTAGGCCCCAGCGCATCGCGCTGGGTGAACAGCGGCCGCGTCAGTTCACGCAGCTGCGGGTCCGCCGACATTGCCGGCACGCCGAGGCCGACGAGATCGACCTTCTTTTCGATCAGCGTCGCCTTCATGTTGGCGAACGCCACTTCGATGGCGGTGAAGTCGCGCTTTTCCTCAAGGCCGTTCTTCTTCGCCATCACGCGCATCGCCATGTCGGTGCCGCCGCCACGCACGTTGATGGCGATGTTCTTGCCCTTCATGTCCTTGACGTCCTTGATCGGCCCGTCCTTCAGCACCAGAAATTCCGCGCTGTAATGGCCGGGGACGCCGTCGGTGATTTCATCGCCGATCACGCGCAGGTCTTCGAGCCTCGCGTTCTGGATCGCGAGCGGGAACGACGAGAACGTCAGCAGCGCAATATCGAGATCGCCGGAGGCAAGCGCGGCAACCGATTGCGGCGTGCCGGGGAAACGGATCGCGTCGATGACATAGGACTGCCCGGAGCGCGTCATCAGGTCCGGCTTTTCCATGAAAAGCGGCGGCAGGTTGTTCGGCACCGCCACCCAGGAAATACGGATCTTGAGCGGCTCGGCCTGGGCGAAGCCCATCATTGCGATGCAAGTGGCGAGCGCAGCGGCGCAATTTCGCAAGCGATTCATCGTGTTGTTTTCCCCCGTAGCGGGATGGAGACTAGCACATCCGCGCTCGACCGCACGCCACCCGTAAGGCAATGTTATGAAAAATCAGACGCCGGGTTCCGGCCCGCGCGCAGGGGGAAACAATATGAGCGACATAGCCTTTTTGCCGGCCACAAAGCTGGCGCGGCTGGTCCGGCAAAAGAAAATTGGCTGTCTTGAGTTGCTCGACCACTACCTGGCGCGGGTAGAGAAATTCAATCCTGCCATCAATGCGATTATCGCCACCGATTTGCCGGGTGCGAGGAAACGCGCCCGCGCCGCCGACCGCGCGCTCAAGAACGGTGACGTCTGGGGGCCGTTTCACGGCCTGCCGATGACGGTGAAGGAGTCTTTTCAGGTTGCCGGGCTGCCCACCACCTGGGGCGTACCGTCGTTCAAGGGCAATATCGCCAAAAAGAATGCGCTGGCGGTGGACCGCTGGCTGGCTTCCGGCGCGGTGATTTTCGGCAAGACCAATGTGCCGGTGATGCTCGCCGACGGGCAGAGCTATAATCCGGTTTACGGCGCGACCAATAACCCGCGCGATCTCACGCGCACGCCGGGCGGCTCTTCGGGCGGCAGCGCGGCGGCAGTCGCGGCGGGGCTTTCCGGCATCGAGACTGGCAGCGACATCGCTTCGTCGATCCGCAATCCGGCGCACTGCAACGGCATCTTCGGCCACAAGCCGACGTTCGGCCTGGCACCGACGCGCGGTAATTCGCTTACCGACAGTTTATATCCGGCGGACATCAGCGTGATCGGGCCGCTGGCGCGCAGCGCCGCCGATCTTGAGCCCGCGTTGAACGTCATCGCCGGGCCGGAGGAAATCGAGGCCGGCGCCGTCAAGATCGTGCTGCCGCCGCCACGCAAGCAGGCGCTCAGGGATTTCAGGATCGGCTTCATGCTGAGCGATCCGGTGTCCGACGTCGCGCGGGAGGTGCAGGACGTGCTGCAGGGCCTCGTCGACTTTCTCGGCAAGAAAAAGGCGAAAATCAGCGACAAGGCGCGGCCTGATATCGATCTCGCCAGCGTGGATCGTCTGTTCGCGCTGCTGCTCGCCGCTGCGACCGGCGGGCGCGAGCCGCAGGAGCAATTCGAGGCCAACCTGAAAGCAGCGAAGGCGCTGGATGCGTCCAGCGATTCACACGCTGCGCGCATGTTGCGTGGCGCGACGCTGTATCATCGTGACTGGCAGGCGTTGAACGAGGAGCGAACCCGGCTGCGCTGGAAATGGCACGAATGGTTCAAGACCTATGACCTGATGCTGCTGCCGGTGTTTCCGCTCGCGCCGCATCTGCACATGCACGATCTGCCGTCGGACCTTCGCACCTATCAGGTCAATGGCAAGACCGTGATGCACGCCCATCTGCTGTTCTGGGCGGGATTGACCGGCGTTGCGTATCTTCCCGCCACTGCCGCGCCTGCGGGTTACACAAAATCAGGGCTTCCGGTCGGCGTGCAGATCGTCGGGCCGCATTACGGCGACCGCACGACAATTCACTTCGCGAAACTGCTGGAGCAGGAGTTCCAGGGGTTTGTGGTGCCGGAGGGAGATGAATAGAGAGAGAATGAATGTTGGGCGCAATGGCGAAGCGTATTGCACCCAACGGTGGAGGCGGTGTTACCTCTCCCCGCTTGCGGGGAGAGGTCGGCTTGCGAAGCAAGCCGGGTGAGGGGGAGCCGCAACATTTCGCGATGTCAGAATTGCCCCTAACCCCAACCCTCTCCCCGCAGGCGGGGAGAGGGCGCGCACCGTTTCCGCGGCATCGATGCCGATTAAAACGAACGTAATCTAAACCGCCGCCATCTCCTGCGTCTCCTGATGCCAGCGCAATAACCTGCGCCGCGCAAGCGACATCAGGCTGATTACGACATGGCCTGTGATCGCGGTCTCGACGATGCCGGCGAAAACGCCGGTGGAATCGAGCTGGCGCGAACTCTCCATCATCATGCCGCCCAATCCAAATCCGCCCATCATCATCTCGGCGATCACGGCGACGATCAGCGCAGTCAGCAGCGCGACCTGCAAGCCGGTCAAGATCTGTGGCAATGCCGCCGGGATCGCGATTTCAAACGACGCGCGCCGCGCGCTGGCGCCGAGGCTGCGCGCCGACCACAGCAATTCGCGCTCGACGCCCTGCAGCCCCGCAAGCGTTGCTGTGATGACGGGAAATATCGCGCTGACCGCGATGATGGTGATCTTCGAGCCGTCGTAAAGCCCGAACCACCGGATAAACACCGGCAGGAATGCGATCTTGGGCATCGGGAAGCCGACCGACACGATGGGATCGAAGAACCAGTTGGCGAGGCGGCTGCGGTTCACCGCAAGGCCGAGGAAAATACCGCCGATGGCTGCGATGGTGAAGCCGGTGAAAGTGCGAAACAGCGTCATGGCGAGATTGACGAAGAGTTCGCCGCTCGCGATGTGTTCGCCGATCTGCACGAGGACGCCGCTGAGCGGCGGCAGCATGAACGAACTGATGGTGCCGTCGCGCACCAGCGTTTCCCACAGCACGATCAGCAACGCTGGCGTGATGAATCGCGCCGCGCGCCATCGCAGCAGCCTCCGCATCAGCATGAGATAGAGGCGGTCGGCGATGAAGCCGAGCAGCGCGACGGTGAGGACGGCGGCGAACATCGCGTCATAGACGCCGCCTTCGCCGAGGAAGCCGATCATGAAGCCGAGGCCCTTGCGGGCGGCGATGAATTCCAAGCTCACCAGCAGGATGAAGGAGGTCGCCAGCGCGATGCGGATGCCGCTGAGAAGTTCAGGCAATGCGCTTGGCACCACGACATCGAACAGGGTGCGGATGCGGCTCGCGCCCAAGGCCCGCGCCGACCAGATCAGGGTGCGTTCCGCGCCGCGCGCGCCGTTGTAGGCCGAGATCGCGACGGGGAGCGTGCAGCCCAGCGCAATGAGGACGATCTTCGAGCCGTCGCCGAAGCCGAGCCACAGCGCCATCATCGGAATCAGCGCCGACTTGGGCATCGGGTAAAACATCCGCACGAGCGGGCCCAGCAAGGTGTCGAACAGGCGCGACCAGCCCATGAGAATGCCGAGAACGGTCCCGGCAACGACCGCGCACGCCAGTCCAACGGCTGTCCGGTAGAGCGAATTGGCGCCATGGACGAACAGTTCGCCACTCGCGGCCAGCCGGTACCACGATGCCAACACCCTGGAGAGCGGCGGCAGGGCGAGTTTCGAAACCAGCCCCAAACGGGTGCTGGCCTCCCAGGCCACAGCCAAAATCAGCAGAGGCAGATACCGGATACAGGTATCCAGATAGCGATTTTGCTCAAAGCTGACTAAAAAACTGCCAGTTTTAGATTCCGCCCCCGAGATTGCCATTTTATGCCTAATTTATAATCAGACGGCTTAAATACTTTGCTGTGACAAAAGGCACGGTCCGCCCCGCCGTTCGCACCTTGTTAATCTCTATGACAATCCAAGGACTTGCGCTGCCGCAAGGCTTGGCACGAAATTTGAAGGAGCCTATGTCGGGGACGGCTCGCTGTGGCCGGTTCCGTTGCGTCAAACAGAGGATTCTCCCATGAACACGAACCCTATCCACCGGCGCTGGCTTCTCGGAGCAACAGCCGGCCTTGCCCTGGGATTGGCTGCGCTTCCCGCCAAGGCTCAGGATACGATCAAACTCGGCATTCTGCACTCGCTCTCCGGCACCATGGCCATCAGCGAAACGACGCTGAAGGATACGATGCTGTTCCTCATCGACGAGCAGAACAAGAAGGGCGGCTTGCTCGGCAAGAAGCTCGAAGCCGTCGTCGTCGATCCGGCCTCCAACTGGCCGCTGTTTGCCGAAAAGGCCCGCGAACTGATTTCGAAGGACAAGGTCTCGGCCGTGTTCGGCTGCTGGACCTCGGTGTCACGCAAGTCCGTGCTGCCGGTGTTCAAGGAATTGAACTCGATCCTGTTCTATCCGGTGCAGTACGAAGGCGAAGAATCCGAGCGTAACGTGTTCTACACCGGCGCCGCGCCGAACCAGCAGGCGATCCCGGCCGTCGACTATCTCGCCAAGGAAGAGAAGGTTCAGCGTTGGGTCCTCGCCGGCACGGACTACGTCTATCCGCGCACGACCAACAAGATCCTCGAGGCCTATCTGAAGTCGAAGGGCGTCAAGGCGGAAGACATCATGATCAACTACACGCCGTTCGGCCACTCCGATTGGCAGACGATCGTGGCCGACATCAAGAAGTTCGGCTCGGCTGGCAAGAAGACGGCGGTGGTTTCGACCATCAACGGCGACGCCAACGTGCCGTTCTACAAGGAGCTCGGCAACCAGGGCATCAAAGCCAAGGACATTCCGGTCGTCGCCTTCTCGGTCGGCGAAGAAGAACTCGCCGGCATCGACACCAAGCCGCTGCTCGGCCATCTCGCCGCCTGGAACTACTTTGAGTCGATCAAGACCCCTGAGAACGACAAGTTCATCAAGGAATGGAAGGCGTTTACCAAGAACCCGAAGCGCGTTTCCAACGACCCGATGGAAGCTCACGTCATCGGCTTCGCCATGTGGGTGAAGGCGGTCGAGAAGGCTGGCTCGGTTGATCCGGACAAGGTGATCGACGCGCTGCCGGGCATCAAGGCTCCGAACCTGACGGGCGGCATGTCTGAAATGCTCTCGAACCATCACATCACCAAGCCGGTGTTCATCGGCGAAGTGAAGGCTGACGGTCAGTTCGACGTGGTGTGGAAGACCTCGGGCCTCGTCCCGGGCGATGCCTGGTCGAAGGAACTGCCGGACTCCAAGGACTTGGTCGGCGACTGGGTCGGCAAGAAGTGCGGCAACTTCAGCACCAAGACCAGCAAGTGCGGCAGCTGATCGCAAGATAGCTGCTCGTAGATACCGGAGGCGGCGGCTGGCCGCCGCCTCCATCGTCTAAAACTTGTTACCCCTGCCGGGAAAAGCTCGATGAATATGGTCCGCAACCGCGCCTTCGCGCTGGTGACTGCGTGTTGCCTGTTGCTGATTGCAGGCATCGCCTCGCCGCAGCAAGCCTCCGCGCAGAACTTCGAGAGCGCGCTCGCCGGGTTCGCCGCCGACTCGTTCGGCGATACCGAAACGGCGATCGGCGCGGTGGCTACCAGCGGCAATCCACTGGCCGTCGATGTCATCAATGCGCTGCAGGAAGGCCGGCTCCTGTTCAATCCCGCCGACAAGAAGGTCTATGTCCGCACCGCCGCCGGCACGATCAATGACGCCGCCACCGGCACGCCGGCCGCGGACGTCAAGGCCGGTGACTTGCAAACCGTGCGTCTCAACAACCGCGTTCGCCGCGGCATCGACGCTGCCGTCGGCGCGCTGACGCTACTGTCGCCCGATGCCGGCAAGCGCATGGACGCCGCCAAGGCGGTGTTCAAGTCGCGCGAAGCCGGCGCGTTGAAGGCGCTTGATGTTGCCATCGCCAAAGAGACCGAGCCGCGCGTCAAGCGCGCGCTGGTCGATGCGCGTGCCGCCGTCATCCTCAACACGCCAACCGCATCGAAAGAAGAGAATCTGGAGGCAATCTCCGTCATCCGCGAGCGCGGCGATCAGGAGGCGCGCAGCCTGCTCACCAATCTTTCGGCCGACAGCCACGACGATATCAAGCGGGCCGCTGCTGCGGGCGTTGCTTCAATCGACGCCAGCCTCCAGCTCTGGAGCGCGGCGCAAAACATGTGGTACGGCCTGTCGCTCGGGTCTGTGTTGCTGCTCGCTGCCATTGGCCTCGCCATCACGTTCGGCGTCATGGGCGTCATCAACATGGCGCATGGCGAAATGGTGATGATTGGCGCCTATGTGACGTTCGCCGTTCAGGAGGTGATCCGCGCCTACAATCCCGCGCTGTTCGATATTTCGCTCGTCATCGCCGTGCCGCTGGCGTTTCTGGTCACGGGCTGCTTCGGCATCCTGATCGAACGTACGGTCATTCGTTTTCTCTATGGCCGGCCGCTGGAAACCCTGCTCGCAACCTGGGGCCTGTCGCTCATCATCCAGCAGGCGGTGCGAACCGCTTACGGCTCGTCGAACAAGGATGTCGGCTCGCCTTCATGGATGAGCGGCGCGTTTGAACTCGGCGGCCTCACCATCACCTACAATCGGCTGTGGATCGTCTGCTTCACGATCTTCGTGTTCGTCGCGCTGCTCGGCGTATTGCGGCTGACGCGTCTTGGCCTCGAAATGCGCGCCGTGACGCAGAACCGCACCATGGCGGCGTCCATGGGTATCGCCACCGCGCGCATCGATGCGCTGACCTTTGGCCTCGGCTCCGGCGTTGCCGGCATCGCCGGTGTTGCGCTGTCGCAGATCGACAACGTTTCGCCGAACCTCGGACAGAGCTACATCATCGACAGCTTCATGGTCGTGGTGTTCGGCGGCGTCGGAAACCTGTGGGGCACGCTGGTCGGCGCCTTCACCCTCGGCATCGCCAACAAGTTTCTTGAACCTTACGCCGGCGCGGTGCTTGGCAAGATCGCGATCCTTGTCCTCATCATCCTGTTCATCCAGAAGCGCCCGCGCGGACTGTTCGCGCTCAAGGGCCGGTCGGTGGAAGCATGATGACCGCGCCGCTCACCCGCACGCTCGACAGGGGCGCGACGATTTTCCTCGCCATCTGCATGGGCGCTGCGATCCTCGTGCCGATCCTGCACCTGTTCGTGCCGCCATCGTCGGCATTCCATGTGCCGGTCTATCTGGTCGCGCTGTGGGGCAAGTACGTCTGCTACGCACTGCTGGCGCTCTCCATCGATCTCATCTGGGGCTATTGCGGCATTCTCTCGCTCGGCCACGGCGCATTCTTCGCACTCGGCGGCTACGCCATGGGCATGTACCTGATGCGTCAGATCGGCTCCCGCGGCGTCTACGGCAACTCGATCCTGCCGGACTTCATGGTGTTCCTGAATTACAAGGCGCTGCCCTGGTACTGGTATGGCTTTGACCACTTCTGGTTCGCCGCCATTATGATCCTGCTGGCGCCGGGCTTGCTCGCCTTCTGCTTTGGCTGGCTCGCGTTCCGCTCGCGCGTCACCGGCGTCTATCTGTCGATCATCACCCAGGCGATGACCTATGCCCTGCTGCTGGCGTTCTTCCGCAACGACTTCGGCTTCGGCGGCAACAATGGCCTGACCGATTTCAAGGATATCCTTGGCTTCAACGTGCAGGCGCAGGGCACGCGGCTCGTGCTGTTCTCGGTCTCCTGCATCGCACTCGCGCTTGGCTTCTTTATCTGCCGCGCGGTGATTACGTCGAAGTTCGGCAAGGTGCTGGTGGCGATCCGCGATGCCGAATCCCGCACGCGCTTCCTCGGCTATCGCGTCGAGAACTACAAGCTGTTCGTGTTCGTGCTGTCGGCCTGCATGGCCGGCGTCGCGGGTGCGCTCTATGTGCCGCAGGTCGGCATTATCAATCCGGGCGAGTTCGCGCCGGCCAGTTCCATCGAGGCGGTGATCTGGGTCGCGGTCGGCGGGCGCGGCACGCTGACCGGCGCTGCGCTGGGTGCGCTGGTCGTCAATTACGGCAAGACCTATTTCACCTCCGGCTTCCTTGCGCCGTACTGGCTGTTCCTGCTCGGTGCATTGTTCGTTGCGGTGACGCAGCTGTTGCCGCGCGGCATCGTCGGCACCTGGCGGTACTATATGTCGAAGCGCCGGGAGCAGCAGGCGGCTGACGACGCCGAGGCTGCGGTGCCACCTGCGCCGCCGCCATCTGCGACTTCGCTTTTGGCGCGGCCGGCGGAATAGGGGCGCGCCATGGCCGATCAAAAAACCACTTCAGCAATGCTCTACATCAACGGCGTCAGCGTGTCGTTCGATGGCTTCCGCGCGCTCAACAATCTCTCGTTCTCCGTCGAGCCCGGCGAGATGCGCGCCATCATCGGCCCCAACGGCGCGGGCAAGACCACGATGATGGATGTCGTCACCGGCAAGACACGCCCCGACACCGGCGAGGTCGTGTTCGACGGCGGTGTCCACGATCTCACAAGCCTCGATGAAACGCAGATCGCGGAACTCGGCATCGGCCGCAAGTTCCAGAAGCCGACGGTGTTCGACATGCACACGGTCGATGACAACCTGCGGCTGGCGTTGAAAGCTGACCGCCGCACGCGCGGGACGCTGTTCTGGAAGGACTCCAGCGAGGAGCGCGACCGGCTAGACATCATCCTCAAGACCATCCGCCTGACGCCGTCACGCGCCGCCGTTGCCGGAAGCCTGTCCCACGGCCAGAAGCAGTGGCTCGAAATCGGTATGCTGCTGGCGCAGGAGCCAAAGCTCATGCTGATCGACGAGCCGGTCGCGGGCATGACTGACGCCGAAACCAAACAGACCGCCGACCTGCTGCGCGAGATCAACCGCGACCGCACCATCGTTGTCGTCGAACACGACATGACGTTCGTGCGCGACCTTGGCGTGCGGGTGATCTGCCTGCATGAAGGTTCGGTGCTTGCCGAGGGCACCATCGATCAGGTGTCCGAGAACGAGAGGGTGGTTGAGGTTTATTTGGGACGCTGACGGGCCTTCATCCTTCGAGACGGCTCTCCGGGCCTCCTCAGGATGAGGATTGAAACTGTTGCTCCCTCGTCCTGAGGAGCCCGCGCAGCGGGCGTCTCGAAGGGCGAGGCCAAGCTGGAAGCTGCAAATGCTCGACATCAACGCGATCAATCTGCATTACGGCGCAGCACAGGCTTTGCGCGGTGTGTCGCTGCACGCCGAGCCGGGACAGGTCACCTGCGTGCTGGGCCGCAACGGCGTCGGCAAGACGAGCCTGCTCGACGCGCTCGCCGGCCAGCATCCGGTGAGCGGCGGCAGCATTGTCTGGGAAGGCAAGGACATTACCGGCTTGAAACCTTTTGAGCGTGCGCGCAGCGGCATCGCCTATGTGCCGCAGGGCCGCGAGATTTTCCCGCTGCTGACGGTCGCCGAAAATCTCCAGACCGGCTATGCGCCATTGCCGCGCGGCGAGCGCGACATTCCCGACGAGGTGTTTTCGCTGTTTCCAGTCCTCAACAACATGATGCGGCGGCGTGGCGGCGACCTTTCCGGCGGCCAGCAGCAGCAGCTCGCCATCGGCCGCGCGCTGGTGATGCGCCCGCGGCTCCTGTTGCTCGACGAGCCGACTGAAGGCATCCAGCCCTCGATCATCAAGGATATCGGCAAGGCGATCACCTATCTGCGCGGCCTAAAAAAAATGGCCATCATTTTGGTCGAGCAATACCTCGACTTTGCGCAGGAACTCGGCGACCATTTCGTGGTGATGGACCGCGGCGCGATTGTGTATCAATCGAGCAAGGCGGATCTGGACGAGGTTGCGCTCAAGCGCGCGCTGGCGATCTAGGGCCAGAATAGCGCTTTGGCGTGGCGTTGGAGGTCTGAGTGACGGTTGCTGCAATATCGGATCAGGCCAGGGCGTTTGCGGGAAACCGCGTGCAGTCGCGGGTGGCGCTGACGGTCAAGGCATCGGGCGGCCGCAGCCGGCGGGGCCGCATCTATGAAGACGGCGCGCTGCGCGTGCGCTTTCCCAATGGCGACGATCTGGAAGCCGTGGTCATCAACACCGCGGGCGGCATCGCGGGCGGCGACAGGTTTTCCTTCGATATCGAAGTCGGCGAGGGCGCGGCGTTGACGGTGACGACCGCCGCCGCCGAGAAGACCTATCGTTCGCTGGGCGAGCCGGCGACCATGGACGTGAAGCTCAAGGTCGAGGCGGGCGGCTCGCTCTATTGGTTGCCGCAGGAAACGATCCTGTTCAACGAGGCGCAGCTTCGCCGCAGCATCGAGGCCGTTATTACCAGCGATGCGAAGCTGCTGATGATCGAGTCCGTGGTGTTCGGCCGTACGGCCATGGACGAGACGGTGACGCAGGGCAACCTGTTCGACCGCTGGCGGCTGCGCCGCGACGGCAAGCTGATTTTCGCGGACACCTTGCGGCTCGACGGGCCGATTGCGGAGAAACTCAGCGCTCCGGCAATCGCCGCGGGCGGCTGCGCCATTGCAACGGTGCTGCTGACGCCGGTGGACGACGCGCAGATCGCGGCGCTGCGTGAGCAGGCCTATACGGGCGATGTGGGCGTCTCGGCCTGGAACGGTCTTGCGCTGGCGCGGCTGGTCGCGCGCGATGGCGAAATGCTCCGCCATGATATCAAATTGCTTCTGGCCGCGATTGGCGGCACGCTGCCGCGGCTGTGGCTGAACTGAAGGTTGACCGATGAATCTGACACCGCGCGAGAAGGACAAGCTGCTGATTTCGATGGCCGCGATGGTGGCGCGCCGCAGGCTCGAGCGCGGCGTCAAGCTCAACCATCCGGAGTCGGTGGCGATCATTTCGGATTTCATTCTCGAAGGTGCGCGCGATGGCCGCACCGTTGCCGAACTGATGCAGTCCGGCGCGCATGTGCTGACGCGCGCGCAGGTGATGGACGGAATCCCCGAGATGATCCACGACATTCAGGTCGAGGCGACGTTCCCCGACGGCACGAAGCTCGTGACCGTGCATGAACCGATAAGGTGAAGGAAGAATGGCAGGACTCTCTCCTTCGTCATGCCCGCGCTTGTCGCGGGCATCCCGCTTAGGTTGGCACAGTGCTCTCCTAAGCGAGATGGCCGGGACAAGCCCGGCCATGACGGCGAAATGTGAAAGGCAATTACAATGATCCCCGGTGAAATGTTCATTCAGGACGGCGAGATCGAGCTTAACAAGGGCCGCAAGACCGTTACGCTCTCGGTGTCCAACACCGGCGACCGGCCGATCCAGGTCGGCTCGCACTATCATTTCTTTGAAACGAACCCCGCGCTGAAGTTCAACCGCAAGAAAGCGCGCGGCACACGGCTCGATATCGCGGCGGGGACGGCAGTGCGCTTCGAGCCCGGCCAGACCCGCGAAGTCACGCTCGTCGCGCTTGCCGGCAAGCGCGTGGTCTACGGGTTTCGCGGCGATGTGATGGGGAAACTTTGATGTCCGTCAGGATCAAGCGCAGCGTCTATGCCGATATGTTCGGGCCGACCGTGGGAGACCGCGTGCGGCTTGCCGACACCGACCTCATCATCGAGGTCGAAAAGGATTTCACGGTCTACGGCGAAGAGGTGAAATTCGGCGGCGGCAAGGTGATCCGCGACGGCATGGGCCAGTCGCAGATCACCAACAGACAGGGTGCGGTCGATACCGTCATCACCAACGCGCTGATCGTCGACCACTGGGGCATCGTGAAGGCCGACGTGGGCTTGAAGAACGGCCACATCCATTCCATCGGCAAGGCCGGCAATCCTGATATCCAGCCCGGCGTCACGATCATCGTCGGTCCCGGCACCGAAGTCATCGCGGGCGAGGGCAAGATCCTCACCGCCGGCGGCTTCGACACGCACATTCATTTCATCTGTCCGCAGCAGGTCGACGATGCGCTGATGTCCGGCGTGACGTCGCTCTTGGGCGGCGGCACCGGCCCGGCGCACGGCACCTTCGCGACAACCTGTACGCCAGGTCCATGGCACATCGCGCGCATGATCCAGGCGGCGGACGCATTTCCGGTGAACCTTGGCTTTGCCGGCAAGGGCAATGCCTCGCGTCCGGCGGCGCTCAACGAAATGGTCGAGGCCGGCGCCTGCGCGCTCAAGCTGCATGAGGACTGGGGCACGACGCCCGCCGCCATCGACTGCTGCCTGACCGTTGCGGACAAATACGACGTTCAGGTGATGATCCACACGGACACACTCAACGAATCCGGTTTCGTCGAAGACACCATCGCCGCGTTCAAGGGCCGCACCATCCACGCCTTCCACACCGAAGGCGCCGGCGGCGGCCACGCGCCGGACATTCTGAAAGTCGCGGGACTGAAAAACGTGCTGCCGTCCTCGACCAACCCGACACGGCCGTTCACCCGCAACACGCTCGACGAACACCTCGACATGCTGATGGTGTGCCACCATCTCGACCCGTCGATTGCGGAAGATCTCGCGTTCGCCGAAAGCCGCATCCGTAAGGAAACCATTGCGGCGGAGGATATTTTGCACGACATTGGCGCGCTTTCGATGATGTCGTCGGACTCGCAGGCCATGGGCCGCTTGGGCGAAGTCATCATCCGCACATGGCAGACCGCCGATAAAATGAAAAAGCAGCGCGGCGCGCTCAAGGGCGAAAAGTCCGTCAGCGACAATGAGCGTGTGAAGCGCTACATCGCGAAATACACGATCAATCCTGCGATTGCCCATGGCGTGTCGAAAATCATCGGCTCGATTGAGAAGGGCAAGCTCGCCGACCTCGTGCTGTGGTCGCCGGCATTCTTCGGCGTGAAGCCGGATTGCATCATCAAGGGCGGCACGATTGTCGCCGCGCAGATGGGCGATCCGAATGCCTCGATCCCGACGCCGCAGCCGGTGCATTACCGTCCGATGTTCGGCGCGTTCGGCCGCGCGCTCACGGCGTCGTCGGTGGTGTTTGCTTCCAAGGCGGCGGTGAAGTCGGGCCTCGGCAAGAAACTTGGCATCCAGAAGCAGCTTGTCGCCGTCGAGAACACCCGCAAGATCACCAAGAAGAGCATGATCCATAATGGTTCCACGCCGGACCTTCAGGTCGATCCCGAAACCTACGAAGTGACGGCAGACGGTGAGCTGCTGACCTGCGAACCGGCGGATGTGCTGCCGATGGCGCAGCGCTATTTCATGTATTGATGGCGGTCGTCATCGCCGGGCTTGTCCCGGCGATCCCGCTTAGGAGGGCACTTTGCCTCCCTTATCGAGATGGCCGGGACAAGCCGGGCCATGACGGAGTAGAAAGCGTTTCATGCGTCGCGTTTCCCAAATAAAGCCTATGGGCCAGTTCGCCGCCGCCATCGACCGCGTCGTGCTCGATGCCGACGACCGTCAGCGCCGCCGCGCGGTGCTGACCGGCGAGAGCGGCGCGGCGTACCTGCTCGACTTCGCGGCGCCGGTGACGCTGCGGGATGGCGACGGTCTGGTGCTGGACGACGGCGCGATTGTGCAGGTCGCAGGGCAGGCGGAATCCCTCGTCGAGATTGCCATGCGCGAGCCCGCGGATATCGTTCGCATTGCGTGGCACATCGGCAATCGCCACACCGACATGCAGGTCGTCGGCGACCGGCTGCGCATTCGCCGCGATCATGTGCTGGAAGACATGCTGCGCTGTCTCGGCGCTTCCGTGACGCCGCGCGATGAATCCTTCGATCCGGAAGTTGTCGCGCCACACGATCACGCGCAAGGGCCCGCTCATGGCGCGTGACCCCAAGACGATTTTGCCGACGGGCAAGAAGTCAGCCAAGCGTCACCTCGCCCCGCGTGCGGGGAGAGGTCGCCCGGCCATCGGCAGGGCGGGTGAGGGGGAGTTGCAGCATCGCAACGCTCACGAAGCAGCCCCTCATCCCGACCTTCTCCCCGCAAGCGGGGAGAAGGAGCCCAGTGCGTTGCGTGGCGGGCGCCTTGGTTCGAATGGCAAGGAAAGCGTCGCGCTCTATCGCCTGATGGCGTGGTTGTCGCCGGCCTATCCGGTCGGCGCGTTTTCCTATTCGGGCGGCATTGAATGGGCGGTGGAGGCGGGCGAGATCGCCAACGCCGGCACATTAAAAAACTGGATTGTCTCGACGCTGACTGAAGGCGGCTGCTTTTGCGATGCTGTATTTTTCATTCACACGCATGTTGCCGTGAGCAGGAACGACAGCGAAGCCTTGCGCGCCATCGCCGAACTCGCCGCGGCCTTCGCGCCGTCGAAAGAGCGCCATCTCGAAACCACCGCGCAGGGCCGCGCCTTTATCGAGGCAACGCGCGCTGCTTGGCCATGTGACGCGCTTGAGACGCTGGCGATAGCGTGGGGTGGCCCAGTGGCCTATCCGGTCGCGGTTGCGGTCGCCTGTGCAGGCCATGGTATTGCGCTGGAACAGGCGTTGAGTGCCTATCTTCACGCCGTCGCCGCCAACCAGATTTCCGCCGGCGTGCGGCTCATTCCGCTCGGCCAGACCGATGGCCTGCACGTGCTGGCGGCGCTGGAGCCGACGATTGCCGTCACGGCGGAACGCGCGCTCAAGACACCGCTGGAAGAAATCGGCAGCGCGACCTTGCGCGCCGACATCGCCAGCATGAAGCATGAAACCCAATACACACGGTTGTTCAGGAGTTAGCCCATGAAATCCCCCCATGGTCCCTTGCGCGTCGGCATCGGCGGTCCGGTCGGTTCAGGCAAGACCGCGCTGATGGACGCGCTGTGCAAGCACCTGCGCGACAAATACGAAATCGCCGCGATCACCAACGACATCTACACGAAGTGGGATGCCGAATACCTGGTGCGTTCGGGCGCGCTCGCGGCGGAGCGCATCGCCGGCGTCGAGACCGGCGGCTGTCCGCATACCGCGATCCGCGAGGATGCCTCGATCAATCTCGCGGCGGTCGCCGAGATGCGCCAGAAATTCCCGCAGCTCGATCTCATCCTGATCGAATCCGGTGGCGACAATCTCGCGGCGACGTTCTCGCCTGAACTCGCCGACATCACGATCTATGTGATCGACGTTGCGGCGGGTGACAAGATTCCGTCCAAGGGCGGGCCGGGCATCACGCGCTCGGATCTCCTCGTCATCAACAAGATCGACCTTGCGCCCTATGTCGGTGCTTCGCTCGAAGTCATGGAGCGCGATACCAAACGCATGCGCGGTGTGCGGCCCTTCATGATGACGAACCTGCGCTCCGGCGCGGGCGATGTTGGCGGCATTGCGAAGTTCATCGAGCAGAAGGGCGGGCTGGGCGTCTAGTCGCCTTCCGCTTCCGCGAGTTTCGCGCGCCAGTCGCGGCGCTGCCGCACCAGCGACCATGCCGCCAGCCCCAGCAGCACGGCGGCTACGGCAATCAACGTCAGCGCAATCGGGCGGCTGAAGAAGATCGTCCAGTTGCCGTTCGACATGACCAGCGATTGCCGCAGGCTCATCTCGAACGTCGGCGAGATGACGAGTCCGAGTACCAGCGGCGCGGGATCGAGGCCGAACTTGCGCAAGGCGTAACCCAGCGCGCCCATGATCAGCATGATCCAGACATCGACGACGGAATTGTTCACGGCATAGACGCCGAGAATGCAGAACATGATCACGAGCGGATAAAGATAGCTGTAGGGAATGCGCAGCAGGTTCACGAACAGGCCGACCAGCGGCAGGTTGAGCGCCAGCAGCATCAGGTTGCCGACATACATGGAAGCGACGAAGCCCCAGAACACCTGCGGATGATCGTTCATCAGCGCGGGACCGGGCGGCACGCCATGAATCAGCAGCGCAGCCATCAGCACGGCAGTGACGGGGCCGGTCGGCAGGCCGAGCGAGAGCATCGGCACGAATGCGCCGGTGGATGCCGCGTTGTTGGCGGCTTCCGGCCCCGCGACGCCGGCGACCGCGCCATGGCCGAATTCTTCCGGCTTTTTCGAGAGCCGCTTTTCGATGGCGTAGGACATGAAGCTCGAAATGATGTGCGCCGAGCCGGGCGCGAGGCCGACGAAGAAGCCCAAAATGGACCCGCGCGTGATCGGCCAGAACGATTGCCGCCATTCCTCGCGGCTGGGCAATAGTTCCCGCAGCTTGGGCGTTATCAGCTTGCCGGTGATGTTGGCGCTCGGCGTCGAGAGGATTTCGCCGAGGCCGAAAAGTCCCACGGCGACGGGCACGATACCGATGCCGTCGCCCAGTTCGGCGATGCCGAACGAGTAACGGAAATGCCCCGTCATGGTGTCGATGCCGATGGCGCCCAGCAGCAGGCCGATGGCCGCCATCAGCAAGGTGCGCGGCAGCGCAGTTGAGGAAAGATAAGCCAGCAGCACGAGGCCGAGGACGAGGAGCGCGGTGTATTCCGGCGGGCCGAACCGCAGCGCGAAGGCAGCGAGCGGCGGCGCGATCAAGGTCAGCATCAGCACGCCGAACGTGCCGGCGATCCACGAGCCGACGGCGGCGATGCACAGCGCCGCGCCGGCGCGCCCGCGCTGTGCCATGGCGTAGCCGTCGATGCAGGTCATCACGGAAGATGCTTCGCCCGGAATGCGCATCAGGATCGCGGTGGTCGAGCCGCCGTATTGCGAGCCGTAGTAGATGCCGGCCAGCATCACGACAGCCTTGGTGGCGTCGAGGCCGTAGGTGACGGGCAGCAGGATGCTGATGCCGGACAAAGGTCCGATGCCGGGCAGCACGCCGACCAAGGTGCCGACGACGCAGCCGATGAACGCGTACCACAGCACGCCCGGCTGGAGCGCCACCTGGAAGCCGAGCATCAGGCTGTCGAGGGTGCTTTCCATGCGGCGCTAGAATCCCAACAGTCCGCGCTCAAGCGGCGACTTCAATACCATCGTGAAAAGCGCATAGCTCGCGACGCTGATGCAGATGCCATAGAGCGCCGCGTAGTGCAGCGGCCGGCGCTCGAATGCGACAAGGGCCGTGAGCATCAGGGCCATGCTGATGATGAAGCCGAGCGTCGTGTAGAAGGTGACGGCCAAGACCGTGATGGCGAACACGATCAGCGCATGCGGTGCATCGCTCCAGTTGACCCCGGCAAATGGCTTGCTGGCCCCCGCGCGCGCGACCAGCACAATGCCGAACAGGATCATCAGCACGCACAGCAATTTGGGCATCATGCCCGCGCCGGGAAACGACATCGAGCCGACCGGCAATTCACCACTGATGGCGAACACAATGACGCCGGTAAGGATCGCCGCTGCGCCGGAAACGTGGTCGATGCGCAGGGTCACGAGGCGTACTGCGGTGTGTGGAGCGGAATCATCCCTCGATCTTGCCGATCTGGCGGATCGCGGCTTCGATGCGCTTGGTATCCTCGGCCCAGAACTTCGTGAATTCCGGCTGGTCGAGGTAATCGAGTTCCTGGCCAAGATTGACCAGCGCCTTGCCGAAATCTTCGCTGTGCACGGTCTTGTTCAGTGCAGGGCGCAGATAGGAAATCACGCTTTCCGGTGTGCCCTTGGGCGCCCAGATACCGACCCAGAGATAATACTCGACGTCGTAGCCGAGCTCTTTCATCGTCGGCACATCTGGCAGCACCTTCGAGCGCTTCCCGCCGAACGAGGCGAGCGCCTTCACCTTGCCGGCCTTCACCTGCGCCAGACACGCCGAGATCGAGGACGCCAGCGCCTGCACGTTGTTGCCAAGCAGCGCGGTGAGGGCGGGGCCGCCGCCGGCGGTCGGCAGATGACGCAGCTTCAGGTCCGCCGCGTTCGTGAACAGCGCCATCGGAATATGCAGCGCGCCGTAAAGTCCCGACGACGAGAACAGGATTTCGTTCGGGCGCTTCTTGGCGTCATCGACAAAGTCCTTGAGCGATCCGTAGGGCTGCTTGTCGTTGACGATCAGCACGCAGGGGTCGGCGATGATGCGCGCAATCGGAATGAAATCGGCGTTGGTGAATTTCGGCGCGCGGCCGAACAGCTGATCGACGGTTGCGAACCCTGACAGCGACGGCAGATGCGACAGCAGCGTATAGCCGTCGGGCTTCGCCGCAGCCGCCACCTGCGCGCCGACCGCGCCCGCCGCGCCGGGCTTGGTTTCGAGTACGACTGCCTGCTTCACCACAGGTTCGAGCGCGGCGGCGAGCGGGCGTGTCACCACATCGGTCGCGCCGCCCGGCGGGAACGGACTGATGATCGAGATGGAGCGGGAGGGATAGGCGTCTTGCGCCCATGCAACACCCGGCGTCAGGCCCGCAGGCATCAGGCCCGGAAGCGTCATGCCCGCGGTTGCGGCGGCGCTGGCCGCAATAAATTTGCGGCGATCCAAATCGCTGGTCATCATCGTCCTCCCTGCGCCACGCCGGTCTTTGCCGGTCTGTGGCAGAACTTTTCAACAGTGCGGCAAAACGTTCAGTTCGGCGCTGCACCCGCCGGCAGTTCGGATGCCATCACGCCCGCCTTGCGGCCGGTGACTTCCGACGCCGAGAAATTGAGTTCGACCTTCACGCCGTTCGGATCGAACAGGAACAGCTGATACAGGCCATGATCGTTGACCTGGCGTTCCTTGAAGTCGATGCCGAGTTCATTGAGTTTGTCGATCGTCGCTTCAAGCCCCGTCGCGCGAAAGCCGATGTGGTCGATCACGCCGGAGCCTTCCGTCGCCTGCGACGTTTGTCCGAGATAGGCCATGCGATTGTCCGAGACGTTCTTGCCGCCCTGCGTGAGGTGCAGCACGTCCTTGTCGCCGATGTAGAGCCAGTAAACCGGAAACTTGAAATCGGGCGACGGCCCAACCCGCATGCCCAATACATTCACCCACCAGTCCTTGGTCGCCTCGATATCGGCGGACTGGATCAGGAAATGCTCGACAAAAGCGAGCGGCATTGCAAACCTCCGCGGTAGCTTCACACCCGGCAGCGCCGCGCAGTCTTGTCCATCGAAGCGGGCCTGTCCAGCCGCGTCACGCCGGCTAATGACCCATCAATGGGCGAAGGTGCGCGCCTTTGCGGCGCTTTGGCCACTGGCGCGGGCGCGACAATTACGCTTATTATTCTGCCACTACCGAGATAAGCGGTGTCAAACCGCGGCTCATTTCAAAGCGCACACTTAGCGCACCTGGGAGGGTAATTCATGCAACATCACCTTAAACGGCTGGCCGTGGGTCTGCTCGCTGCGGCAGCTACGATGGCACTCGCCACGGGCGCTTCGGCGCAGTCCGGCGAACCGATCAAGATTGGTTTCGGCATGGCGCTGACCGGCCCGCTCGCCGCCAACGGCAAGCAATCGCTGCTCGGCGCGAAGATCTGGGAAGAAACCGTCAACAAGAACGGCGGGCTTAACGGCCGTCCGGTCAAGCTCGTCTACTACGACGACCAGAGCAATCCTTCGACGATCCCGGGCATCTACACCAAGCTCCTCGACGTCGATAAGGTCGATCTCGTCACTGGCCCCTACGCGACCGCGATGATCGCGCCTGCGATGCCGGTGGTGATGCAGAAGGGCAAGGTGTTCATCGGCCTGTTCGGCCTCGCCGTGAACTCCGAGTTCAAGTACGACAAATACTTCGCGATGATCCCGTCGGGACCCGACACCAAGCCGTCGTTCACGACCGGCTTCTTCGAGGTTGCCGCGGCACAGAACCCGAAGCCCAAGACCGTGGCGCTGGTCGCCGCCGATCAGGAGTTCTCCAAGAACGCCTGCGAAGGTGCGCGCTCGAACGCCAAGAAATTCGGCTTCGATGTTGTCTACGACAAGACCTATCCGCCGACCACGACGGACTTCACGCCGATCTTCCGCGCCATCCAGGCCACTAACCCGGACATCGTGACGATCTGTTCGTATCCGCTCGACTCCGTCGGCATGGTCAAGGCTGTCAACGAAGTCGGCTTCAAGCCGAAGATGATCGGCGGCGCCATGGTCGGCCTGCAGGCGACCGTGTTCAAGATGCAGCTTGGCCCGCTGCTCAACGGCTTCACGAACTACGAGACCTGGGTGCCGGCCAAGACCATGGAAACCCCCGGTGTGCTTGAGTTCCTCAAGGTCTACCAGTCGAAGGCCGGCGCTGAAGGCGTCGATCCGCTCGGCTATTACCTCGGCACCTGGGGCTACGCCTACATGGAAGTGCTGGGCGCGGCCATCGCCGGCACCAAGAGCATCGACGACACCAAGATCGCTCAATGGCTGCACGCCAATTCGGTCAAGACCATCATGGGCGACATCAAGTTCGGTAAGGATGGCGAGTGGGCGACGTCACGCATGCTGCAGGTGCAGTATCACGACATCAAGAACAACTCGGTCGACTCGCATCGCGGGATGGACACCCAGACCGTGCTGACGCCGCCGGAACTCAAGACCGGCAACATCATCTACCCTTACGAAAAGGCGAAGATGTAACTTACGCTTCAGTCCCAACAACAAACGCCGCGCGGGAAACTGCGCGGCGTTTTTTTGTTTCGGTTACGTCATTGCGAGAACGACAATCGGGCGGCGCACCCTGTTTACCCTCTCCCCTTGAGGGAGGGGGTATAGTGATATCAGCCAAAGTAGGCCAGTTCTGACCATGGTTGAATTGGGTGTGAAGCTGCGTGCGCTAAAAGAATTAAAAAAGCGCATATTGCTCGCCCCGTCCAGACTGCGTGTCGAGACTTGTGCGACGTAAATGATTGGTAGACGAAGGCCTTCGGACTTCCTGGCTGGGAAGTGGGTGACCTAATATTGACGAGTTTGAAACCACGACAATTTTCCTCGGCTCAGAAAGGGTATTCGCACGTGCCTTCGACTAAGTCTGATACTGCCAAGACCCTCAAAGACATTGTCACCAACAGGGCTAAAGAAATTGTCAGCGACAGGTATGGGGAGGCGCTAAAAGCTGCAGAACAAGGCATCGGAAAGGCAGTTCGTGCGATCTATGTTGCCCTACCCAATGGCAATGCGGAGCATCTCGGCTCGTGCGTCTTGGTGCAGGTGCGCGAGCATCGGCTACTTGTTACGGCCGCTCATGTAGTCGACGAAATTAAGAACGGCGCACTTTATATTCCGGCCGCGGGGTCGACGAAGAAACTGCAAGGAAGCGGTGCCATTACCACGCCTCCAAGCGGTCTTCGGCGTATGGACAGGTTTGATTTTGCCGTTCTTAAGATAACGACTGAGCTTGCCGAACAGTTGGGGGAAACAAGGTATATCCAGCAAAGCGAATTTGTTGCGCCCATCCCCGCTGTTGGGCGCGCTTATATGGCGTTGGGATATCCTAATGTTCGGAACAAGAATATCGACCACGCCAAGCGAACAATTAAGCAATCGAAGCTCAGTGTTGGCTCAACTGTCATAGAAGACGCGCCCCTTGCCCGAAAGCTGAAGGTGAGTGGCGACGACCACTACTTTATCAGGTACGATAAGCGTACCCGAGACCCCGTTACCCGCGCGATTACTCAGGCTATCGAACCAACGGGAATGAGCGGCGGCGGATTGTTTGACTTAGGGTTTTTCAATCTCGCATCGTTGACGAAGCCGCCACAGCCCGCTGGTCTCGCCGGGATTCTGATTGAGTATCATCCAGATAAAAATAGAAGGATGGTAGCAGTCAAAATCGAGGCACTGATCGATACGATCAACAACCTGATCTTAGCTCCATAGAGATAGATTGCTCGGCAATCCCGTCTAACGTCTGGATCATCACGTTCTTCATAATGCCTTTGAAAGCCGCGAGAACAAATATAAAACTTCTGATTGAGGGCCAGCCTTTGGATTGGGAACAAAGGCAAGGAAAGTCACCTTTCGGAGTTGCCGCGAAGATTTAAAGTCTCATCTCGATTTCAAAAACACTCTGCGACGTGAACAGGCGACTTACGCTGTAACGGTTAAACCCAAAGATGTTTCTTAGTATGCCAATTCAGCAGTTATTGAACTGCGACTTACTTGCCACGGTCTCTGAGTTCATGCGTAAATCGCGCAGCACGCCGCACCATTGAGACGCCACGACGAGTAAATTAGCCCCTTCTGGACAAGAGTAGTAAGCAACAAAATGTTGAAACGTATTGTGATCGCGGCCAACGTTTTGCTCACGGCTGTGGCGGGGGCTGATGCTATGAACTTTAGTTTGCGCGACCAGTTAACTGTGCACGCGTCAGGAACGATTGAAAAAGGTGACGCGGTGAAATTCGCCGCTCTGCCAAAGTTTAGTACGTTAGAGCTAGACAGCCCTGGCGGATTGGTTAGCGAAGCGCTGGCTATGGCCGCGAACATGGATGCGCGCGGCAATATCCGGACTGTGGTGAAGCCCGGCGCGTCTTGTGCTTCCGCCTGCGCCATGGCGCTGTTTGTTTCCGGCAAAATACGTGTCGTACAGATGGGCGGGCGTATCGGCATACACTCATGTGCCATGTTGGACGGGGCCCAGGCCCCCGAATGTAACCGGGCTATGGCCGCCAACGGCAACGCGCACGGCGTGCCGTGGGGAGTGATTGAAGGTTTCGGCAATTACATCAAACCTTCAAGTATGATGTGGTTGGGCGCTGAAGACGCGGAATGCTGGGGCTTCATGCGCTGGAACAGTGAGGACACCTCTAGCACCGGAATTGGTTGCTTCCGTGCCGCTCTGCCAACACATACGCCCATACCTGAAGTCACGGCCAAGAATGCGGACGTGGAATCATGCAGGATGAACGCTGGCACCTCGCGCACATATATTTCTACGGGCCGCGAAGGTCAGGGTTTTTCCGATGCATACCGGAGGGCTTGCGAACGTGTTGCGTCGGACCCTAAGACACCGAAGTATGCCGCTATCGATATCATCATGTGGCTTTCCCTTGCGGACCCTGACATCTCAGCGCTAAAGCCGGGGACGCTGATGGTGCATTTGTTAGATGGTGACATCAGCCAGATCAACAACTGCTGGAAATGCTTCGCGATAGCCGCGATGACGCAACTCATGCATGGATATCCGAAAGAGGCATTGGAAGATTTCAAGAATGCCGCGCGCGTCGTTACGCGTGATACCGGCTCCATTCCCCGGTGGCTCACGTCCAGACTTGATATCGCCGCAGCGGAGGCGGCAAAGCAAAATCACTAACCGGCAATCCTCAAACTGCGGAAGCTTTGTTTCGATAAGAATCAACCGCTGACTAATTGTGTCCATTCGGATCTGGCTTTTCTCGACTTTCCAGATCGTCTGTTAAATGTCCGCTCTCGACGCAAAAACGGGCTCGGTCGTTACATTCCATATTGGGACTTATGCGAATTGGCCGGCTAGCCGTCGCATAATCGCTACGGTTAGTCTGCTTATACTTTTACCCGAAAATTGATTGCTTCTAAATGCGCCTCGTTTTTTATGTTTCCCTCAATCTGAAATACCTTTCCTGACTTCGTACTAATTTGAAATTCAAACACTCGACACAGAACGTAATTGGCTGAATGAATTTCCGAAAATCGCAATTCATTTAACGACATGAAAAATGGGGTCGTAATTCCACCCCGCGTCGTCTTTACCTCAATATATTTCGGATCCCCATTTTGATGAAACGACCTGATGTCGTATCCCGCACCGTCGCCTTCAATTTCCGATACGTGCACAATTTTCTCAGCCAAATCGGCCCGGCCAATCTGGGTTAAACGCTCAATTTCTATCTCTAATACAGACAACTCACCTGCCAAACCGAGCTTTCGATCCATCTCGTCTTTAACTGAGTAGTCTGCTTTTTTCTGAGCGCGGAATTGTGGTGTCTTTAATCCGAAGCCTGATGATTGTTTTGGAGGTGGGACTACCGACAACTGACCTGACAATGGAACTTGCGGCTGAGCAGGAGATATTTGTGGATTTGTAACTGTAGCGGACTGAACAATCAGACCGCGGGAGTTTTGTGTCTCCACTGGCGGAGACCAGTCGAGAATTTGCCATTGAAAATAGACAGGTTTCTCGCGCTCTAGATCGTGGCTCAAATACTCCAGGCGGCCCAGATACGTATATTTTTGCCCTGAACGAGCCCTTAGAGTCTGTTCGGAAAGTTCAAGCAGGATTGCTTAGCTTTCTCACCATGAGTCGGATCGAGGCGAGACGCAAGAACGCGAGCGCTTTTCCATTCAGGCACTCCCAGTCCTTGGCGAGCCTGCGGCATCTGCCAAGCCATGCGAAA
>CANJBX010000020.1 GCA_947472885.1 Hyphomicrobiaceae bacterium
CGCAGGCTCGCCAAGGACTGGGAGTGCCTGAATGGAAAAGCGCTCGCGTTCTTGCGTCTCGCCTCGATCCGACTCATGGTGAGAAAGCTAAGCAATCCTGCTTGAACTTTCCGAACAGACTCTAAGACAGGTTTTCGCTCTTTCCTTCGTCATGGCCGGGCTTGTCCCGGCCATCCCGATGAGGGAGGCAGGGTGCCCTCCTAAGCGAGATGGCCGGGACAAGCCCGGCCATGACGAAAAATAAAAAATGGATCTCCTTCACATCTTCATTCTCCTGGTTGCCGGCGTCGTCGGCGGCATGATCTCGTCGCTGGTCGGCGGCGCGGCGCTGGTGACGTATCCGGCGTTGCTGTCGGTCGGCTTGCCGCCCGTTATTGCGACGGCGTGCAATCTGGTCGTGCTGACGCCGAGCAATTTTCTGGCGGCGCTGTATGACCGCGGCCAGCTTCCGCCGATTGATCGCTCATTTGTCGGTCTTGTGATTGCGTCACTGATCGGTGCGTTCTTTGGCGCGATCCTGCTGCTGGTTACGCCGGAGCGGGTGTGTGCCTATTTCATTCCCGTGCTGATGGCGTTTGCGACGGTGCTGTTCGCGCTGGCCCCGAAGATCGGCGCGTTCATGCGAAAGCGCGCGGGCGCGACCGATGCGCATCGCTGGGCGCACAGCATGGCGGTGATTTTCCCGGTGTCGTTCTATGGCGGCTATTTCGGCGCGGGCGTCGGCGTATTGCTGTCCGCTGTCCTTTCGATTGGTACCGGCGGCAATTTCCGTTCGGCCAACGTGACGAAGAATCTGGTGACGAGTCTCAACAGCCTCGTCGCGTCGATGGTCTTCGTCTGGCAGGGATCGGTGGCGTGGCCGCCGACCCTGATCATGATGGCGGGCGCTTTGGTCGGCGCATTCATCGGTGCGCGCATCGCGCAGGTCGTGCCGAATTCGGTGATGCGGCTGATCGTGATGACCGTCGGCGTGTTGCTGACGATTGTGTTCGCGTGGCGCTACTGGTTTTAGTCTTTCGGCAGCAATTCCAGCAGCCGTTTGACCATGGCGCTGTTCCTGTCGGCCAGCGGCTCGATCACCGTGAAGTGGTTGGCGTTCGGAACCGGATTATAAAGTGTCGTGACGCCCGCTGCGCTCCATGTATCGGCAACGCTGCGGCTCTGGCGATGAAACTCCTCCGACTCCGCGCCGCCGTCCACGGCATCAAAGATTTTTTCTTTCGGCGCTGGCCACAGCAGCGGCGACAATCGCTTGGCCTCCGTGTCGGTCAGCTTGAAATCGTTGTTCATCGCGGTCGAAACCATCGGCACCAGATCGTAGAGGCCGGAAATTCCCATTGCGGCAGGCACGGTGTTTGCCGGCGCGCCGAATTCCTGCCAGTCGGTGGCGATCATGCTGCCGGCGAGATGCCCGCCGGCGGAATGGCCAAGCACCAGCACCGGCCTGTTGAAGCGCCGGTGGAGATAGAGCGTCGCCTTGCGCATCTGTTCGACAATGTCGCCGATGCCGACCTGCGGGCACAGGTCATAGCCGGGCAGGGCGACCGTCACGCCATGCGCGTTCAGTCCTGCAGCAACCTGGCTGAATGCCGAGGGTTGCAACGCGCGCCAGTAGCCGCCGTGGATGAACATGGCGAGCGGGGCGCTCTGTCCGGCATCGGAGAAGAAGATATCGACGATCTGGCGCGGTGTATCGCCATAGCTGACATCAAGCTCGGCGCGCTAGCTGGCCACGGCCCGCGCGCGATAGCCGGCAGCATCCTTCGCCATGCGGCCGAGGATTTCGGTGTGGTCCGGCACGCGGCCGCGCGTGTCATATTGCTGGTCGTAGTTGATTGCCATTGATGCCGCCATGCTGTTGTCACAGGACTCAAGGGGATGCGAACCCGTCTGGTCAAGTGCCTGAAAACCATGCTGGTATCGAATGTTGATTTCAGCTGGAAATAGGGTTTTGTCGGCGCGGTGAAAACGCTATGAGACGGTCATGAAAGTCGGCGGCAAGGCAATGCGTTCGATCTGGGTCGAGTCTGATGGCGTGACCGTGGGTGTCATCGACCAGACCCGCCTGCCGCATGCGTTCGAGACGGTGAAACTTGTTTCGATGGACGATGCCGCGCATGCGATCCGGTCGATGATCCTGCGTGGTGCGCCGCTGATCGGCGCCGCTGCGGCCTATGGCATGGCGCTGGCCATGCATGCCGACGCGACCGACCGTAATCTCAAAAATGCCTACGCGACATTGATCGCCACGCGCCCGACCGCGATCAACCTGAAATGGGCGCTCGATGAAGTGATGGCCGTGTTGCGTCCGCTTGCGCCTAGCCAGCGCGAAGCCGCCGCCTGGCGCCGTGCGGCGGAAATCAGCGAGGAAGATGTCGCGATCAACAAGTCCATCGGCGCGCATGGACTCAAGCTGATCGCGGCGATAGCTGCCGGCAAGAAGCGCGGCGAGCGCGTCAATATTCTCACGCATTGCAACGCCGGTTGGCTGGCGACGGTGGATTTCGGCACCGCGACCGCGCCGATCTATCTGGCGCACGATGCGGGCCTGCCGATCCATGTGTTCGTCGATGAAACACGCCCGCGCAATCAGGGCGCGTCGCTCACGGCCTGGGAGCTTGGCCGCCACGGCGTGGCGCATACGGTGATTGCCGACAACACCGGCGGCCACCTGATGCAGCACAAGATGGTCGATCTTGTCATTGTCGGAACCGACCGCGTCACCGCGCAGGGCGATGTCTGCAACAAGATCGGGACCTACCTGAAGGCGCTGGCGGCGCACGACAATGGCGTGCCGTTCTATGTCGCGCTGCCGTCGCCGACGATTGATTTCACGGTGTCCGATGGTGTTGCGGAAATTCCGATCGAGGAGCGCGATGCGGCCGAAATGACATCGGTTTCCGGCCTGACCGCCGATGGCCGTATCGAGACGGTGCTGATTGTGCCGGAGGGGTCGCCGGTTGCGAACTACGCATTCGACGTGACGCCGGCGCGGCTGGTGACGGGCCTGATCACCGAGCGTGGCGTGCATGCGCCGACGCGTGCGGCGCTGGCGGCGGCATTTCCCGAGCGTGTTGCAGCACTCCGGGCGGCGGAGTAAGCGGTATATGACGGCGATGCTGCATCGCTGTTGCCGCCGGACCTGCGCCAGTCACCGACCGCGCTTGCGGTCGCGCGCGGCGGCGCAGCGATTGCAAGCGCTTGCCGATCCGCATGGGCCTTACGGCGAAGAACGCTGACGCTCGCCGCAAAAGTTAATTACAGCCATGTAACCTTGCGGTATGCGCGTTGCACAAAAGTGCGGCGTGCCAAGTCGCATGACGTTGTGTTGGGGCAGCTTATGCCTGCATGCAACGCTTCACTAAGCGCATGAAAGATATTGTTTTTCTGAACACCCGTCAGTGCAATTGATCCATCACTTGCTTGTGTTCGCAAATGCGAGAGTGCGACGTTGCAATGACAAATTCGTCTCCGATATTTCGCGCAAGGGCGATGATTGGAGAAGCACAATGACCAAGACATCGATGATTAAGACCATCCTGCTGGCAACTGCTGCGACCGCCGTACTCGCCGCCGGGCCGGCTTCGGCGCGTACCCGCCACGCGACGCCGCGCGCTGAAGCCACGCAGGTTTACGTGCCCGCCGGCCTCGGCTCGGGTCAGTATTATGCCAACGATCCCTATGTCGTGACCGACGGCGTCAACTATCTCGGCCGCGATCCGGACCTGCAGATTCGTGCCGAGATGCTGAAGGACGATGTCTCGCACAACGGCAACAACTACTAAGCCTCGCTGAAACAAAGACGCCGCGGCTGGAAGGCCGCGGCGTTTTCTGTTTTGACGATGTGCGCGCGGGTTACTTCGGCGCGCGCTTCGCGAGAATGCGCTGCAGCGTGCGGCGATGCATGTTGAGGCGGCGCGCGGTTTCCGAGACATTGCGGTCGCAGAGTTCGTAGATGCGCTGGATGTGTTCCCAGCGCACGCGGTCTGCCGACATCGGGTTTTCCGGCGGCGCAGCCTTGGTTTCGGCATTCGCCAGCAGCGCAGCGACGACTTCATCGGCATCCGCCGGCTTGGAAAGATAATCGAACGCGCCGAGCTTTACGGCGGTGACGGCGGTGGCGATGTTGCCATAGCCGGTCAGTACGATGCCGCGGGCTTCGGGCTTACGCTGCTTCAGCGCGGAAATCACATCGAGCCCGTTGCCGTCGGCAAGGCGCATGTCGACGACTGCGAATGTCGGCGGCGCGTTTTCGACTTCGCGCAGGCCCTCGCTGACGGTCTCTGCGGTACGCACGGAGAAGCCGCGGCTTTCCATGGCGCGCGCAAGGCGCTGAAGGAAGAGTTTGTCATCTTCAACGATGAGCAGCGAGCGGTCGCCCGTGATTTGCGGGGCGGCAGTTTGCGTCATGGCGTCCACGATGTTTCCTGGCTCCAGTTGTCAGACGAATTGATAAGTATGCTGATCCCGCGCCGGGCTCAAGGTCAGGTTCTGTGCGCCGGCTGCGGAACGCTCAAAATCGATGCGTTTCCAGCGTATTGTTACGATTGCACCGTGCACGGGTTCCACTGCGTTGGCGAGCGAAACCATTGCTCCAGAGCGTTCCAGCAGGGTTTTTGCGATAAAAAAGCCAAGTCCCAGCCCGGTTTCGTCGGCAGCTGCCGGTGTGCGGTGCGGCCGTGGGCCGCGAACGTAGGGTTCGCCAATGCGGGCCATGATTTCGCTCGCAAATCCCGGTCCGTCATCGCGAATGACGACGGTAACGTCGGTATCATTCCACGCCACGCCAACTTCCGCGCGTTTCTGGGCAAAATCGACAGCGTTCTCCAGAAGGTTGCCGAGGCCGTAGAGAATCGCCGGGCTGCGTGCGCCGGTCGGTTCGCCGGGCTGTGCCGGCCAGTCGACGGCAATGGTAATGCCGAAATCGCGGTGCGGCGCGATCACTTCCTCGACCAGCGCCGAAAGTCCCATGCGCTCGAACGCGTCACCCGGATCGGGGTGTTCGGTGAGCTTGCCAAGAATTTCGCGGCACCGCTGCGCCTGTTCGCGCAGGATACGGGCGTCCTCGGCGTGCGGTGAATCCGCCAGCGCCAGCAGCAGGTCTTTCGAGACGACGGCGATGGTCGATAGCGGTGTGCCGAGTTCGTGTGCCGCGGCCGCGGCCAGTCCGTCAAGCTGCGAGAGGTGCTGTTCGCGCGCCAGCACGAGTTCAGTGGCGGCGAGCGCGTCGGCAAGCTGGCGTGCTTCCTCGGTGATCTGCCACGCGTAGACCGAGATGTAGCCGATGGCGAGCAGGATCGAGAGCCAGACGCCGACCATGTAGACCGGGGGCAATTCGAGCGGATCGTCGCTCGACCATGGCAATGGCAAATGCACGAACACCAATATGGTGGCGCACATGATGGCGAAGCCGGCGAGTTTCGTCGCCATGCGTGCCGGCAAGGCGGTCGCCGAGATCAGCACGGGGCCAAGCAGCAGGAAGCTGAACGGATTTTGCAGGCCGCCGGTGAGGCCGAGCAGGATCGCAAGCTCAGCGATGTCGAACGCCAGCAGCCAGCCTGCGCGATCGGCGTCGAGGCGAAGCTGGCCGCCGAGCCACATGCGCACGCTGACGGTAAACATCGCATAAAGCGCCAGCACGCTCAGGCAGGACCAGATCGGCAGCTGGAAATCGAGGCCGAACTTGACGACGAGCAACGCCGCAAGCTGACCCAGAATGGCGAGCCACCGCAGGCGGATCAACGTGTCGAGCCGGAGTGTACGGCGGGAGACGTGTTTGTATTCGAACTCGCTCATTGGCGTGACATCGCTTCGCGCAGGCGCACGTCATAGGCGTCCGCGAGGCCGTTGAGCTGCTCCGCGCCGTCACCGGCGAATGACGAGCCGTGCATGATCGCGAGCATGTCGGGCTTGAGGCCGGCGAGCTTGCGGATCGTTGGCGCGGTGGTCGGGCCGAGGCTGGTCGAATAGGTCGAGTCGTTGCCTGCCATTGCCTGGGTGACTAATTCGCTGCGGGTCATCGGCGCCGGGTCGCCGTAATGCGCGAACAGGTCGCCAACAAACAATGTCTTGGTTGTTTCCTCGAAGATCACGCCGGCGTCCCAGCCATGTGGCACATGCGGCGTATCGATATAGCGGATGCGCTTGCCGCCGATGTCCACGACTTGGTCATTGGCCAGCATGCGCGGCGGGCGATCCGCCATGTCGTCGAGCGATACGCGGCAGCCGGTCATGCCATGCATCAGCTCGGCATTGGGCGCTGCGGCGAGCCATTCGTTCATGCCGCCACATTCATCCGATTCGAAATGCCCGAAGCTGGCCCAGCGCAGCTTCTCGACCGGCATCAGCCGGCTGACGGCTTCCGCCAGCACCGGAAACATCTTGCGCTTGCCGCAATGGAACAGCAGCGGCTCCTCGCCGCGGATCAGGAAGTGGTTGAAGGTAAAGCCGGCGGGGGGCATGACCTGCGGCACGTACACCGAGAGGCGAAAAATATTGTCGCCGATTTCGTCGATTTTTGCGGTCACGCGGATGCCTCAAAGTTCCTGAATTCTGTCTGCCACTATACCGGGAGGCCAGCTCCGGCGTCATCACGAATGGGCGACGATAGCATGGGCTGGATCTGGCACGGGATGAGGCGCAGGCGCGCAGGACGATACGGTGGTTGAGAAAAAGTGATGGCATAACCAGCCGGCCAACGTGCGGTTGGACGCAACAGTAGGATGCCCCGTGAAGAAACTCCCGATGATCGCAGCCGTGCTTGCGCTTGGCGCGCTGGGTGGCGCCAGCACGGCATCCGCGCAACGCTACACGAACTATCCCGTTTGCGCGGTCTATGGCGGCTCACGCTCCAGCACCACAAGCTGCGCCTTCGTGAATTTCGCGCAGTGCCAGATGAGCGTCAGCGGCCGCGGTGGCTATTGCATGGCCAACGACGGGTATGAGCCGCCGCGCGCAAAGCAGCGTAAGGCCCGGCGCGCGAGCTAGCGGCTTCCTAGAGCGCCATTTCTGCCGCGGCAGGCACGCCCTTGGACTTGTGGGCCTGCAGTGCCGGCAGCACCTTTTCCGCAAACAGGCGGATCTGGTTGACGAACATCTCGTGCGGCATCGCGCCGGTGTTCATGCGGACATGCACGACGTCGGCGCCGGTGCGGTCGATGGCTTCGATGATGCGGTCGCGGACTTCTTCGGCGGTGCCCCACGGCAGATTCTCGGCATTCCTCGCCACGTCTTCCATCGTCATGTTGCGGTAGTCCTCGCGCGAGCGCGCCGCAAACTTCAGATTCTCCGGGCTTATATAGTCGAGCGACTGGTCGCTGACGTAGCCCATGCCGCGCTGGATATTGGTTTCCGTGACGTTGCCGTGGCTGAACAGCGTGCGGTTGAAATAGAGCGTGTAGGGCCCGGCTTCCTTGACGGCCTGCGCCTTGCTGTCGGCGATATAGGCGTTCGCGGCGATACTCAGGTGCTTCGGCGTAATCTTGTGGCCGGCCTTGGCAAGACATTTCGCATAATAGCGGATGATATCCTGCTGCAATCCCTGCACGCGGCTTTCGCCCGGCGTGATCGGAATGTTGTTCTTGGCCGCGAACTCGATGGATTCCTTGCTGGCGGTGATCGGCGTCCAGATCGGCGGGTGCGGCTGCTGCACGGGGCGCGGCCACATCGACACATTATTGTAGGAGTGAAATTTGCCCTGGTACGAGAACACGTCTTCGGTCCACGCCCTGGTGATGATGTCGTAGGCTTCCTCGAAGCGTGCGCGCGATTCCGACAGTGGAATGTTGTGGACCTGATACTCGCGCGGAATGCCGCGTGCGATGCCGGCGATCAGGCGGCCGTTGGAGAGGCAATCGAGCATCGCGAGTTCTTCCGCGAGCCGCAGCGGATGATGAAGCGGAATGAGATTGCCGTAGATGAGCAGCTTGAGCTTCTTGGTGCGCTGCGCGGCAGCCGACGCCATCAGGTTGGGCGAGTTCATCAGGCCGTAGGGCGAGGTGTGATGCTCGTTAAAACCGACGCCGTCATATCCGAGCTTGTCGAGCAACTCCCACGCATCGAGATGTTCGGCGTAGGTCTTGACCGCCTCCTGCGGATCGAAATGCGCCTTGCCCAGCGGGTACGGCAGCGCCTTGCCGGTTTCGAGCGCGTCGAGGTGCTTGCGATAAGGCAGCAGGTCGAAGACGAAAACTTGCATCGGAACGGTCCCGGAGTTTGACGGAAGGTGGCGGAAGCTAGCCCATCCGGCGGTGTCCCGCGAGAGGGGGACACAGGCGGCAATGCTGTCATGAATCAAACGCTGGATGGGCCTCTCGGCCCGCGCTAGGCTATTGGCAGAGAGGACATCAGCGATGGGCCGGATCGGTCGAAACATTGCCTGCGGGATTTTTGCAGCTATCGCCATGACCGGCATTGCTGCAGCGCAAGAAGCCAAACAGGCGAGCCTGTCGCCGCGCTTGCAAGCCTTCCGCGACATCTACAAGGAACTGGTCGAGATCAACACCACCGACTCCGTCGGCGATACGGTGCGTGCGGCGGAAGCCATGGCAGCGCGGCTGAGGGCAGGCGGCTTTCCGGCCGACGACGTCAAGGTCCTGTCGTCGGGCCCACGCAAGGGCAACATGGTCGCGCGCCTGCGCGGCACCGGCGCGAAGAAGCCAATCCTGCTGATCGCGCATCTCGACGTGGTCGAAGCCAGGCGCGAGGACTGGGCGTTCGATCCTTTTGTATTGCAGGAAGTCGATGGCTTCTTTCGCGGGCGCGGCACCGCCGACGACAAGGCGATGGCGGCGAGCTTCGTTGCGAACCTGATCGAGTACGTCAAAGAAGGTTTCAAGCCCGACCGCGACATTATTCTGGCGTTGACGGCCGACGAGGAGCTGTCGGACTCGCCACACGACGGCGCACGCTGGCTGCTCGAAAATCACCGGGCACTGATCGAGGCGGAGCTGGCCATCAACGAGGGCGGAGGCGGCACCCTGCGCGATGGCAAGCCGGTGCGCAATTCGCTCCAGCTCGCCGAGAAAATCTACCAGACCTATCGCCTCGAAGTTACCGATCCCGGCGGTCACAGCGCGTCGGGCCGCCGCGACAGCGCGATCTATCGCCTGTCGGAAGGATTGGTACGGCTTTCGCGGTTCGATTTTCCGGTCAGGCTCAATGCCGTGACCCGCGGCTATTTCGAACGCGTCCTGACAACCGAACAAGGTCAGGTGGCGGAAGCGATCCGCGCGCTGCTGGCGGGAAACCAGCATGAAGGCGCGCTGGAGCCGCTCACGTCGCGTCCGCCCTACAACGCACAAATCCGTACCACCTGCGTGACGACCTTGCTCGAAGCCGGTCACGCCGAGAACGCATTGCCGCAGACGGCGCGCGCGACGGTGAATTGCCGGGTGCTGCCGGACCAGTCAGTTGACGAAGTGGCCGCCACGCTGGCGCGCGTGCTGAACGACCAGAAAATCAAGGTCACCCCGGTGGGCAAGCCGGTGCTCTCGCCGCCGTCGCCGCTCAACCCGGATGTGATGGCGGCGGTCGAAAGCATTTCCGGTGAGATGTGGCCGGGCGTGCCGGTGATCCCGACGATGTCCGGCGGCTACACCGACAGCCGGTGGCTGCGCAACGCGGGCATTCCTTCGTATGGCGTGTCGGGCCTGTTTTCCGATCCCGGCAAGAGCGGCGTGCACGGCCTCAACGAACAGGTCGGCGTCAAGGAACTCTACGACAGCAAGGAGTTTCTCTACCGGCTGGTGAAACGGCTGGCAGGGCCGGCCGCGAAATAGCTGTGTTCAATTTAATAGTGCGCTGCAAGTTCCGCCTCATCCTGAGGAGCGCATGCAATGCGCGTCTCGAAGGATGGGGCGGCCAATTCGGGGCGGCCTCGTCCTTCGAGACGCGGCCTTTGGCCGCTCCTCAGGATGAGGCCGATAGAGAGCAGCAAAAGGTCAACGGATCACAGGCTAGTCGGTAAACCCGATCAGCTTCCGAAAATCCTGCGTCGCTTCCTTCATCTTCTGGAAATAGATCTTGAATGTCCCGGAGCGGTCGGCACCCGTGCCTTCCGATATAACGTCGATCTCGACGCGCGATGAAGTCTTGCCGTCGCGCTGCAGGAAATTGTAGGCGCGCGCGTAACGCTTGTCGGTGTTCGACTTGTTGATGGTCGCGAGCGGCGCCGGCTTGTTGAGCGTGTAGCCCGAATAGAACTGATAGCTGATGCAGGGGCGGGTCTCGTTGGGGCCTCCACCGCAGGCATAGAAGTAGATCGCCCAGTCGTAGCCATCGACCTTGAAGCTGAGGCGCGGTTCGCCGTCGGAATCCTTGTCCAGCCTGGCGATGAAGCCTTCCTTCTGCAGTTCGCCAATGATGAACTGCGCATTGACGCTGTCGGGTGTGCCGGTCGATTGCGCCCGTACGCTATCGTGAAAAGAGAAAGCCAGAAAAGCAAAAGCCAAAAAAGAAAAAACCATGAGCGCCGGGGCGCTCATGGTCGTAATCGCAACGCGATGTCTCATCGTCGTCCTCGTTAGCGGGCGGCGATTACGCCGCCTTGACGCTGGCCTTATTGAGCGCGGCCCATACACGCTGCGGCGTCGCCGGCATGTCGAACTCCTCGATGCCATAAGGCTTCAGCGCGTCGAGCAGTGCCGCCATGATGGCAGGCGGTGCGCCGGTCGCGCCGGCTTCGCCGCAGCCCTTGACGCCGAGCGGGTTGGTCGTCGATGGCACTTCGGCGAATTCGCCGCCGAGGTCCGGGATGTCTTCGGCGCGGGGCATGGCGTAGTCCATGAAGCTGCCACTCAGGAGCTGGCCGCTGTTGTCATAAACAATGTGTTCCATCAGCGCCTGACCCATGCCTTGGGCGATGCCGCCATGGACCTGACCTTCGGCGAGCAGGTGGTTCATCACCTTGCCGACGTCATCGACGGCGGTGTAGCGCACCAGTGCGATCACGCCGGTCTGGGTGTCGATCTCGATTTCGCAGGTGTGGCAGCCGTTCGGATAGCACGGCGGCTCGGCGGCGAACGTGCCGGCGGATTCGAGGCCGACGCCGACATCCTTGGGCAGGAACATCGGCGCATAGAACGCCTTGGCGACATTGGTCAGTTCGATCGCCTTGTCGGTGCCGACGACCTTGAACTTGCCGTCCTTGAACTCAAGGTCGCCTGCAGCGGCTTCGAGCATCCGGGCCGCCATCGGCTTGGCCTTTTCGACGATCTGGTCGGCTGCGTTCTTCAACGCGTTGCCGCCGACCATCATGGAGCGCGAACCGTAGGTGCCGCGGCCCATCGGCACTTCATTGGTGTCGCCCTGGATGAAGCGGATGTTCTCGAACGGCACGCCGAGCCATTCGGAGACCATCTGTGCATAGACGGTGGCATGGCCCTGGCCATGCGAGTGGGTGCCGGCGAGGATCGTGACCTGACCCGAGGGATCGAAGCGCAGGTCCATACGGTCGTTAAAGATCGCGGCTTCCTCGACAAAATAGGCGAGGCCCCAGCCGCGCAGCTTGCCGTTCTTCTTGGATTCGGCGCGGCGCTTCTTGAAGCCGTCGTAGTCGGCGAGCTTCAGGCATTCCTGCGTGACATGCGCGAAGTCGCCGGAGTCGTAAACGATGCCTGACGTGTTGGTGTAGGGCATCTTCGACTTCGGGACAAAGTTCTTCATGCGCAGCGCGATTGGATCCATTTTGAGGATCACGGCGGCACGCTCGATCAGGCGCTCGACCAGGTAGGTTGCTTCCGGGCGCCCGGCGCCGCGGTAGGGCGCCATCGGCGAGGTGTTGGTCAGGACGGCCTGGGCGAAGATGAATCCGGCCGGAATGTCGTACACGCCGGAGAGGAGCTTCACCGAGAACATGCTGATGGCGAACGCCGCCGCCGTCACATGCGAGCCAACAGCGTGCATCGAATGCGCGCGAATGCCGAGGATCTTGCCGCTGTCGTCGAAGGCGAGTTCGCCGGTGACGACCTGGTCGCGGCCATGGGCATCGCCCAGCAGCGCTTCGGCGCGGGTCGAGGTCCACTTGACCGGACGGCTGATGCGGCGCGAGGCGACCATCACCAGCGCGTCTTCAGGGTATACGCTGCCCTTCATGCCAAAGCCGCCGCCGACGTCCGGCGAAATCACGCGCAGGCGCGTTTCCGGAATCTTGAACACCTGGCCGGCGATCTGCGAGCGGGTGCCGTGCGGGTTCTGCGAGGTGGTGTAGAGCGTGAAGCTGTCGCTCTCGGCGGCGTAGTCGGCGTTGGCGGCGCGCGTCTCGATGGAATTCGCCGAAACGCGGTTGTTGTTGATTTTCAGTTTGACGACATGCTTCGCCTTGGCGAACACCTCGTCGGTCTTTTCCTTATTACCCATCGCCATGATGAAGGCGATGTTGCCCGGATTGTCGTCGTAGATTTTCTGCGCATCCTTGGCGACCGCCTGTTCGACGGTGACGACGGCCGGCAACGGCGCGTAGTCGACTTCGACGAGTTCGGCGGCGCTGCGCGCCAGTTCTTCGGTTTCAGCGACGACGAAGGCAATGCGGTCGCCGACGCAACGCGCGCGGTCGGCCGCCAGCAGCGGACGCGAGGCGCGATAGCCCTTCGGCGCGCCGAAATCTTCCGGCATGGCGGGGATCAGCATGCCGATCTTTTCGTCGGCGAGATCCTTTGCGGTCAGGATGCACAGCACGCCTTCGGCGGCGAGCGCGGCCTTGGTGTTGATGCTCTTGATCGTGGCATGGCCGTGCGGCGACATGACCAGCACGCCATAGGCCTGCTGCGGGAGGGTGACGTCATCGACAAAACGGCCCTTGCCGGTGATGAAGCGCTGATCCTCGACCCGGCGTACCGGCTGACCGATACCGAACTTGCCTACAACTGCGTCCACGGACTTCCCCCTGCTTTTTCAAATTCGGGTAACCCCGGCGGGCTTGCCGCCCGGCCGGTCTCGTTCCCCCGTATTTGACCCGCAAGTCTTGCGGCGCGCAAGCGGGGATGCGATGCGTTGTTCCGGCAGCAAGTGTGAGTATTGTCGCATGAAGATCACCCGCGTTACGGCAACCCCGATTCATGTCCCGATCAAGGTCGCCCTGGTGGGCGCGGAACGCGCCGCGGCGATGTCCGGCTGCATGGTCGAAATCGAGACGGATACCGGCCTGATCGGCCATGGCTTCACCTCCATCACCGACGAGGTCGTGATCGCCAGGGCCATCGAGGCGGTTGCCGGGCCGGAAATCATTGGCGAGGACCCGCTCGCCCACGAGCGGGTCTGGGACAAGCTCTACTGGGCGATGATGCCGCGCGGGCAGACGGGTTACGCCGCCCACGCGCTCGCCGCCATCGACGTGGCGCTGTGGGATATCAAGGGCAAGGCGCTCGGCCAGCCGGTCTGGCGGCTCCTCGGCGGGGCGCGGGCGAAGGTGCCGGTCTACGTGACCTTCGGCTTCGATTTCTTCGATCGCGGCCAGCTCGCCGAAGCAGCCAAGCTCTGGGTCGGGCGCGGCTTCAAGCGGCTGAAGATGACCGTCGGGCATTCGGGCCTCGCGCGGCGCGACACCAGGCCGCTGATGGACCTGATCCGCGAGGACGAGGCGCGGGTGCGCGCCGTGCGCGAAGCGGTCGGGCCGGGCGTCGAATTGTTCATCGATGCCAATTGCAGCCTCGACCTTTATCACGCGCAGAAGCTCGCCGAGATGATCAAGCCTTATGGCATTTCGTTCTTCGAGGAGCCGCTGACGCAGAACGATGCCGGGCAGATGGCGCAACTGCGCCGCCAGTCGGGCATGGCGCTCGCCTGCGGACAGAACGAAGGTTTGGCGTTCCGTTTCCGCGACCTGCTGGTGCGCGAGGCCATCGACTACGCCCAGCCGAATGTCGTCATCACCGGCGGCTACACCCAATGCTTGCGCATCGCAGGCATGGCGGCGGCGTTCAACGTGCCGATCGCGAATGGCGGTGCGTGGCAGTATCACAACATGCATCTGCAGGCCGGCGTCGCCAACGGCACGCTGGTCGAGATTCACTATCTCGCCGAACAGCTTTATCGCACCGTGTATGAAGGCGCGCCGGTCCCGGAGAACGGCTGGCTGACGATGCCCGAGGCGCCGGGGCTGGGTTTCTCGCCCAAGGCCGATGCGGTGCGGGAATTCGCCATATGACGGCGCTGCAAGGCGCAACAGGCTACAACTGACAAAACAGACTTACGGCAAATATCTTCCAAGGGACTGGAAACGATGGCGGACACATCACGCACGGATGCGGCTGCAAAGCACAAGGCGCCGCAGGTGCGCCGGTTCATCGAACAGCGCTGGTTGCTCGACAATGTCATCGCCGCAAATGGCATCGACTGGGACCAGCCGCGCACGATGTATCTCAGCGCACCGCTCGGCCTTGAAGCGCAATCCGATTTCGCGGCCATCCGTTTGCGCGTCAAGAAATTCGCCGACTGCTCGCCGGCGTTTCAGGCCCAGGGCCGCCGCCGCGAAGGCCGCGCCAAAGAGGCGCTTGAGGCCGGCAACACCGTCACCGCGCGCGAGAACTACCTGATGGCGGCGGTGCACTGGGGCGCGGCGCAATGGCCGTTCGACGAAAACAACGACGAAAACCTGTTCTGCAATGCGCGCAAGCGCGAATGCTATTCCGCTTACGTCAAACTCGCCGCGCACAAGATCGAGGAAGTCTGGATTCCGTTCAAGGGCGCCAGCCTGCCGGCGTGGCTGCACCTGCCGCCGGACTACAAGGGCGGCAAGATCCCGCTGGTCGTCACCATTCCCGGCATGGACAGTTTCAAGGAAATCAGCGTCGCGATGTACGGCGATCGCTGGCTGTCGCGTGGCATCGCCGTGCTTGCGGTCGATGGGCCGGGACAATATGAGAGCGCCGTGCTGGGCATTCCGGTCTCGACCGAAAACTGGGCCGCAGCCGGTGGCGCGATCATGGACTGGGTTTCAAAGCGCGGCGAGATCGACGCCGCGCGCGTCGCGGTGTCGGGCAACAGCTTCGGTTCCTACTTCTGCACGGTAATGGTTGCGAACGAGCCGCGCTTCAAGGCGTGTGTGGTGTCGTCGCCGAACCTCGAACCCGGCTGCCACACGATTTTCGAGGAAGCCTCGCCGACCTTCAAGCAGCGCTTCATGTATATGGCGCAGATCACCGACGAGGCCGAGTTCGACACCTTCCGCCAGACCCTGAGCTACAAGGACCACGCCGGGAAGATCAGGATGCCGTACCTCGTCATCGGCGGCGAGTCGGATGAACTCTGCCCGCTCAGGCATGTCGATGACATGCTCAGCGTCATGAAAGGCCCGCGCCAGTTCATCGTCTATCAGGACTCGCGTCATGCTATCGGCGGCGTGCCGGCTGCAACGCTGGGGCCTTATCTGCCGTCGCTGATTTCGGATTGGGTGGCCGCGCGACTCGCCGACAAGCCGTTTACCAGCGAGAAATGGTTTGTCGATGCGACCGGCAAGGTCGCCAAGACGCCGCTATAGGAGACAGTCATGGCTCGCGTTCCCTACCTGTCGCGTGAACAACTCGCCGAGGCCGACCGTCCCGTATTCGACCGCATCGAGAAGTCGCGCGGCGGCGTCGGCAATATCTGGCGCGCCATGCTCAATGCGCCGAACGTCTGTGACCGGATGCTTTCACTTGCCGACGAGCTTCGCCACGGCACCGGCATCGAGAAGAATTATCGCGAGCTTGCGGTGCTGGTCGTCGGCAAGGCGACGAAATGCGATTATGAATTCGATCATCACTGGAATGCCGCGCTCAAGGCCGGCGTGCCGCGCGAAAAGCTCGAAGCGGTTGAAGCATTCAAGTTCGACTCCCCGCTGTTCACCGAGGCGGAAAAAGCCGTGATGCAGTTTGCCCGCGAGATGACAGAGAGTGGCGTAGTGAAAGACGCGACCTGGGAGGCGTTGCGGCGACACTTCGACACACGGGCCGCAATGGAAATCCTCTACACCGTCGCGTGGTACAACACCGTGGTGCGCATCCTGCTGCCGCTCGATATCCGCAACGAGGCGGATTTCAGGCGGCTGTAAGGTGATTGTTTCTTACTGAAACGTTGCCGCGAACTCTGTTTACCTCTCCCCGTTTACGGGGAGAGGTCGGCGCGAAGCGCCGGGTGAGGGGCATTTGCACTTGTTTTCAGAGCCCCTCACCCCAACCCTCTCCCCAGCAAAAGGGCGTTCACGCCCGTCTTCGACGGGCTTTGCGGGGAGAGGGAGCGCACTGCCTTTGCTGAAAAGTTTTGATGCGAGGTGGTCATGCTTTAGCAAGTAGCCCGGATGGAGCGACGCGACATCCGGGATAGCCCCCCATTTTCCCGGATTTCGCTGCGCTCAATCCGGGCTACCAGTCCGGCTGGCGTTGTGCTGCTTTGCCCATGCCTTTACGAGTCTCATTCTTCGTGCCAGACTTCCCGAAATAAAAAATACACATCGGGAGGGTGTCATGCTCAATCGGCGGGATTTTCTTGCGACGGCTGCGGGCGCGGGTCTTGTGGCTGCCGGCGGCCAGGCATTCGGGCAGCAGGTTGAAGGCTGGCCGACAAAACCCATCCGGGTAATTTTCCCGACGGGTCCCGGCGGCCCAAGCGACATCTTCCGCCTCTACATGGAATACATGAAGGACAAGTTCGGCCAGCCGTTCCTGGCCGAGAACAAGGCGGGCGGCTCCGGCTCCATCGGTACCATGGAAGTGGTGCGCTCCGCGCCTGACGGCCACACCATGCTGGTCGGTTCGAACAGTGCGACGGTGCTGGCGCCGCTGGTGTTCGCCAACTCGCCGGTCAACACCAAGCGCGACCTCGCGCCGATTGCGTTGCTGTTCAACTACCGCTTCCTGCTGGTGGCGAACCCGAAGCTCGGCGTGAACAACTGGAAGGATTTTGTCGCCTACGCCAAGGCGCGGCCGGGCCAGCTCAACTTCGGTTCGCCCGGCATCGGCACCGGCGGCCATCTGGTGACGGAGCTGATGCTCAAGCGCGCCGGCATCGAGGCGGTGCATGTGCCGTTCCAGGCGACGACGCAGCAATTGCTCGCTGCCGCGGGCGGGCATCTCGACTTCACGTTCGATACGGTCGGCAATGCGCGCTCCATCGTCGAGGGCAAGCAGGTCCTGCCGCTCGCGGTCAGCGGCAAGGGCCGCGCGGCGGCGATGCCGGATGTGCCGTCCTTCGGTGAACTTGGTGTTGAAGGCTTCGACGGCCTGTTCGTCTCGACCAGCGCGCTGGTGCCGATTGCGACGCCGAAGCCCATCATCAGCGCGCTCAGCAAGGAAATCCTGATCTGTCAGGACAAGCCGGATATTCTGGACCGCATGCAGAAGGGTTCCTACGAGCAGGCGCGCCTGTCACCGGAACAGACCGCGGAATTCTTCGATAACGATTACAAGAACTGGTCGCAGATCGTGAAAGAGACCGGCGTCCAGGTAAAAACATGAGTGCAAGATGAGCCAGCACCCGAAGACCAACTACGAGCCGCCGTTCAACATCACACGCGCCAGCCACCTCGTGTTCACCGCGCGCGACCTTGCGCTGAGCAAGAAGTTCTACACCGAGGTGCTGGGTCTCGTCGTCAGCGACGAAACGGAAGATACGGTGTGGATGCATGGCGTCGAGGAGCGGTGCCATCACAGCCTCACCCTGAAGAAGACCAGGGGCGAGCCGGTATGCGAGCGCGTCGGCTTCCGGGTGTTCTCGGACAAGGACCTCACCAGGGCCAAGGCGCATTTCGACCGCGTGGGCGTCGAGTCACGTTTCGTCGAAGTGCCGTATCAGGGTCGCACCCTGCATGTGTCGGACACCGCCGGTACGCCGCTTGAGCTGGTGGCGACGCAGCAGACCCACAATCGAACGCAAACGCTGACGCACACGCACAAGGGCGCTGCGGCGCTGCGCATGGACCACTACCAAGTGCTGGTGCCGGATGTCAGCGTGGCGGCGCAATTCTATCTCGACCTTGGTTTCCGCATCTCCGACTACGCCGTCGTCGGCGACGACAAGGTCGTGGCGATCTTCATGTATCGCAAGGACAACCCGCACGACATGGTGTTCCTGCAACGCTCAGGCCCGCGCTTCCACCATTTCGGTTACATGGTGCAGGAGATGCACCATGTCGTGCGCGCGCTCGATATTGCCGGCAATCTCGGCTTTGGCGCGAACATGGAACACGGCCCCGGCCGTCACGGCGGCGGGCACTCCTATTATATCTACATGCGTGACCCGGACGGCCACCGCGTCGAACTGCTGCTGCCGGCGACGCAGATCATCGACATCGACGACGAGCCGATGCGCTATCAGGTCAAGCCCGGCATCAATACGAATCTGTGGGGCCTGCCGCCGCCGCGTAGCTGGTTCGAGGAGACGACGCCGCTCGCGGGCGCGAAAATCACCAGCCCCGCCGTGCAGGGCGAGCCGTTCTCGCTGGAAAAATACCTGTTCGCGCGCCAGCCGCAGGCGGCGGAGTAAAATTACTCCGTTCCGGCGATGCCGACCTGCTGGACGATCTTGCCCCAGCGCGTCTTCTCGTCCGCGACAAAGCGGACGAGATCGGCTTTGGCCGGCGAGTCGACCGGGATTACGCCCATGCCGACGAGTTTCTTCTGGATTTCCGGGTCGGCTATCGCGGACTTGAATGCGCCGCGCAGCTTTTCGACGACCGCATCGGGGGTGCCCGTTGGCGCGACGACGAGATGCCACGACACGCCTTCAAATCCCGGCAGGCCGAGTTCGGCAATCGTCGGTACATCCGGCACCGCCGCAGCGCGCGTCAGCGATGAAATGCCGATGGCGCGGATTTTTCCGGCATCGACGAGTTCGCGCGTGATGGAAGGGTCCGCAAAGGTCATGTGCGTGTGGCCGCCAACCACGTCCGTCATCGCCGGCACCGCGCCCTTATAAGGTATGTGCATTGCCTGCAGGCCGGTGAGGTTCTTGAACAGTTCCATGATGAGATGCGGTGCGGCGCCCGTGCCGGTCGAGCCGTAGGACAGTGGTTGCGCTTTGGAATAGGCGACCAGTTCGGGAATGGTCTTTGCCGGGACCGAAGGATTGACCACCAGCACGAAGGGAATTTTCGCGGTCAGCGCGACCGGCACGAAATCCTTTTCGGGATCGTAGGGCAGCTTCTTGTAAAGCGTCGCGTTTGTCGTCAGCGTGCCGCTGGGTGAAAACAGCAGTTGGTAGCCATCGGCCGGCGCTTTCGCGACCGACACCGCCGCGATGACTGTGCCGCCGCCGAGACGATTTTCGACGACAATCGGCTTGCCGAGTTTTGCTTCGAGGCTGGGTGCAATCGAACGCGAGATAATATCGAGCGCACCGCCTGCGCCGAGCGGCACCACCAGCGTGATGGGTTTGTTCGGATAATCCTGCGCTTGCGCGAGATTGGCGAACAGCATTGCGCCGCATGTCAGCACGGCAAGACGATGGATGGTTCGCATGGCATTTCCCCGTGACGCGTTTGATTGCCGCAAGCGTAGCGCAGGATATGCGCGGGCGTCAGCAGCCCAGGCGTGTGATGGCTTGCTTTTATGCGGTGGCTGGGATGCGCCGGCCCGGCCGGTTGATAAGCCATAGTGCAATGGCGACGTTGAGCAGGTTCCAGCCGACGCCGTTGATGAATGCGGCGCGGTAGGAGCCGGTGAGGTCGAAGATCCACCCTGAGACCCAGCCGCCGAACGCCATGCCGACCAGCGTCGCCATCAGGATGACGCCGAGCCTGGCGCCGGCTTCGCGCGGCGAGAAATATTCGCGCACAATGATGGCGTAGCTCGGCACGATACCGCCCTGGAACAGACCGAACAGCGCCGAGATGATGTAAAGCGACTCCAGCCCGTTGAAGAAGGCGTAGAGCAGCAATGCGACGCCTTGCAGGAACGAGCCAAGGATGAGCGTGCGCAAGCCGCCGACACGATCCGCGATGAAGCCGGAGCCGACGCGGCTGACAATGCCGAACAGCATCATGATCGACAGCATTTCAGAGCCGCGCGCGACGCCGTAACCGAGATCGCCGCAATAGGCGACGAGATGCACCTGTGGCATCGACATGGCGACGCAACAGGCGACGCCGGCAATGCAGAGCAGAAGCTGGAGCGCGCCGGGCGACAGGCCGAGATCAGCCGCCTGCGTCGGAATGGTGGATCCCTCTGCGTGCGACGTCACCATGCGGCGGCGCAGCAGGAACGCCAGCGGGAACATCGTGACGGCGCAGAAAATGCCGATGCCGATGTGGGTCGGCCGCCAGCCGGCGGCGTTGCCCAGGAATCCATGGGTGAGGAAATACTGGATCACCGGCGGCCACAGCGCGCCGGCGGTATAATTGCCCGCCGCGCAGATGCCGACGGCGATGCCGCGGCGCTTCAGGAACCAGTGCGAGATATCGGCCACCAGCGGGCCGAAGCCGCATGAACTGCCTAGCCCGATCAGCACATGAAAGATCGCGAACAGCATCAGCGTCGGCGCATAGCCCGCGCCGATATAGCCGATGCCGATGGACACTGCGCCGATCAGCAGCGTCACCAGGATGCCGAAGCGATCGACGACGCGGCCCATGACGACGGTGCCGAGCGCAAAACCCAGCATCATCAGCGTGTAGGGCAGTGAGGCTTCCGCGCGCGTCACACCGAAGTCCGCCTGCACGGCGGGCAGCGACACCACGTAGGACCACATGCCGGCGCCGCTGATGGTGCCGATCAGCATCGACAACGCAAGCCGCAGCCAGGCGTAGGAAGAATCCACGCCGGATGCGGTCTGCGATGGGGACGGAGCTAAGTTCAACGAAGGATCAGCTTTTCCACGCCAAGATCGCGCGTCAGCATGTCTTGTGTTTTCATGATCTTCACCCAGGTCGCCAGACTGTCAGCCGTCACGTTGACGTTGAACGGCGGCATCTCGACCGAGGCAACGATTTCAAGCGGCAGCTTGAGATATTTCGCCGTGATAACGCGCGACTCGTCGAGATTGGTCAAGGTAAAGGCCATGCCTTCCGCCAGGCCATCCTTGAAAGCCTTGGTGGCCTGCGGGTTGGCGTCCGCCCATTTGCGGGTCGCGGCAAAGACGACGATCGGCAGGTTTTCCGGCAACACTGACGTCAGATGGGCGAGTATCGATCCGGTACCTGCATTGATGATGCGGCTTTTGAAAGGCTCCGCGCCGATGACTGCATCGACGTTGCCGGATTTCATGATCTCGTTCATCTGCGGGAACGGCGTCTCGACGTAAGTGACCTGCTTGGGATCGACGCCGTTGGAACGCAGCCATTCACGGCCGAGGACATGCAACATGGCATTGAAGCCGGGGACACCCATCTTCTTGCCGATCAGGTCCTTCGCATTGGTAATGTTCGCGCCGGTGCGCGCGATGATGCCGAAGTTCTTGTCGTTCTGGCGCGTGAAGTTGAGGCCGGTGACGACGGTCATGTCGATGCCGCCATCGACCGCCTGCAGGAATGTCGTGGATGTCGGCATGCCGATCTGGATCGAGTCCGACATCAGTGCGGGCGGGATCAGCGAGTTGACCGCGAGGAGCTGCGGCGTGACTTCGAGGCCGCGCTTCTGGAAGAAGCCCTTGTCGGCGGCGACGAACAGCGGCGCGACATCGATGGTCGCGGTGTAGCCGACGGAAACCCTGGTCTGTGCGAATGCGGACGTTGCGCCTAATGCAACGACGACGCCGAGTGAAACGGCAAGCGCGCGAAACGGCTTCATTTCATCCTCCCATTTTGTCAGGGGCCGTTTTCGGCCGTCCCGATGGCGACAGCCTAGGTCATGCGCCCGACGACGGGAAGCGACGCCGCAGGCGGCGGAGCTATGCGTTCAGGCCTTTGCGTTTCAGGAAGTCGATAAAGATTGCGGCCTGCTTGTCTTCCTTCGCCGCCCAGTCGTCGGAGGGAAACAGGTCGATGTCGAGGTCGCCTGGCCACAGGTCATGCAACTCGCTGCCACGGATCATGCGGTGTGCGGCATCGCCTGTAACATGGGAATGTGTCTTGTCGTTGCCGGGGATGATGCACGTCGGGACGTTGATCAGGTTGAGTTCGCGTTCAGTCGCGCCGATCACCGGGAAGTCCGCGCTTGCGATGAAAGCGCTGCGCCATTTTTCCATCACGGCGATAAAGTCCTGCGGATCGACGGCATAGAGCAACTGGCGGTTTCGCGGATTGTCGAGAATGCGCTGCGCGAAATGCTCGGTGGCGGCGACCGCGGGCATGCCGCCTTGCTGCGCGGCGCGAATATACTGATCGTAATATTGCTCGGTCAGGCGCTGCGCGGCAAAAGCGCCGCCGGTAACGCGCCACAGCAGCAGCGCCTTTACGCCGCAGGTATATTTCAGCGCGAACAGCATCGCGAGGCGTGCGCCTGACGATCCGCCGCCGATGATCGCTGGCGCCGCAAACAGATGCCGGAGCAATGCGGCCAGATCGTCGGCCCATATTTCATATTCGGGCTGGCTGCCATCGAAGGCGAGTTCCGATTCTCCGCAATTGCGCCGGTCGTGGATGAGGACGCGATAGCCCGCCGAAGCCATCTTCTCCGCCAGCCCGCGTACATTGCCCATCTCGCGCCGGCCGCCCGGCGACAGCGCCATCAACGGACCTTTGTTGCCCAGCACTTCATAGCGAAGCGTGGCGCCATTGATGGTGGCAAGCTGCATGGGTTTCCCGACTCAGGCCGCGGGAGACATTCTAGGTCATTGGAGCGTGCAACAAAACGCCGACATGGGCGGACCATGCCGGCGTGTTGGCTGGATGCGGCGCGGAGGGAGGTTATCCGCGTGCGCTCCAGTTACCTGTCATCGTGCGCTGCATCATTTCGCGCTCGACACTGTCAGTGAGAATCCTGCCGGAGCGGACGAAATAGCGGTCGATCTCACGATCGGCCTGCCGCTGACGGGCATTCATGAAGGCGATGAACAAACGATGCAGGAGACCTTTGGTGGAAGACCCTGGCTTGGCGGCGTCTCCCGAGGCCGGCTGGCCCGTGAAGGCGCCAAAGCCGGTGTGGTTCAATGCGTAACCCATGGCAATATCTCCGATAAAACGGATTGGATGAATCATTCTCATCCGTGACTTGATCTGTCCCTACATTGACGCTTATTTCACGGTGTGACAAAGGATGAGTTCTCAGTCGATAGATGAGATAGTCTCATGCATAAGCCAATGCCGCCGCTCAATGCGCTGCGCGCCTTCGAAGCCGCCGCGCGCTACCTCAGCCTTACGAAAGCCTCGCGTGAGCTGAAAGTCACCGCGGGCGCGCTGAGTCACCAGATCCGCGGGCTTGAGGAGATGCTCGGCGTAAAGCTGTTCGAGCGCCGCGTGCGGTCGATTGCGCTGACACCAGAAGGCAAGCTGCTGTATCCCGGCCTGCAGACCGGCTTCACGCAAATCCGCGATGCGGTCGCAGGCCTCAACACGGGCGCCAACGAACGCGTGCTGGTCATCTCGACGCCGCCGGGCTTCACCGCGAAGTGGCTGGCGCCGCGGCTTTACCGTTTCGCCAGCGCGTATCCCGATATCGACGCGCGCATCTCGTCGTCGTTCACGGCAGCGAACTTCACGAGCGACGGCGTCGATGTCGCCGTGCGCAACATGCCGAGTACGCAGACTGAGGACCCCGCGCTGGAGATCGACAAGCTGATCGACATGGTGGTGCTGCCGGTGTGCAGCCCGCGACTTCTGGAAACGCACGGGCCGCTCAATACCGCCAAGGCGCTCGCCAAGGTGCCGCTCATTCACGACGACACGCTTGCCAACCGGATCGAAGTGCCGACCTGGGCCGACTGGTTCAAGGCTGCAGGCGTCGCCAATGTCGATGTCAGCCGCGGCCTGCGCTTCAACAGCGCTGATCACGCGCTCGATGCGGCGGGGGAGGGCGCGGGCGTACTCCTTGCGCACACGGTACTGGCCTATGACGAGCTGCGGACCGGCAGGCTTGTCATTCCCGTTGACCGCGCCATCGAGACTGGCCGCGCGTTCTATGTGGTCAATGCGCGCAAGCGCCGTCAGCCTGCGCGCGTCGAGGCATTCCGGTCGTGGATCAAACAGGAAGTGGCGGCACTGGACTGGAACAAGGTGCGTCCGGGAAAGTGACGGATCCCGTTTCCCATGATTTGCCGATGGTCTTTGGCGGGTGTGCAAAGCCTGCGCCGATGGTGCTAAAATGAACCCGCTGCCAAAACGGTGGCGAGGGTGGCAAGTCAGGTCAATGCGTTAATGCGAACGCCGGTATTGCTCTTTGCCATACTGATCTCCGCCATCGTTCACATGGCGTTGCTGGTCGTGGTCGCTACCCCCTATCAGCGGAACACGACGAGCGTCGAACTTCCGTCCATCGAGCTGGTCCCGCAAAACGAAGCGCCATCGTTCAACGACGAGCCGCCTGTCGCCGATCAGCAGCAGACGCAGCAGGACAAGCCCAGGGCTGCGGAAGCGCAGCCGGACTTCAGCCAGCTTCGCATCGATCCAGTGCCGCGCGATCAACCGCAGCAACAACAGGCGCAGCGTCAGCAGCAAGCGCAACCGCAGCAACAACGCCCTGCGCCGCAGCAACAAGCGCAACAGCAGGCTGCTGCGGCACAGCCGGCCGCGCCGCAAAAAGCCGAGCAGCCGCAAGCCGAACCACCTATGCCCGAGCAGCCGAAGATTGCGCCGGAGATGGCGGTGGAAAATGTCGTAGACCAGGGCAATCGTCTTGCGGCGCTGATGAACCTGCCGCCGGTAACAGGCGGGCCTAACGAATACGGCACCGAGGCCGACACCAAGGCAAAGCTTGAGGGCGTTGAGATCGCGCAATTCAAGGCGCATCTGAAATCATGCTGGAAATTGCCGGCAGGCGTTCCAGCGAACGCGCAGGTCAAGGTCATCATCCGCGTGGCGCTGCGCCCGAACGGAACGCTGGCGGACCAGCCTTCACTGATCGAAGCCGCAGCATCGGAACTGGGATTGCCGATCTACAAGAGCGGCGTTGCCGCGCTCAAGCAGTGCGCGCCCTACACGATGTTTCCGGCGGCGAAATACAAGGAATGGCGCGTGCTGGACGTCAACTTCTCGCCCGACCAGATGGGCGGCTGAAGCTGCAACGCAAAAGGCAGCGCAATGCGCTGCCTTGTTTAAGAATCAAGCTTCTTGAAATTAGCGGCGCCGGAACTGCTGGCCGCCGCGTGAGGCCGTCGGGCGTGGCGCGGCAGAAGCGGCGCGTTCGTCCTTATGGCGGAAAATGACGCGGCCCTTTTCGAGATCGTAGGGCGACATTTCCACGGTCACGCGATCTCCCGCCAGCGTCTTGATGCGGTTCTTGCGCATTCTGCCGGCAGCGTAGGCGATGATCTCGTGTCCGTTATCGAGCTGAACGCGAAAACGCGTGTCGGGCAGCAATTCTGTTACCAGCCCTTCAAGCTCGATCAGTTCTTCCTTCGGCATGCAAACACTCCTGAGGCGAAAGGCCGCCGCCGTTGAGGCGGCGGCCAAACTATCAGCAGGCCCGAAAGCCTGCGCTGAAACTTACGCTTCCGAAATTTGGCCGACTGCGATCTTGCCCGAACGCTGGTCGGTCTGGGTATCGAAGTTCACCTTCTGACCTTCGTTGAGGCCACGGAGGCCGGCGCGCTCAAGCGCGGTTGCATGAACAAATACGTCCTTGCTGCCGTCTTCCGGAGTGATGAAGCCGTAACCCTTTTGCGTATTGTAAAACTTAACGGTGCCTGTTGCCATCGTAGATATCCTTTTCGCTGGCGGTACGCTTTTAGAGCCGGGGCGCGGATGCACACCGGCGGTTTAGTCGAGTTTGGTGAGATTTTCTAAGTGCGCCGAGCGGTGAAAGGCGAGGCGGCCCAGTAGTCCGGCCAAAAGTCGATGATATTACTTATAGATACGCCCCCCTTAATGCAAGATGAGGGCATTTGGCGGCGGTTTCCATGCCTAATGACAGGCCGTTTGATGCCCTTTTCGGTGACTTGGTCCGGCTCTACCGCCGGTTTGCTTGAAAGATCTTCAAAACGCTGCCACCGAGTGAGTCGTGTCAGGTATTTCACAACCCAATGTGGCTGTTATCGGCGGCGGTCCCGCCGGGCTGATGGCAGCCGAGGTGCTCGCTGGCAGCGGCGTGCAGGTAACGGTCTATGACCGGATGCCGTCGGTCGGCCGCAAGTTCCTGCTGGCGGGGCGCGGTGGCCTCAACCTCACCCACAGCGAGGACATTACGCGGTTCATGCAGCGCTACGGCACGGGCGAGCCGCACCTGCGTTCAGCAATTGAAGCGTTTTCCCCCGCTAACGTGCAGGCATGGTGCGAGGCGCTTGGCCAAAAGACATTTACCGGCACCAGCGGCCGCGTGTTTCCAGTGGCGATGAAGGCGTCGCCCCTGCTGCGTGCCTGGCTGGCCCGGCTTGTGGCGGCGGGTATCACGTTCAAGGTACGTCACACGTTTGATGGCTTCGATGCGCAGGGAGAATTGCTGTTCGCGACGCCGCAGGGCCGTGCCGCAGTGAAGCACGACGCTACCGTGCTGGCACTGGGCGGCGCGAGCTGGCCCAGGCTGGGTTCGGATGGCGGCTGGACAGACGTGCTTGCGGGTTCCGGCATTGATGTGAAGCCGCTGCAACCGGCGAACTGCGGATTTCTCACGCACTGGTCGGACGTGTTTCTCGCCAGGGCCGAGGGTCATCCGCTCAAGCGCATCGCGCTTTCATTCAATGGAGAAACCGTGCGTGGTGAATGCGTCGTGACCCATGAGGGTCTTGAGGGCGGCGCGATCTATGCGCTGGCTGCGCCGCTGCGCGATGCTATTGCAGCAGATGGTGAGGCCGTGTTGCACATCGACCTGCTGGCCGACGTGGCAGCGGAAACGCTGGAGGAAAAACTTTCGCAGCCGCGCGGCAAGCAATCGTTGGCCACGTTTTTGCGCAAGCAGACGAAAATCTCGCCAGCCGCCATCGCGCTGGCGCAGGAAGCCGCGATTCTTGCCGCGATGCCGCTTGGCGGGATGAAACCTGAAGCGCTCGCCGTTTTCATCAAGGCGGTGCCGGTGCGTCTGACAGGCGTTGCGCCGATAGCCGGTGCGATTTCAACAGCGGGTGGCGTTGCCTTTGGCGCGCTCGACGACAATTTCATGCTGCGCAGGATGCCCGGCGTGTTTGCCGCCGGTGAAATGCTCGACTGGGTAGCGCCGACCGGCGGCTATCTGCTGCAGGCGTGCTTTGCGACGGGCGTTGCGGCCGGGCAGGGCGTGGTGCGTTGGCTAGAGAGCAAGCGAACCTGATTACGCCTGCTCGATTTCCTCGCGCAGCATTTCCAGTTCCAGCCAGCGTTCTTCCGATGCTGCAAGTTCCATCTGCGCGGCGCCGAGCGCGGCGGAGATTTCCGAAAACTTTTTCTGGTCGCGTGCATAGAGGCCGGGATCGTCGAGCTGCTTCTGCAGTTTCGCAATGTTCTTCTGTAACGCCGCCATTTTTACCGGCAGCGTGTCGAGCGCGTGCTTGTCGTTGAAGGTCATGCGGCGCCTGGAAGGCTTGGCTTCGCGCTGTGCCGCAGGGGTTTTCTCAGGTGCGGACTTCGCTTTGGCCTCTGGCTTGCGCACCAGGTCGTCGCCGCGCTGCGCCAGCATGTCGGAATAGCCGCCGGCATATTCGCCCCAGTGGCCGTTTTCCTCCGGCACGATGACGGCGCTGACGACACGGTCGAGAAAATCGCGGTCATGGCTGATGAGGATGATCGTGCCGGCATAGTCGCCGAGCATTTCTTCCAGAACGTCGAGCGTTTCAAGATCGAGATCGTTGGTCGGCTCGTCGAGTACCAGCACATTCGATGGCTTGGCAAACGCGCGCGCCAGCATCACGCGGCCTCGCTCGCCACCTGACAGGACGCGCAGCGGCGTGCGGATCTGCTCGGGCGCAAACAGAAAGTCCTTCATGTAGCTCGCGACATGCCGCGCCTGCCCGCCGACAATCACGGTGTCGGAGCCGCTGCCGGCCAGCGCCTCGCTCAGGGTCCAGTTCGGATCGAGGCTGTCGCGGCTCTGGTCCAGCATGACCATCTGCAGGTTCGCGCCGAGCCTGATGCTGCCGCCATCGGGCGGCTGCGCGCCGGTCAGCAGGCTGACGAGCGTCGTCTTGCCGCTGCCATTCGGCCCGACGATGCCGATGCGGTCTCCGCGCATGATGCGTGCGGAGAATTCATCGACGATCTTGCGTTCGCCAAACGCTTTGGAAACATGCTTGGCCTCGAACACCAGTGCGCCGGATTTGTCGGCCTGCGACGCGTTGATGCTGGCGTTGCCGACCGAACCGCGATAATCGCGGCGCTCCTTGCGCAGCGCGTAAAGATTGCCGAGACGTTTGACGTTGCGCTTGCGCCGCGCGGTGACGCCATAACGCAGCCAGTGTTGCTCGGCCACGATCTTGCGATCGAGCTTGTGCTGGTCGAGTTCTTCCTTGGCGAGGATTTCGTCGCGCCACGCCTCGAATTCGCCGAAGCCCTGCTCAAGCCGCCGCGTTTCGCCGCGGTCGAGCCAAACGGTGGCGCGCGAGAGGTTTTGCAGGAAACGCCGGTCATGACTGATGAGCACGAGTGCGCTCCTGCGGCGCGCGAGTTCGCTCTCAAGCCATTCAATCGTTGGCAGGTCGAGATGGTTGGTCGGCTCGTCGAGCAGCAAAATATCCGGCTCCGGCGCCAGCGCGCGTGCCAGCGCCGCGCGGCGGGCTTCGCCGCCGGACAATCGTGAGGGATTTTCCTCGCCGGTAAGGCCGAGCTGTTCGAGCAGATAGCGTGCCTGATGGCTGCCGTCGCCGGGGTTCAAGCCCTCCTCGACATAGGACAGCGTCGTCGCGTGCGCCGACAGGTCTGGTTCCTGCGGTAGATACCGGATCGAAACGCCGGGCTGGATGAAACGCGTGCCGTTGTCCGGCTCGGCTAGACCGGCTGCGATCTTCAGCAAGGTGGATTTCCCCGACCCGTTGCGTCCGACAAGGCAAACGCGTTCGCCCGCGGACACCGACAGATCGGCGCTTTGCAACAGCGGCGTACCGCCAAAAGTGAGGGAAATACCTGTGAGCTGGATGAGGGGTGGCGACATGCTGACGGAATATGGGGTGGGATCGGCGTGATCGGGACCGCTCTATATCCGGTTGCGGCGGCAATGTCCGCATTAGCTGCGCTGGCGGCAAACCGGGGTCCGGCAAGGTGCGGCAATTAAGACTTCGTTAAACCTGTTGCACAAGTTTTGCGCGCATAGGCATTGCCGGAAACGTAGGCCTAATCAGGTGAACTTATGACTGGGGAACTGATCGGCGGAAGTCGGCCCACCGGAGCGATTCGTCTCGGGCGCCGATGTCTTCGTGTGTAGGGCGGACGTTCGGGGCGAATTGATGATGTTCCAGAGCATTCGGTTGCGTCTCTTGGGGCTCGTTCTGGCTGCGGTAACCCCGTTCGCGATGCTGATCGGTGGCGGCATCTGGGATCAATGGCGCATCGAGCAGGCGCAGGCGCTGCAGTTCGCGTTGAGCGAAGCGCGCTCGGTTGCGGCACAGGTCGACGATCACATCGGCAGTCTCGAGAGTCTTCTTGCCGGCCTCACGCAGGCCATTTCGCTCGATCCGGCGGACACGGAAGCCAATGACGCTGTCCTGAAACGGGTAATGGCGGAACAGCCTGATTATATCGGCAACATCACGCTGATCGGCATCGACGGCTATAGCCTCGGCGCCGCCAGCGGCGTGCGCTATTACGCGGGTGACCGTCTTTTCTTCCGCAAGGTCATGGCAGGCGAGCGCCTTGCCATCGGCGAACCTGTGCAGGGACGCGCCACGCCGGGATGGATTGTTACCGTCGCTCGTCCGGTCGAGGACGCCCAGGGAAATCTCAAGGCTGTTCTTTCGGTCGCGACCAAGCTCGAAAAGCTCCAGGACGCGCTGACACCACGCACCCTTCCGATTGGAAGCGTCGTGCGGCTCATCAACGAAAGCAGCATCGTCATCTCCGAAGGCTGGAACAATCTCAACGCCAACGAGCGCAACTACGTTCTTTTTGAAAAAGGCATCCGGCACATCATCGCCAAGGATACCGCGTTGCGGATGAAATGGTCGGACGACATCGAGCGCATTACCGGCACGTCGAGCACCAAGCGTACCCGCTGGGTCGTGTCGGTTGGGTTGCCGACGGAAATCACGCTGGCTCCGGTCATCGCGCGCCTCAAGTGGAGCCTTGTCGCGAGCGGCGGTGCGTTGACAGTCGCATTCATCATCGCCTGGATGTTCTCTGCGCGCATTGTGCGCCCGATGCGGGAACTCGCGGAGGATGCGTCGATCCTGGCGGGCGGCGAACTGAGCCATCGCGCAATGATCGCCTCGAAGGACGAGGTTGGCGCGCTTGCCGACAGCTTCAATCAGATGGCGGCTTCGCTCGAACGCCGTCAGCAGGAAGTTGGACGCAATGCTGCGGAAGTGCAGGAAGCCAGGGACACACTCAGCGCGGTTATCGATGCGTCGCCGATTGCCATCGTCTGCACCGATCTCGATCACAAGCTGATCCTGTGGAATCATGCTGCTGAACTCATCTACGGCTACAGCGAACAGGAAGCCGTCGGACACAGCGTGAAGATCGTCCCGAGCGAGGAGGCGGCTTCTTCAAAGGCGCTGTACGAACGCGCGCTTGCGGGTGAAATCGTCCGCGACGTCGAGGTCATACGTCACCGGAAGGACGGCACGCGCATCGACATCAAGTTGTCGGTATCGCCGCTGTTTACCCCGGATGGCTCGGTGCGCGGCGTGGCGTGGGCGCATCAGGACATCACCAAGCGCAAGGTCGCTGAAAAGCAGCTAAGCCACTTCGCGCATTTCGACCAGCTTACCAATCTGCCCAACCGGCTGACGATGAACACCGAGCTCACCCGCTTGCTGGGTGCGGAAAATACGTGGCCGACCTCCATTGCGCTGTTCGATCTCGACGGCTTCAAGGACGTCAACGATACGCTCGGTCACTCCACTGGCGACCGCCTGCTGGTTGACGTCGGCCGGCGGCTGACGGCTGTCAGCGATCCGCAGCACAAGGTGCAGGTTTGCCGTCTCGGCGGCGACGAGTTCGTTGCGATTATTCCCGAATGCGGCGATCCGCGCATCGCGGCCGGGATTGTCGGCAAGATGCTGGCGCGGCTCGCCGAGCCGTTTGAGATCAGCGAGCATGTGTTGCACCTCGGCGGCAGCGCGGGCATCGCGATTGCGCCGAACGACGGCCAGACCGTCGATGAACTGATCGCCAATGCCGACCTTGCGCTCTATCAGGCCAAGAAGAACGGCGGCGGCATCTATCGCTTCTTCATTCCGACGCTGCGCGCCAAGGCGCAGTCGCGCCGCGCGCTCGACATCGAAATGCGCCGCGCCTTCAGCAATAACGAGTTCGAGTTGTTCTATCAGCCGCAGGTCCGTCTCTCGGACGGTGTCGTGATCGGCGCCGAGGCGCTGTTGCGCTGGCGGCATCCGGATCGTGGCTTGTTGGCGCCGGGCGCGTTTATCGATGCGCTGGCAGCCAATCCGATTGCGCCCGAAGTCGGAAGCTGGATCGCGCGCACGGCCTGTACGCAGACTGCCGCCTGGCGAGCCAAGAGCTTCATGCTCAACCGCATCGCCATCAATCTTTTCTCGGCGCATCTGCATCATGCCTCGTTCACCAATGACATCGAGGACGCGCTGCGTGTCAGCGATCTGCCATCGCATGTCCTTGAACTCGAAATCGTCGAGAACGTCGCGCTCAACAACGAAGGCGCGGCAAAGCCGCTCCAGCGCCTGCGTGAGCGCGGTGTGCAGCTTGCGTTCGACGATTTCGGCACCGGCTTTGCCTCGCTGAGTTATCCGACGTTGTTCCCTGTCACGCACATCAAGATCGACCGCAGCTTCGTCGCCAAGGTGACGAACAGCGCACAGGACGCCGCCATTGTGCGTTCGCTGATCGCCATGGCGCACAGCATGGAACTGGACGTCATCGCCGAAGGCATCGAAACTGAGGCGCAGGCGGCATTCCTGTTGAACGAGAATTGCGAAGAAGCCCAAGGCTTCCTTTACAGCAAGCCGCTGTCGGCTGCTGATTTCGAGGCATATCTCAGCCGGGCCCAGTTTGCCGAAGGCGTTATCAAGGAAACCGGGCGTCACTACGCACAAGGCGCACGCGTTGCGGAAATGCAGCTGACCCCGCCGCGCCGCCGCAAGGTTATCTAGCCGCCGATCGCTTTGCGTCCGCCCGCGAGGAGTTGATCCCGCGCTGATTGACATTCGCGGGCCTGTCGCCACTTGTTTGCTGACGCATACCCTACCGTCAGCATCATGAGTGTCATGTCTGCCAATTCGTCTGCAAACCCTGCCATTGCCGTCGAAAATCTCGTGAAGGTCTACAAGACCGGCACGGCGGTTGCCGGCATTTCGTTCGCGCTACAGCCCGGCACGATCACCGGGCTGCTGGGCGGTAATGGCGCCGGCAAGACCACCACCATCGCGATGATTATGGGGCTCGTCAGCCCGACCGCGGGCACCGTCAGCGTTCTCGGCAAGCGCATGCCGCAGGACCGCTATCAGGTCCTCCATCGCATGAACTTCGAGAGCCCCTATGTCGAGATGCCGCATCGCCTGACGATCCGGCAGAACCTCGACGTGTTTGCGCGTTTGTACGGCGTGCAGAATGCCAAGGCACGCATTGCGCAACTCGCGCAGGAACTCGATCTCGCCGACATTCTGGATCGTCCGGCAGGCAAGCTGTCTGCCGGGCAAAAGACGCGCGTCTCGCTCGCCAAGGCGCTCATCAACAATCCTGAAGTGCTGCTGCTCGACGAGCCGACGGCTTCGCTCGATCCCGACACCGCCGACTGGATTCGCGGCCGGCTTGAACATTTGCGCGATACCCAGGGCGTTACCATGCTGATCGCCTCGCACAACATGGCAGAGGTCGAGCGACTGTGCAGGCGCGTCATCATCATGAAGAAAGGCTCCATCGTGGACGATGACGGTCCGGCGCAACTGCTGGCGCGCTACGGCCGCAGCAACATGGAGGAAGTGTTCCTCGATGTGGCACGCGGCACCGGCATCGCGGAGGGGGCCTGATGAACATGCAGAACGATCCGGCGGCATTTTCCGCGCCGCTGCCGCCGATTTTCCACCCCGGGTTTTCGTGGATGCGCGTGTTTGCCATGGTCCGGCGCTACTGGTTCCTGTTGCGTTCGTCGTGGCCGCGTGTCCTCGACCTGATCTACTGGCCGACGGTGCAGATGTGCATGTGGGGCCTGCTGCAGACCTACATGGGCCAGCAGGGCGGGGCGCTGGCGCGCGTCGGGCAGGCGTTCCTCGGCGCGGTGATGCTGTGGGACATGCTGTTTCGCGGCCAGCTCGGCTTCTCGATTTCGTTTCTTGAGGAGATGTATTCGCGCAACCTGTCGAACCTGATGATCTCGCCGTTGCGGCCGATGGAATTCGTGTCGTCGCTGATCATCATGAGTCTCATCCGGCTCGCCATCGGCATGGTGCCGGTGACGATTCTCGCGATCCTGTTCTTCGGCTTCAACCTGTGGGGATTGGGTTTCGCGCTCGCGGCTTTCTTCGTGAACCTGATGCTGACCTCGTGGACCATCGGCATCGTGGTGTCGGGACTTCTGCTGCGAAATGGTTTGGGCGCCGAGAGCATGGCGTGGTCGATCATGTTCCTGCTGCTGCCGCTGACCTGCGTCTATTATCCGGTCGCGACCTTGCCGGACTGGTTGCAGTTCGTGGCCTGGTGCCTGCCGCCGACCTACGTTTTTGAAGGCATGCGGGCGTTGCTGATCGACCACGTTTTCCGTGCAGACCTGATGCTGGAGGCGCTGGCGATCAATCTGGTGCTGTTCGCAGGGGCAATCTGCGCGTTTCTGGCCTTCCTGCGCAGTTCCCGCGAGGCCGGATCGCTTTTGGCGGGCGGCGAATAGGCCATTCCACACTCAGGTAGGGCTTGGGTAGGGCTTGCGTAACCACCCCACGCCTAACCTTGGCGGCTCCTTCAGTTGTGTAAGCCGTTGGTCAGTGAATAACCCTTATGTTGACGGGGTGACGGTTCAAGCAGACAATGTTGCAGCGCAGCAAACAGCACGCGCAAACAGGCCGGGATTGGGATCACTACATGGCGATTGGCGAATTTGGCGGCGCACCTGACATATCGACCGAAGGCGGCTTTGTCGCTTCTTCGCCGATGTATTGGCTCTATGAAATGAGCCATGCCGCGCTGAACCCCTCGCGCGCTTTGGCCGACGCCACCAAGCTGTTTTACAAAAACCCCGTCAATCCGCTGTCACATACGACGTTCGGCAAGTCGATTGCCGCCGCCGCCGAATTGTTCGAGCGTTCGACACGCCGCTACAGCAAACCCGAGTGGGGGATCACCTCGGCGCTGGTCGGCGGCGAGCGCGTGCCGGTCAACATTGTGCCGGTGTGGGAAGGCCCATTTTGCCGCCTGCTGCATTTCTCGCGCGCGATGGAACATGCGCCCAGGCGCCCGCAGCCCAAGATGCTGATCGTGGCGCCGATGTCGGGCCATTACGCCACGCTGCTGCGCGGCACGGTCGAAGCTTTCCTGCCGAACCATGACGTTTACATCACCGACTGGGCGGATGCGCGTTCGGTGCCGGTTGCCGGCGGCCGCTTCGATCTCGATGACTACATCGATTACGTCATCTCGATCCTGCATTTCCTCGGCGGCGATACGCATGTCATTGCGGTGTGTCAGCCGTCGGTGCCGGTGCTGGCTGCCGTCGCGCTGATGGAAGCCAATGAAGATCCGTATGTGCCAAGCTCCATGACGCTGATGGGCGGGCCGATCGACACCCGCGCCAATCCGACCGCCGTCAACAAGCTGGCGCAGGACCGCGGCATCGAGTGGTTCCGCCGCAACGTCATCACCAAGGTGCCGTTCCCGCACGCCGGCGTGATGCGCGACGTTTATCCGGGCTTCCTGCAACTCAATGGCTTCGTCAGTATGAACCTCGACAAGCACATCGAGGCGCACAAGAACCTGTTTACGCATCTGGTGCAGGGCGATGGCGATGGCGCGCAGAAACATCGCGAGTTTTATGACGAATATCTCGCCGTGATGGACCTTTCGGCAGAATTTTACCTGCAGACCGTCGATACGGTGTTCGTGCAGCAGGCGCTGCCGAAGGGTGAAATGACCCATCGCGGCCGCAAGATCGACCCTTCCAGGATCCGCCGCACCGCATTGCTCACGGTTGAGGGCGAACACGACGATATTTCCGGCCTCGGCCAGACCAAAGCGTCGCATGATCTGTGTTTCAACATTCCGGCCGAGAAGAAATCGCACTGGATGCAGCCCGGTGTCGGTCATTACGGCGTGTTTAACGGTTCGTGCTTCCGTTCCGAGATCGCGCCGCGCATTTCGGACTTCATTCTGTCCAATAACGGGTCTTTCGCCGGAAAACGCCCGAGCAAAGCGACTGAAGCCGTCGAGCGCGGCGGTAAGGTCGTGGAACTCAAGCGCGCCGTTCCGCGCCGCAGCGAATAGCGGCGCATCGCGCGCGCGTTAGCGTTCGCGCGAATTCCCTAAAAATTTTCGGGTTTATTTGGTGTGCAGTGCGTGGAACGGTTCACGCAACCTGTGCAATTTCCTTCGCGTGTGAAAATTTCAGTTCCCACATTCGCCGCGCACGCGCTAAGACTGCGCGCATGACACAATCCCGTCCATCCGGTCTGCGAGTGTAACAGCATGCTCCGCGCGTTGTTCACCCGCACCATGGCGCCGCCGCAGGCATCTTCCATCGACATTCCGTTCGAAGGTGCGATCTGTCGCGTCAACGTGAAGCCTCACCGTCAGGCGCGGCGCTATACGCTGCGCATTCAGGCTGCGACGCGCGAAGTGCTGCTCACCATGCCGCCGCGCGGCAGCATGCGCGAGGCCAAGGCATTTGCCGAAAAGCATGGCGGCTGGATCGCGGCGCGCCTGGAGCGCATGCCGCAAACCGTGCCTTTTGCGGACGGCGGGATGGTGCCGCTGCGTGGCGTCGAACATCGCATCTGCCATCGTCCCGGCGTACGCGGTACGGTGTGGACCGAGGCAAAGCCGGAAGGCGAATGCAGGAATCTCCTCTGCGTTGCCGGCGACGCAGTGCATGTGCGCCGCCGCGTCGCCGACTATCTCAAGCGTGAAGCCAAACGCGATCTTGAGGTAGCGAGCCGCCGCTACGCCGAGCAGCTCAATGTAAAAATCGAACGCATTTCGGTGCGCGACACGTCGAGCCGTTGGGGTTCATGCTCGACCAAAGGTGCGCTGTCATATTCCTGGCGGCTGATCCTGGCGCCGCCTGCCGTCCTGAGCTATCTCGCGGCGCATGAAGTCGCCCATCTCGTCGAGATGAACCACTCGCGCAAGTTCTGGCGCGTCCTGCGTGAACTTTGCCCGGAAATGAACACCCACAAGGTCTGGCTGGACGTGAACGGCGGCGATCTGCACCGCTACGGCAACGCGTGATATTGATGGATGGCCGTGCGCTATGCGTAGCGGTCACACGATAACGGTGCTTTTGCAGCTATCCCATAACGGCTAAGGATAACGCCGCCTAGTGCGGGGTTTCGCGCCGGGTGTGAAATGGCCTTTTGTCCGCGAGCAGCTTTTCAAGAATGCCGACCCAGAAACTTCAGCCCAATACGCTTGCACTCACGCTGCTGCTGACGCTGCTTGTCAGCTTCGGGCCGCTGTCGGTCGATCTTTATGTGCCGTCGATGCCTGAAGTCGGCCGCGTCATGAACGCGCCGGGCTCGCAGGTGCAATTGACGATCTCGCTCTATCTTGCCGGCTTCGCGCTGGGCCAGATTCTATATGGCCCGATCTCGGATCGTTTTGGCCGCAAGCCGGCGATCATCGGTGCTTTCCTGCTTTACTGCGCCGCATCCATCCTGTGCCTGTTCTCGACCGACATTGAAACCCTTGTGACTGGGCGTTTCCTGCAGGCGCTGGGCGTTTCAGGGTCGTCGGTCGTCGCGCGCGCGGTTGTGCGCGATCTTTACGAGGGCAAGCACGCCAGCCTTCAGTTCTCGACCATGAACATGTTTATGGGTCTGATGCCGATTTTCGCGCCGCTGATGGGCGGCGTACTCGCGACATTCTTCGGCTGGCATTCGGTGTTCATCTTCCAGTTCTGCGCCGGTGCGGCGACCGTGTTGCTGGTGGTGTTCCGCCTCGCGGAGTCGCGTGCAGGGACGAGGATTTCGCCGCTGGAAATCCTGCGCAGCTACGGCATCATCGCAGTGAACAAGGCATTCCTCGCCAACATGGCGGTCGGCGCGCTGGCCTATTCCGGCCTGTTCGCCTGGATCGTCGGCTCGCCGTTCGTCATGCAGACGATTGTGGGCTTGTCGCCGCTCGGTTTCTCGATGTGCTATGCGGCGGCGTGTTCGGGCTTCATCCTTGGCGGATGGATCGGCACGCGGCTGGTGGTCAGCCACGGCCTCGACGCCATGGCGGGCATCGGCGCGACGTTCTGCGCGGTCGCGGGCCTGTGCATTCTGGTCAGCGCCGCCGTCGGCATCGCATTGCCGGTGACGCTGACTCTGCCAATGGGCATTTATTTTATCGGTCTGGCGATTCTGCTGGCGCAATCCACCGCTGCGGCGCTGATGCCGTTTCCGAAACAGGCCGGTACGGCTTCGTCGTTGCTCGGGTTCGCGCAGCAGTTCGCCGGCGTCATCATGGGCACGCTGGTCGGCTATTCGCTGGACAAGTCCACGGCGCTGCCGATGGGCATGTTTATCGCGGCAGCGGGCTGCAGCACGATGCTGTTGTGGCTAATGACACGGCGCGTGCGCGCCGCGCACTAAGGCATGATCCCGAAAAATTATTGCCGTTATCTGCGGCTGAACAGCTTGTCGATCAGCCAACCGTCGATGTCTTCACGCTTGGCTGGTTGTTGTGCGGGCTGCGGCTGCGCTTGAGCCTCCCGGTTGCCGAAGATCGACGCCATCGGCGAGGCGCTTTCGCCGTTCGGCAGGCCGGCGACCGGCACGCCCTGATGCGCCACTTTCATGAAGCGGCTCCATATATCGACGGGCAGGCCGCTGCCGGTGGCTTTCTTGGTCGGCGTCGCATCGTCGTTGCCGATCCAGACGCCGGTGATGAGGTGGCCGGTGTAGCCGATGAACCAGGCGTCGCGATAATCCTGGCTGGTGCCGGTCTTGCCGGCGGCGGGCCAACCCGGCAAGTCCGCGCGTTTGGCCGAGCCGAACGTCAGCGTCTCGCGCATCATGCGGTTCATCATGCCTACGTATTCCGGCTCGATGACGCGGCCAAGCGACTGGTCGGTGCGGGTGTAAAGCACCTTGCCGTCGCTGGTGCGAACCCGCTCGATCACATGCGGCGTGATCGCAAAGCCGCCGTTGGCGAACGGCACGTAGGCCGAGACCAGTTCAAGCGGCGAGACTTCCGAGGTGCCAAGCGCGAGCGACGCATTGGGTTCGAGTTTCGATGAAATGCCCAGCCGATAGGCGGTGCGCGCCACGGCGGTCGGGCCGAACTCCATGGTGAGGCGCACGGATACGGTGTTGAGCGACATCGCAAGCGCCTGCGTCAGCGTCACCTTGCCGAAATACTCGTGGGTGTAATTCTCCGGCTTCCAGCCCTTTACCGCGATGGGCTTGTCTTCGCGCACGCTCTCTGGCGTCAGGCCGCGTTCGATGGCGGTGAGATAGACGAACGGCTTGAACGATGAGCCGGGCTGGCGCCTGGCGGCGACCGCGCGGTTGAACTGGCTTTCGGCATAACTGCGGCCGCCGACCAGCGCACGCAGCGAGCCGTCGGGCGTCATCACGACCATGGCGCCTTGTTCGACGTCGAACTTGTTGGCCTTGAGGTTCATCTCCTCGGTCAACGCCTTTTCGGCGGCAGCCTGCAGGCCCGCATCGACGGTTGTCTCCACGATCACATCGTCCTCGACACGGCCGAGCAGTTCGTTGAGGGCATCCATCACGTAGTCGGCGACATAATTCACCGCGCCGCCGGAGGTCTGCTTGACGATCTTGGGCGGGGCCGCCATCGCCACCTTGGCGTCGGCATCCTTGATGAGCTTGGTATCGGCCATGGCTGCCAGCACAAGCTGCGCGCGGCGTTCCGCGCCGGCGAAGTTATGCGTCGGCGCGAGTTTCGATGGTGACTTCACGATACCGGCGAGCATCGCGGATTCCGCAATCGTCATCTGCCGCGCCGACTTACCGAAGTAACGCTGCGCCGCCGCCTCGATGCCGTAAGCGCCGGCGCCGAAGTAAACGCGGTTGAGGTACATATCGAGGATCTGGTTCTTGCTGAACTTGTGCTCAAGCCACAGTGCCAGCACGACTTCCTGCAGCTTGCGCCCCATGGTGCGCTGCTGGGTCAGGAACAGGTTTTTCGCAAGCTGCTGCGTCAGCGTCGAACCGCCCTGGGCGACGCCACGGCGCATCGCATTGGCGACCAATGCGCGCCCGAGGCCGATGGGATCGATGCCGTAATGGCTGTAGAAGCGGCGGTCCTCGATGGCGATGAATGCCTTGGTCGTGTAAGGCGGCAGCTCTTCGATCGGCACGGCTGCGCCGCCCATGTTGCCGCGTGTCGCGAGTACCTTGCCATCGATGCCGGCGATGTGGATCGTCGGCGGGCGCTTGGGAATTTCGAGCGATTGCAGCGGCGGCAGGTGCATGCCGATCCAGGCGATGGTGCCGACGCCGGCAATCACCAGCCAGAGGCTCAGCACGGCGCCCCAATACATGATGCGGACGAACGGAGAGCGGCCCTTGCCGTCGCTGCCGCCCGAGCCTGCGCCTTTGCCGCGCTTCTTTTTGGCGCGCTTTTTCTTCGCAGCCGGCGTGCGGCGCGGGTTAGGCGCTTCGTCGTGGTCGTCGCTGGCTGTTTCCTCGCGCGCAGCTTTGGCGCGCCGCTTGCGGGGCGCGGGGCGGTCTTCGGCCTCGGGCCGCTCCTCGGGAGCGTCCTCGAACCGGGGCTCGACCCGCTCGCGTGCGCTTCGCCGTGCCACACCATCCCCCGTACGCACTACACCCACCGTCAAATGAAGCTAGATCGGCGGGTTTAAGGGGCCGTTAAACCCCTGTGGGTACGGGCGGCTTTTCCCATAACGGCGCTACCTGCCGTCACAGACGGGGCTCATAATTGCCCCTGCGCCGGGATTCTCCGGCACCAAGGGGGCCACCATGCGCACAGGCGCTTTGCTACTCGCGATTTTGTTAGGCACCGCCAGCATTCCGGCGGCCATTTCGACCGCCGATGCCGCGCCCAAGAAGAAGGCCAAGGTGGCCGAGCCGGAAGACCTCAATGCCAATGGCAAGAAGGCGGTCATGGACGGCCTGCCGCTCATCATGCCGTCGGCGGTGATGTTCTGGATGCTTCACCAGAAGGAAGTCCAGGCCAAGGAAGCCAAGGCGAAAGAGGCCAAGGGCACCCGGGTTGCGGCCAAGGCCAAGAAGAAGAGCTAGGGCACGGCCCCCTTAAATCGGAATGCTTGCAGCGACGATGGTGCGCTCCCTCTCCCCGCGTGCGGGGAGAGGGTTGGGGTGAGGGGCGTCTTGAGACATGCACAAATGCCCCTCACCCGGATTGCTTCGCAATCCGACCTCTCCCCGCACGCGGGGAGAGGTAGTCAGAGTTCGCGGCGACGTCGGTTAAATTAGAACCGGGATTTAGCGTCGGATAGGCCTGCTTCGCCGTCCCCTTTTCGCGCTGCCCACGCCTGGCCGTCGTGCTTCTGTGAAAAAAGCGCAACTGGGTCTCGCGGACAGCGCGGTATTTCGCTATGCCGCTGGTGGGGCGACTAGGCTTGCTGAATATGGGGCATGAAGATGCGCAAGATTGCTTTGCTGCTCGCTGTTGCCGTTGCTGCTTCCACGCCGACCCTCGCTTTCGCGAAAAAGGCCAAGAAGGCTCCGGCTCCGCAGACGTTCGAACAGCTGAACAAGGACGGCGTGAAGATGGCACATGACATCTTCTTCTGGCCGGCCGAAGCGCCCGCCAAGAAGGGCAAGAAGAAGTAATTTCCGCGAACGCGTTTGCTTGAATGCTAATCACGCGGCCCGGTTGGCCGCGTGATTTTTATTAGCCGGTAGCTGCGCGCTTGGCGGGTGCGGTTTCAGCCACGGTGAGCAGCGGCATCAGCGCGCGCTTGATCGCGGCCTGCCGGGTTGGCATCGAGATTTTCGCGCCCAGCAAATCCGTCACATAGAACACGTCGACCACGCGCTCGCCGAACGTCGCGACATGCGCCGACGCAATGTTGAGATTGAGTTTCGACATCGTGGTGGTGAGTTCATAGAGGAGGCCGGGCCGGTCGAGGCCGCTGATCTCGACCACCGTGTAGACATTCGACCACTGGTTATTGATCGAGATTTCCGGCTCGATGGTAAAGGCCTTGATCTGGCTGCGCCCTGAGCGGCGCGCGACGACTTCCGGCAGCTTGAGTTCACCGATCAGCGCCTTCTCGATGGCGTCGGCGATGCGCAAGGCGCGGCGCTGCTCGTCGTCATCGAGGTCGAATTCGCGCGACACCGAAATGGTGTCGAGCGCGAGGCCGTCGGTGGTCGTGTAGATCTGCGCATCCACGATATTGGCGCCCGCCATGGCGCAGGCGCCCGCGATGACGGAAAGCAGCCAGGGGTGATCGGGCGTCAGCACGGTCAGCACCGTGACGCCGCGGGTCGCATCGAAGCCGAACGTCGTCGCCAACGTCTTGCCCGCCAGTTCGGCGGAACGCACGAAACGCGCATGCGCGACCTTTGCCGGCAGGTCGACCTTGAGCCAGTAGGCCGGATACTGCCGGGTAATGTATTTTTCGATTTCGTCCGGGGCCCAGTCCTTGAGTTCGGCGCGCACTTCGGCCTGCGCCATGGCGACACGCTGGGCGCGGTTGACTTCGGAGAAGCCGCCGGTGATGGCGGGCTCGGTTTCGTAATAAAGCGCGCGCAGCAACTGTGCCTTCCAGCCGTTCCACACGCCGGGACCGACCGCGCGGATGTCGCAGGTGGTCAGGATTGTCAGGAGTTTCATGCGCTCAAGCGACTGCACGACGCTGGCGAAATTCTCGATGGTCTTGCGGTCCGACAGGTCGCGCGATTGCGCGATGGACGACATGGTGAGGTGCTGCTCGATCAGCCACGCGATGGTTTCGGTTTCAGCCGGCGTGCAGCCGAAGCGCGGGCACAGCTTGCGCGCAATGCGCGCGCCGGCAATGGAGTGATCCTCGATGCGGCCCTTGGCGATGTCATGCAGGAACAGCGCGATATAGAGCACTTCGCGGTGGCGCGGCTGGATCGAGCGGAACAGTTCGTTGGACAGCGCGTATTCGGGATTATCGCCGGCTTCGATTTCCGCCAGTACGCCGATGCAGCGCAGCAAATGCTCATCGACCGTGTAGTGATGATACATGTTGAACTGCATCATCGACACGACGCGGCCGAACTCCGGCACGAAGCGGCCGAGTACGCCGACCTCGTTCATGCGACGCAGCACGACTTCGGTGTCGTTCTTGGCGGTGAGAATGTCGAGGAACAGCTTGTTGGCTTCCTCGTCCTCGCGAACTTCTTTGGTGATCAGCTTGAGCGAGCGCGTCGCCATCTGCATGGCGTCGGGATGGAACGCGAGCTTGTGCTTCTGCGCCAGGTAGAAAATGCGGATGAGGTTGATCGGATCGCGCTCGAACGTATCGCCACGGGCGACGTTGATGCGGTTGTTATCGACGATGAAGCGCGTGCCGGCGAGCGACGTGCTGCGCCGCTTCGGCTTGAATTTCGCGACCATGCGGTTGAGTACGGGTACGCCGATGGCTTCGCGGTCTTCCAGCGCCGCGCACATGATGGCGGTGAGATCGCCGACGTCCTTGGCGATCAGGAAGTAGTGTTTCATGAAGCGTTCGACTTCGCGCAGACCGGGCCGCGACGTGTAGCCGAGGCGGATCGCGATATCGCGCTGGATATCGAATGACAGCCGTTCCTCGGCGCGTCCGGTGACGAAGTGCATGTGGCAGCGCACCGCCCACAGGAAGCTTTCGCAGCGGCGGAACAACTGGAATTCCGCGCGGTCGAACACCTTGCGGTCGATCAGTTCTTCAGGGTTGTGCAGGCGGTAGACGTACTTGGCGATCCAGAACAGCGTGTGGAGGTCGCGAAGGCCGCCCTTGCCGTCCTTGACGTTCGGCTCGACCAGATAGCGCGACAGGCCGGCGCGGTGGTGGCGCTCGTCGCGTTCGGCGAGTTTGGCGGTGGCGAATTCGCGCGCGGTACTCTGGATGATCTGCTTGTCGAAGCGCGTCACCAGTTCGTCGAACAGTTTGCGGTCGCCGAGGAGGAAGCGCGCCTCGAGGATCGCGGTGCGGATCGTCATGTCGGCTTTGGCCTGACGGATGCACTCATCGACCGAGCGTGTGGCGTGGCCAACCTTCAGGCCCATGTCCCACAGGCAATAGAGGATGATCTCGGCGACGGACTCGCCCCAGGCCGTCTGCTTGTAGGGCAGCACGAACAGCAGATCGATGTCGGAGCCCGGCGCCATCAGCCCTCGGCCATAACCGCCGGTGGCGACGATGGCCATGTGTTCGGCTTCGGAGGGATTGTCGGAGGCGTAGAGATGTTTTGCCGCGAACTCGAACAGCAGGCGGATGATTTCGTCCTGCAGGAAGCAGAGGCGTTCGGCGCAGTGTCTGCCGTTACGGTCCTTCAGCAGCAGTTCTTCGGCCCGCTGGCGGCCATCGGCGAGCGTCGTCTTGAGCCGTATCGCGACTGCCGTGCGCATCTCGCGCTCGCGGCCGGCGTGGCTGCGGGCGATCTCGGCTAAATCTGCGGCGGTGGCGGCGAAATCGACGAGGTTCGCGGCGCTGCGGACGGGCTCGTTTACGGTCGGCATGGTGGCATTGGGATAGCCGAGGAAGGCTGCGCTGTCACCGGCTCTCGACGCCCCGCCAGCGGGGAATGCGGGCAAGCGCGGGTGAATCCTTGGCGGATTTGGCGGTTGATGAAACGCAGCCCCCTGCCATTGGCATTCGATTAGAAAAATATCCTAATAATAGGCATAAAAAAGGTAATTATATCAGTTTGACCGCCGATAAAGGGCATCATATAGAATAAAACTATCGCCGATTTGAGCATGCAGCTTGCGGGCGCTTAAAAAATGCAGCTAAAAGCGATGGGTGCGCCCCTCGCCAGAGCTGAAGGCGGGCTAGCCAAGTCCGCCTCCACCAACCGGCCGGTGTTGCGTCGAGATGCGCGGCAGCGGCCACCACAGAGGAGGTCGCCATGACCCTGACACGACGCACACTCGTTCTCGCATCCGCGCTTGCACTGGCCGCGCCGGCGCTGGCTTCCGCCGCCGACATCAAGGAAATCCGCATCGACTGGGCCACCTACAACCCGGTCTCGATGGTCCTCAAGGACAAGGGCCTGCTGGAAAAGGAATTCCAGAAGGCCGGCATTTCCATTCGCTGGGTGCAGGCGCTCGGCTCCAACAAGGCGCTGGAATTCCTCAACGCTTCTTCGATTGATTTCGGCTCGACCGCCGGTTCCGCGGCGCTGCTGGCGAAAATCAACGGCAATCCGATCAAGTCGATCTACGTCTACTCGCGCCCTGAATGGACGGCGCTGGTTACGCGCAAGGATTCGAACATCGCGAAGATTTCGGACCTCAAGGGCAAGCGCGTCGCCGTTACGCGCGGCACCGATCCGCACATCTTCCTGGTGCGTGCGCTGCTGTCTGCCGGCTTGAGCGAAAAGGACATCACGCCGGTGCTGTTGCAGCACGCGGACGGCAAGACCGCGCTGATCCGTGGCGACGTCGATGCCTGGGCCGGCCTTGATCCCATGATGGCGCAGGCGGAAGTCGAGGACGGCGCCAAGCTGTTCTTCCGCAACAAGGAAGCCAACACCTGGGGCATCCTCAATGCGCGCGAGGAGTTCCTGAAGGAAAACCCGGCCATCGTTCGCCGCGTCCTCGCCGTTTATGAGGAAGCCCGCAAATATTCGCTGGCAAACTACGATGTCGTGAAGAGCACGTTCATTGCCGCAACCAAGCTGCCCGACGCCGTCGTTGACAAGCAGCTTAAGGAGCGCACCGAACTCACCCACAGCAAGATCGGCGCGCCGCAGCGTGAATCGATCCTCGCGGCGGGTCTGGCGCTGCAGCAGGCAGGCGTGATTGCGGCGAACGTCGATGTGAAGGCGACGCTCGATGCGCTGATCGATGACCGCCTTTCGGCCAATACGAACTGACGCCGGGCTTTCTTCGGGTAAAACAAGTTACCGGGTCCGTGCGTTGCGTGCGGACCCGGCAGCGTAACGGCGGCGTCCTATGCAAACGGTCCAGACAGCGGCGATAGGGGCCGGCGCAGGCGTGCGGCGCCCGGTCACTGACGGCATTCCACGCGAGAGCGTTGCTTTCGGCGCGCGCACCATGTTTCCTGCGGCCATGAGCGTTTCCGAAACTGCTACCTCCGCTGCTTCACCGGGTAATTCAAAAGGCCGTTCCGCGCGTTGGCTGCGTCCCGCGCTGGGATTGTTGCTGCCGGTCGCGCTGGCGGCGATCTGGGAGCTGGTGGTCTATTTCGGCTGGTCCAATGGCCGTCTGGTGCCGCCGCCCTCGCGTATTTTCCTAACCTTCGCGGATCTTGCCCAGAGCGGCGAACTCTGGCGGCACACCGTCGCGACAACGCTGCGTGTCGCATCGGGCTTCGCGCTGGGTGTCGTGTCCGGCACGCTGCTGGGCGCGCTGACGGGCTATTCGTTCTACGCGCGCCGGCTGCTTGATCCGACTTTGCAGGCATTGCGTGCGATCCCCTCGATTGCCTGGGTGCCGCTGTTCATCCTGTGGCTGGGCATTTTCGAGGCGTCCAAAGTCACCCTGATCGCGGTCGGGGTGTTCTTCCCGGTCTACCTCGGCGTCATGGCGGCGATCCTTGCGGTTGATCGCAAGATCGTCGAAGTCGGCCGCGTGTTCCGCCTGTCGGGCCTGCAGATGGTCCGCCGCATCCTGCTGCCGGCGGTGCTGCCGGAATTCATCGTCGCGGTGCGCTCGGGGCTTGGCCTTGGCTGGATGTTCGTCGTCGCCGCCGAATTTCTCGGCGCGTCGGAGGGGCTTGGTTATCTCCTCATCGACGGCCAGCAGCTCGGCAAGCCGGCGCAGATCGTTGCTGCGATTGTCGCCTTTGCCATCATCGGCAAGCTCACCGACTGGCTGATCGTGCTGGCGACCGCACCATTGCTGCGCTGGCAGGACGCCTTCGGCAACCGTCAGGGAGCCGCGTGATGCTCGCGCTCGACCGCGTCACCAAGATCTATCCGAACGGCGTCAATGCGCTCGAAGGCTTCACGATTGCCGTGAAGCCCGGCGAGATCGTTGCCATCGTCGGCGGCTCCGGCTGCGGCAAGTCCACCCTGCTGCGTGCCATCAGCGGCCTCGATACCCCGACCCAGGGCACGATTGTGCTCGATGGCGAGACGATCAGGTCGCCGAACGAAAAGATTGGCGTGATCTTTCAGGAGCCGCGCCTGCTGCCATGGCTCACGGTGGCGGACAACGTCGGGTTTGGTCTGGCGGATCGCCCGGCAAGCGAGCGCCGCGAGCGTGTGGCCGCTGCGCTGGAGCGTGTCGGGTTGACCGAGAAGGCCAATGTCTGGCCGCGCGAACTTTCCGGCGGGCAGGCGCAGCGCGTCTCGATTGCGCGCGCGCTCATCATGCGGCCGGAAGTGCTGCTGCTCGACGAGCCGTTCTCCGCGCTCGATGCGTTCACCCGCATCGACCTGCAGGACCATCTCCTCGATCTCTGGGCCGATACCAAGCCGACGCTGGTGCTGGTCACCCATGATGTGGACGAAGCCATTGTGCTGGCGGATCGCGTGATCGTCATGAAGCCACGGCCGGGCCGCATCCAGGAAGAGGTCATCACCGATTTGCCGCGTCCCCGCGATCGGCAATCGGCGGCATTCGACTTCGCCAAGCGGCGCGTGATGGCGGCGCTCGATCGTTCACTCGACCGCAGCGCCGTCACCAGCGATACTGAAGTCAAGGTCATCGGCGGCGCATCCTACTGAGGCAATTGCTGCCACTTTCGTCATGCGCGGGCTTGACCCGCGCATCCATCAAAGCAGAGGATTCCGTTCGCGACTGAGGCAGAAAGCCCAGCGGAGGAATAAGCCATGATTTCATTTGACGTCTGCCAGTGCGGCGCGCCGCTTCAACGCAGCGAGCGCCCGACGCCGAAGCCCGCGGGCAGCGAAGTGCTGCTCAAGGTCAAGGCTGCCGGCGTCTGCCACAGTGACCTGCACATCTGGGACGGCTTCTACGAGATGGGCGCGGGCAAGCGCATGAACCTGCTGGATCGTGGCATCAAACTGCCGCTCACCATGGGTCACGAGATCGTCGGCCAAGTCGCCGCCGTGGGGCCTGATGTCAAAGGGGTGAAGGTCGGCGACGTGCGGTTGGTGTTTCCATGGATCGGCTGCGGCACCTGCAACGTCTGCAAGGCTGGCGAAGAACAACTCTGCGGCAAGCCGAAATTCCTTGGCGTGTTTGCCAATGGCGGCTACGGCGACCATGTGATCGTGCCGCACGAGCGCTATCTGCTCGACATTCATGGCCTGCTGCCGGAGAACGCCGCGCCGCTCGCGTGTTCCGGCGTCACGACCTATGGCGCGCTGAAAAAACTCGGCGCGGCGTTGCAGCGCGAACTGCTGGTCATCATCGGCGCGGGCGGCTTGGGCTTCATGTGCCTCTCGCTCGCCCAGGCAATGGGAAGCCTGGGCGCGATCGTCGTGGACATCGACCCGGCGAAACGCGAGGCCGCGCTGAAGGCCGGGGCGATGGCTGCGGTGGACGGCAAGGCCGAGGATGCCGTTAAGCAAATCGTGAAGCTGACCAACGGCGGCGCATGGAATGCCATTGACCTTGTCGGTTCGTCGCAGACCGTGAAGCTCGGCAGCGATATTCTTACCAAGGGCGGCAGGCTCATCGTCGTCGGCCTGTTCGGCGGCGATATCACGCTCTCGACGCCGGTTTTTCCGCTCCGGGCGATCACAATTCAGGGATCGTATGTGGGCAGTCTCAGAGAATTGAAGGAATTGCTGGAACTGATCCGGCAAAAAGGCGCGCCGGCATTGCCAGTGGCGACGAGGCCGCTTACATCCGCCGGCAGCGCGCTGGAAGACCTGCGCGCCGGGAATGTGATCGGGCGTCTGGTGTTGACACCCTGACCGTTGAACGAAGGAGTGAGTTGAATGGACGCCAATGAACTGCGCGCGATGCAGGCGCCGATCAAGGAAAAATACAAGAGCGACGCCAAGGCTGCGTTCATTACGCTGAAAGCCAAGGGTGCGCTCGACGACCAGAGCATCGCCTGCAAGGTCGAGACCGGCCGCGCACTGGCGGTCGCGGGCCTGCATCCGGCGACGGGCGGTTCAGGCATGGAGCTCTGCTCCGGCGACATGCTGCTTGAGGCCTTGGTCGCCTGTGCTGGCGTGACCCTGAAGGCGGTTTCGACCGCGCTCGGCATCACGCTGAAGAAGGGCGTTGTTTCGGCGGAAGGCGATCTCGATTTTCGCGGCACGCTCGGCGTCGACAAGGAAGCGCCGGTCGGCTTCGCGCAGATCCGCCTGACGTTCGATGTGGACACCGACGAGCCGCAGGAAAAACTCGACCAGTTGCTCAAGCTCACCGAGCGCTATTGCGTCGTCTATCAGACGATCAAGTCCGGCCCGCCGGTCGAAGTGAAGATGAAGCGGGCGTAGACGCTTAAGCGTCATCGCAGGCTCTATCCTCGTCATGCCCGGCCTTTGTGCCGGGCATCTCGCTTAGGAGGGCAAGGTGTGCCCCTTATCGGGATGGCGGGGCATAGGCGAGCGAAGCGACGCCGTCCTTTGGACGGCTTTGCCCGGCCATGACAGAAAGAGTTACTTCCTCTCCGCCGCCTTGGCCTTCAGCGCATAAAGCGCTTCCATGGCCTCGCGCGGCGACAGCTCATCCGGGTTGATCGCCGCCAGCGCGACGGCAAGCCCATTGGGCGCGTCATCCATGCCGTTTGGCGTTACTGGCCGCGCGGCGGCGAACAGCGGCAGGTCATCGATCAGCTTGCGCGTATGCGAGGTGCGGTCCTCGGCCTCGAGTTCGGCGAGGATGATTTTCGCACGTTCGGTCACGGCGTTCGGCAACCCCGCGAGCTTCGCCACCTGAATGCCATAGGAGCGGTCCGCCGCACCTGCCATCACTTCATGCAGGAACACGACTTCGCCCTGCCATTCCTTGACGCGCACGGTCATGTTCATCAGGCGCGGCAGGCGTGCGGCCAGTGCGGTGAGTTCATGGAAGTGCGTGGCGAACACCGAGCGGCAGCGGTTGGTCTCATGCAGGTGTTCGATGGTCGCCCAGGCAATCGAAAGGCCGTCGAAGGTCGCGGTGCCACGGCCGATCTCGTCAAGGATTACCAGCGAGCGGTCGCCGGCCTGATTGAGGATCGCGGCGGTCTCGACCATCTCGACCATGAAGGTCGAACGCCCGCGCGCCAGATCGTCCGCCGCGCCGACGCGCGAGAACAGCCGATCCACGACGCCGATGGTGGCGCTTTGCGCCGGCACGAATGAGCCCATCTGCGCCAGCACGGCAATGATCGCGTTCTGGCGCAGGTAGGTCGATTTGCCGGCCATGTTCGGGCCGGTGATGATGTAGATGCGGCCCGTGCCCTTGCGCTCGGACGGCGACAGATCGCAGTCGTTGGCGACGAAAGGCTGGTCGATGGCCTGCTCGACGACGGCGTGGCGTCCGCCCTTGATGAGGAAATCGCGGCTGTCATCGACGACCGGACGTACATAGCTGCGTTCGACAGCCAGCGTCGCCAGCGATGCGGCTACGTCGATGATTGCGAGCGCCTGCGCGGCGGCCTTGATGTCTTCGGCAATCGCCGTGACGATACCGGAGAGACGTTCGAAGATTTCGAGTTCAAGCCCAAGCGCGCGGTCGGCGGCGCTGGCGATCTTCGATTCAAGGTCGGCGAGTTCGGTCGAGGTGAAGCGCACCTGACCGGCGAGCGTCTGGCGGTGAATGAACGTCGTGTTCCATGGCGCTGCCATTAGCTTGTCGCCGTGCTGCGCGGTTACTTCGACGAAATAACCCAGCACGTTGTTGTGGCGGATTTTCAGTGCGAGCAGTTGGGTCTCTTCGGCGTAGCGCGCCTGCAGCGCGGCAACCACGCGGCGGGATTCGTCACGCAGCGCGCGCATCTCGTCGAGCGTGGCGTCATAGCCGGCGCGGACAAAGCCGCCGTCACGCTTGAACAACGGCAGTTCATCGCCAAGCGCCGCGGACAGTTCATTCGTTACGCCGGCGTCAGGCTGTTTCAGCGCGCGGATGGCGTCGGCGATTTCCGCTGGCGCATTCGGCAGTGCCGAAAGCTTTTGCGCAAGTTCCTTTGCCGCATAAAGTCCATCGCGAATGGCCGCAAGGTCGCGCGGGCCTCCGCGTCCGAGAACCAGCCGAGATAGCGAACGCGCAATATCGGGCGCGGCGGCAAGCTGCGAACGCGTATCGGCGCGCAAGGCCGCCTGCGCCACAAACACGTCGATGGTGTCGAGGCGGCGGGCAATCGCGGCGGGATCGGTCAGCGGCGAGGCGAGGCGCTGCGCCAGCGTGCGGAAGCCGGCGGACGTCACGGTGCGGTCGATGGCATTGAGTACCGAACCGCGCTGCTCGCCTGCGAGCGTGCGCATCAATTCGAGGTTGGCGCGGGTGGCGGCATCAATCGACATTGCAGCGCCTTGCGCGTCGCGCTGCGGCGGCGACAGCGGCGGGCGCTTGCCGAGCTGCGTGCGCTCGACATAGGTGATGCAGGCGGCGGCGGCAGTGAGTTCCAGCCGCGACAGCGTGCCGAAGGCATCGGTGGTGGCGACGGCAAAGTAAGAGGCGAGGCGCCGCTCAGCGGTTGCACTGTCGAAAATGTCGCGCGCCAGCGGTGTCACCGCGGTGAGCGAGCGCAGCAGCGGCACCAGTTCGGGGTCGCTGTAGAGCGCGTCGGAAACGATGATCTCGCCTGGCTCCAGCCGTGCGATCTCGGCGGATAGTCCAATCGCGTCGCACTCCGTGATGCGAAACTCGCCGGTCGAAATATCGATCACCGCAAGGCCAAACCGTCCGGCATCGTTCGGTGCGGAAGTCTTCGCACGTACGATGGCCAGCAGGTAATTGTTGCGTTTGGCATCGAGCAGCGTGTCTTCGGTCAGCGTGCCGGCCGTAATCAGCCGCACGACATTGCGCTGGACGACGCTCTTGGGGCCGCGTTTCTTCGCCTCCGCCGGGTCTTCCAGCTGTTCGCAGACCGCGACGCGGTGGCCGAGCGCGATCAGCTTGTGCAGGTATTCGTCCGAGCGGTGGATCGGTACGCCGCACATCGGAATGTCCTTGCCGAGGTGCTTGCCGCGTTTGGTCAGCACGATGCCAAGTGCGCGGCTGGCGATCTCGGCGTCCTCGAAGAACAGCTCGTAGAAATCGCCCATCCGGTAGAACAGCAGCGAGCCCGGATTGGCCGTCTTGATCTCGACGTACTGCTCCATCATCGGCGTGACGCGGGTATCCGCGACGGCCGGGGTGGGTTCGTCCAGAGGTATGGAACGGGCTGCATCCATGATGCCGGGAACCTAGCAGATCAGGCCCGGTGTTTCAGGTTTTGCGGGCAAGACTCACAGGGTTTGTGGGCGCTTTGCGCATAAAAAACGCCTGCGGGAGCGATCCCGCAGGCGTCTTGAAGGTAATCGAGGCTGGCGCGCTTACTTGACGAACTTCTTGCCCACGAGCTTTTCGAAGTTCCGGTAGTAGATGTCTTCGCGCTTTTCCTTCGGCATGTCGATTTCGTCGAGGATGCGGATCGTCTCGCGGATATAGAGCGTGCCCTTTTCCGGATCGAACGGGCAGTCCGACGCGAAGATGACTTTCTCGTGCGGATAGAACTCGAGGCCGGCGAGCATCGCGCCCTTGCCGCCGAACGTCGCGGTATCGACCCAGGTACCCTTCTGGAAGTAATCGAGGATGCGCTTCTTCAGGCTGTTGCGCAGCGCGACATAATCTTCTTCCGAAGTACGGTTGCCGAGCTGGTCCATGCCGTAGCCGACGCGGCCTTCCAGCGCCGGGATGATGGCGCCGAAGTGATGCAGGATCAGCTTGAGGTCCGGATACTTGTCCATGTTCTTCGAGAAGATCATGCGGGCGAGGAATGCGGCGGTTTCCATCGGCCAGCCGAACGTCCACCACATTTCGTAGAGCGACTTCTTCTCGGTGATGTAGTCGGTGTGGTTGGCGCCACGCGTCGGATGGACCCAGATCGGGCACTTGAGTTCGTTCATCCGCGCCCAGAATTGCTGGTACTCAGGGCCGTCGATCGGACCGTCGTTGACGTTGGTGTAGATCTGCACGCCGAGCGCGCCCATCTTCATGGCGCGTTCGGCTTCCTTGATCGTCGCGTCGGGAATCGCGAGCGAACACTGCGCGATCCAGCCGGGGAAGTAGTCCTTCTCCTTGTCGCAGAGTTCGGCGAAGCCGTCGTTGATGAGCTTGAGATATTCAAGGATCTCGTCGCCCTTGGCGAAATGCTCGATCGGCGGCATCGCGTAGGAGATGATCTGCGCGTAGTCCTTGTCCTTGAAATGGTCGATGACCTTCTTGCGGACGTCGAGGTCATAGATCGCGGGGATGCCGCGCATGCGCTTGCCGATGTCTTTGTGGTCGCCGGCGACCTTGTTCATCCGCTCCAGGAATTTGCTGGGGATGTAGTGGGTATAGGCGTCGAGACGCATGGAGTTCCTCCGGGGAGTTTTAATTGACGCAAGAATGCCGCCGTTGGCCACGGCAGGGGCCATGGCGGCGGCGGCGTGTCAAGAGCAGGGCAGATCAGACAGATTTGGAGAGCTTTTCAACCACATCCGGCGGCAGCGGCTTGGACTTGAGGCGGTCCGGATTGGCGGGGTCCTTGCCCACCCAGACGCGTTTTTCGAAACCTTCGACCGCAAGTTGTCCGTCCTTCATCAGCTTGTGTTCGACGGAAAAACTCGAGCGTCCAAGCTCGGTGATGGCGGTCTGGATTTCCACGTCGTCGCCGAAGATGCCGGGAATGTGGAATTTCGAGCGCGTATCGATCATCGGATAACCGACGAAATCATAGTGCTTGATGAAGTCGCGCTTGCGCATGCCAAGCGCTTTCTCGAACAGGGTGGTCGTCGAAGTGTCGAACATGGCGAAGTAGCGCGGATAGAAAACGATACCGGCGGGATCGCAGTCCTGCCACTCGATGCGGTACGGGCGCTTGTTGGTGAACATCGTTATTGCTCCCTCAACTATTTTTTTGTGCAGCAAATTAAGTCTGCGATCCGGGCGCTTCACCCTCCCCTGGAGGGGGAGGGTGAAGAAAACTAGCGCGGTGCCATGCGGATCGCGCCGTCGAGGCGGACCAGTTCGCCGTTGAGGTAGCGGTTCTCGACCATGTGCAACGCCAGCATGGCGTATTCTTCCGGCGTGCCGAGCAGCTTCGGGAACGGGATGGCTTCCGCGAGGCTCTTCTGCACGTCATCGCGCATGCCCGCCATCATCGGCGTCTTGAAGATGCCCGGCGCAATGCCGTTGACGCGGATGCCGAACTGCGCGAATTCGCGTGCAGCCGGGAGGATCAGCGCCCGGATGCCGCCCTTGGATGCCGCGTAGGCGGCCTGGCCGATCTGGCCTTCAAACGCTGCGACCGACGCCGTCATGATGACGATGCCGCGTTCGCCGGCTTCAAGCGCGGGCTCGTGCTGCAGGTCGGCGGCGAACAGGCGGGTGACGTTGAACGTGCCGGACAGGTTGACGTTGACGATCTTCTGGAAATGCGCGAGCGGCATCGGGCCTTCCTTGCCGACGATGCGCTTGGCGCCGCCGATACCGGCGCAGTTGACGAGGATGCGCGGCACGCCGAATTTCGCGGTCGCACCATTGAGCGCCGCGACGGTCGAGGCTTCGTCCGACACGTCGCACGGTTCGGCGTGGCCGCCGATCTTGGCGGCGACGGCGCGGGCGAGATCCATGTTCATGTCGAGGATCGTGACCTTGCAGCCTGCGGCGGCAAGTTTCATGGCGGTGCCTTCGCCGAGGCCGGAAGCGCCGCCGGTGACGAGTGCTGCATGTCCTTTGGGATTCATGGTCGTGGGTTCCGTTGCTACGAGTGGAGTTACAAACTGGTCTTCAGTGTAATCGTGCGCGGCGACGGCGTCGCGGCGTAAAGTTCATCAACCAGTGCCGCGCGCTGCCGCAGGACGTTGCGCTGGTTGATCGAGCCCTTGTCGGTCGCTTCGCCGACGTCCATCGACGGCGGATCGGCCATAATCATCATCCGGGCGATCAGGTTCGACGATCCGGTGGACTCTTTCGTCAGCACCGCGAGACGGTTCTGGAATTCCTTGCGCACACGCGGGTCGGCGATCACCGCCGCGGCCTCGCCCTTCACGTCGGGCGCAAGCATGCGGCAGGAGTCGATGTCTGGAAAGATCAATGCACCAAGGTCGTCGCGGTCCGGCCCGGCCAGCACGACATCGCGTACGTAGGGCGCGAACAGGTCGATCATGCGGGCGCGCAGCCGGCCGGTCGAAACCCAGGTGCCGGTCGAGAGCTTGAAGTCTTCGGCAATGCGGCCGTCGAACACGAGGCCCATGCCCGGATCGTTGGGGTCCTCGAACGCAACGGCATCGCCGATGCGATAAAACCCTTCTTCGTCGTAGGCTTTTGCCGTGAGAACCGGCTCACGCCAGTATCCCGGCGTGATGTTCGGCCCCTTCACGCGCAGTTCGAGCTTGCCGTCGTTCGGCACGAGCTTGGCTTCCGTGTCGAGGCCCGGCAGGCCGACGTTGGCGGCGCGCTTGCTTTCCCAGGTGCGCCCAATGGCGTAGGGCGCGGTCTCGGTCGAGCCGAGGCCGGTGAGGAAGTGAATGCGCTGCCCGATGGTCTCGACGGCGAGCCGCGTATATTCATCGCTGACATATTGCGAGACGCCCGCTGCGGCGTACCAAAGCACTTTCAAGTCCTTGTAGAACGTGCGCCGCAGTGCTTCGTCTTTCTGCATATAGGGCAGCAGCGCCTCGAAACCCTTGGGTACGTTGAAATACCAGGTCGGCGAAATTTCCCGCAGGTTGCGCACGGTGGCTTCGATGGCGCCGGGCACCGGCTTGCCCTCGTCCACGTAGAAAGTGCCGCCGTTGTAGAGGACGATGTGAACGTCGTGATTGCTGCCGGCGGTGTGATGCCACGGTGCCCAGTCGAGCACGATCGGCGGCTCATCCTCGAAGTAGGGCATGGCAGCGCGGATCATCGCCTGATTGGACGTCATCATGCGCTGGGTATTGATGACGCCCTTGGGCTGGCCGGTGGAGCCCGATGTGAACAGGAATTTGCCGATGGTGTCGGCATTCACCTTGGCGAAGGCGGCATCGACTGCAGCGGTCGCCGGTTCGTTTTCCAGTTCGGAAAACAGCGTGACCTTGCGCCCGGCGGGCGGATTGCGCAGCACGACGATTTCAACGTCGGCCGGCACGATCTGTTCGATGGCACGCGCGAACTTCGCGCCGTCGTTGACGAACACGAGGCCCGGCGTGATCTTTCCGAAGATGTGCTTCAGGTTGGCGAAGTCGGTGGAGATCAGCGAATAGGCTGGCGATATCGGGGCATAGGGCACGCCGATGTGCATGGCGGCGAGGCCGAGCCAGTGATGCTCAAGTTCGTTGCCGGAAAGAATGGCAATCGGGCGCTCCGGCGACAGCTTGCGTTTGAGCAATGCGGTGCCGATGCGGCGCACGCGTGCCAGCGTGTCGGCGTAAGTTGTCTTGCGCCATGCGCCGTCGACGCGGTCGGCCATGTAGACGGTGTCAGGCGTGCGCCCGGCCCAGTCCACGAGGCATTGCGTGATGCTTTGCGGATAGGCCGGCAGCTTGTGTGGCGAGCGCAGGTAGACCGTGCCGTCGTCCTTGCGCTCGATGATGCAGTCGCGCGATCCAAGCCGCACCGGCCGGAACGGCGGTTTGGTCCTGTCCGTAATGTCTTGTGCGGCCTGCGCCATTATCAACTCCCGGACGCTTCCGTCTTAGCTCTGTGACACTTTCGGGGCGCGCTTTTCCAGGAAGTCCGTGACGCGCTTCTTGGCGGCTTCGTCGCCGCCGGCGATGGCGGCCATCAGGGCTTCCATCACATAGCCGGAAGAACGGTCCTGCTCGGCAATGCGCGGCAGGGCGTGCATGACGGCGAAGTTGGTCAGCGGTGCGTTGGTCGCGATCCTGGTCGCGAGTTCGATGCCCTTTGCGAGGCCCGCGCCATTATCGACGATGTGGTGCGACAGGCCGAGCGCCTGGCCTTCCTCGGAGTTATAGGTGTGCCCGGTCAGCATCATGTTCATCATGCGCGACACGCCGATCAGGCGCGGCACGCGCACCGATCCGCCGCCGCCAACGAAAATGCCGCGGATGCCTTCGGGCAGCGCATAGAAGGTCGAGCGTTCGGCAACGCGCACATGCGCAGTTGCCGCCAGTTCCAGCCCGCCGCCGACAACAGCGCCATGCATCACGGCGACCACCGGCACGCGGCCGAATTCGATGATGTCGAACACGCGATGCCATGACCGCGAATGATGGACGCCTTCGGTCACGCTGTTGACGCGGAGTTCCGACAGGTCGAGGCCGGCGGAGAAATGATCGCCCGCGCCATGCAGTGCGATGGCTTTCACGTCATCCGGCAGCTTGTTGAAAAAGCCCTCAAGTCCCAGCACGATTTCGTCATTGAGCGCGTTGCGCTTCTGCGCGCGGTTGAGCCGCAGGATGTCGATTTCGCCTTGCCGTTCGGCGTGGAGCGACGCGGGTAATTCGGGCAGCGCGGAACTGGTCATAGGTGTTTTACTCGGCACAAATGGACTATTTGGGATGGCACCTGCGGCAAGCGCGGTCAAGCGCGGGGGCGGGTGGCATCGACTGGGCGTGTAACCCGCTATTTGACCCCACGACGCGATGCCCCGACAATAGCTGCTGGTTGGAAATTGATGGCCTGCGTGATCTTAACAAGCGCGTGAGAACAGCCCATGGCGATTTGCCGTAAGGTGGCGATATGCATTTTGCTAGGATAGTTACGGGCCTGATGCTTGTTGCTGCTACTGCAACGCACGCTCGTGCTGCTTGGTTGGATGCGTCGGAATCAGACAAGCTGACTGGTCAAAAAGTGCGGATGCAATCGACCCGATCAAAGACATCGCTATTGCAATTTGGTCGGCCAGTAAAAGTTGATTTGGTTATACGGTGCGATAACCCCTTTAACAGGATGTTGAAAAAACCGATCGGGGGCTCAGATTTCTACTGAAATCAGGGTGCTATTGGGAACTTCGACATCCAAAGGAACCGGCGCCCCCTGGGCCAAGATCTGCTCAAGAATCATAAAAAGACGGGAATGGATGTGGGTC
>CANJBX010000021.1 GCA_947472885.1 Hyphomicrobiaceae bacterium
GCGCCCATTGTCCAATATTCCCCACTGCTGCCTCCCGTAGGAGTTTGGGCCGTGTCTCAGTCCCAATGAGGCTGATCATCCTCTCAGACCAGCTACTGATCGTCGCCTTGGTGAGCCGTTACCTCACCAACTAGCTAATCAGACGCGGGCCAATCTTTCGGCGATAAATCTTTCCCCGTAAGGGCTTATCCGGTATTAGCTGAAGTTTCCCTCAGTTGTTCCGAACCAAAAGGTATGTTCCCACGTGTTACTCTCCCGTCTGCCGCTCCCCTTGCGGGGCGCTCGACTTGCATGTGTTAAGCCTGCCGCCAGCGTTCGCTCTGAGCCAGGATCAAACTCTCATGTTTGAAGATTTAATCCAGGCAGTCACATCACGTTTGACGAGGTCCCTACACGTCTGACCGTTTGCACGATCAGGCAATGTAGAAAACCTTGAAACGTATAGACCGCCAAGTCTCTTCCATGATCGCTCCGTCGAAGGGTTGCCCCTTCTAGGAAAGCGATCCGCAAGGACCTCGCCGTCCACGTTTCTCTTTCTTCCGATTTAATTGTCAAACAGCCCGGAACTGAGGTTCCAAATTCGTAAGGTCTCTACCCTTCAGGGTCTCTGAAGGACCGTCGAAATTTCAAGCTTCCGACCTAAGGCCGGAGGCCATGTCCCCGTATGAAAATGAGGAGCTTCGATGAAGTGCGGCCGCGCGAAGGCGTCTGCACGTCAGTGGCGGGGTTATAGTTCCCGGCCTTCAGGCTTGTCAACACCGATGATCGAAAATCTCGCGCCGATTGGGCACTTTTTGCGCCGCACTATGAAAAGTCCCATTTTATTTGGGTTTTCGCTGCATCGCACTGTGCAAAGGTAACTCAATCACTAACGCTGCCGCACTCAAGCCATAATTTTCCGACGATTGGACTGCGGAAATCATCTACTAGGCGCACGGGAACCGCGTTAACCGAAGTCACCAGCTAAACCACGCTGCCGGGGGCCTCTCTCGTTGACTGTAGATAGGCATCGCGGCATCGTGGAACAACTGCCGATAAGTAAACGCGGGCTTTGGGGATTTCGGCCCGCCCACCTTTAACAGGATGCCATTGCACCCGTACGCCGCGCTTGGGCGCTGCCGGTGCAAGCGCAGGGGACACAATTTTGGATCACGCTAGACTGCGCGGATCAAATTGGTCGGCAGCTTCCGTTGCCCTCGATCTCGGCGATGAACCGCCGCTGTCGGGGGACGGCGAGAAAACGGGCGTCGATCGCCGCCGCGTCTCGGTCCAGTGGTTTTCAGGCACGATTTTGACAGGTCTTTGCGGCGCGGCGCTGATGGGCGGCGCGGTATTCGCGGCCCTCGACGGCGAGGCCAACTTCGCCGCCGTCCCAGACCGGCTCGAAACAGCCCTGCGCGGCTCGCTGGTCGGCATTGGCGAACGCCTCACCGCAATCTCCCGCAAGTCCGACCGCCTGCCCTCGAGCGGCGAAATCAATTCTGCGCGCAATATCATTCGTATCTCGACCACCGCCAAGGTCGGCGATCGCGAAGTCGTGCGCGTGCGGCCGTTCGTGCGCGTCTCGTCGAACCTTGCGCTCTCGCTCAGCGACCTTTCCGCCAATGTGCCGGCGTTCAACCCGCAAAAGCTGATGCTTGGCGATTCCACGCCGGTCCAGACACCGGAACAGGATTCCGCCGAACCCAACGCCGAAGTCTCGTTCGTGACACGCGACCTCTCGCCGTTGCTGGGCCGCGCCAGGATCGCCGCATCGGTGTCGCTCGACGACGTGATTGCGCGCGTGCGCGAAACCGCGAGTTTTACCGCCAGCGCGGCGCCAGCCGGCTATCCGATGGCGCCCGACGTCCAGCTGCCCGGCAAGCTCGCCTATGCGGCCGAAGGTAAAATCGACCCTTACGCCGGTTTCGAGACGCGTATCACCGCGGAAAACATCACGACGCTGCCGAAGACCGCGAGCCAGGCCGGCAGCGCCACCAGCAGCAACGAAAAGCTCATCACCGTCAAAAAGAACGAAAACATCTCGGGCATCCTCAAGGATCTCGGCGCGACGCCTGCCGACATCAAGGCAATCGCCGCCGTCCTCGGGGCCCGTGGCAAGGACAACAACGGCCTCAAGGAAGGCCAGCGCCTGCGCATCCTCATCTCGATGGCGACCGGCCGCGTCCAGCCCGTCCGCGTGATCGTCGGCGGCGACAGCGCGGTCGAAGCCGTCGTCGCGCTCTCCGACGTCGGCCGCTACGTGCCGGTCGATGTGCAAAGCGCCGAAACGCAGGTCGCCAGCAGCAGCGAGGACGACGACGAGGAAGATGACGGCACCGGCGTCCGCCTCTACCAGAGCATCTATGAGACCGCGCTGCGCAATCAGGTTCCGCGCGCCGTCATCGAGGACCTGATCCGCATCTACTCCTACGACGTCGATTTCCAGCGCAAGACCCAGCCCGGTGACTCGTTTGAAGTGCTGTTCAGCGGCGAAGAGGAAAACGCTCCCGCCAAATCCGATGTGCTGTTCGCGGCGCTCAATGTCAGCGGCGAAGTCAAGAAATTCTACAAGTTCGTGACGACCGACGACAGCGCCATCGACTACTACGATGAGACCGGCAAGAGCGCGAAAAAGTTTCTCGTCCGCAAACCCGTCGCCGACGGCATCATGCGTTCGGGCTTCGGCGCCCGCCACCATCCGATCCTCGGCTATACCAAGATGCACACCGGCATCGACTGGGCAGCACCGATGGGGACGCCGATCTACGCTTCCGGCAACGGCGAAATCGAAAAGGCCGGCTGGGAATCGGGTTACGGCAAATACATCCGCATCCGGCACGCCAACGGCTACGAGACCGCCTACGGCCACATGACCGCCTTCGCGCGCGGCATGGAGCCGGGCAAGAAAGTGCGCCAGGGCCAGCTCATCGGCTTCGTCGGCTCGACCGGCCTCTCGACCGGCGCGCACGTCCACTACGAAATTCTGGTCAACGGCCGCTTCGTCGATCCGATGCGCATCAAGCTGCCGCGCGGCCGCGCGCTCGACGGCCCGATCCTCGCGGACTTCGAGAAAGAACGCGACCGGCTCGACGGCATGATGACGAAAGCCCCGGCACGCGTCGCCGGCAACGTCGCCGGCGCGGGGCGGTAACCACACGCAACGCTGCGTGTCCCGGACGAGCGCGCTTCGCGCGCGATGATCCGGGACCCAGGGCTCCAATACGGATTGAAGATTTATTGCGCTGGATCCCGGGTCTCATTCCGCTCGGGCTATGCCCTCGCTTCAATCGCCCGGGACACGAGCGACTTCATTACGCCGCCGCAGCAACCTTGCCGTTGAACGTGAGGCCGAACTTGGTCGCCGACACATCGATATTGTCGCCGTCCTTCACCCGCCCGGCGAGGATCATCTCGGCAAGCGGATCCTGTAACGACTTCTGCACGATACGCTTCAACGGACGCGCACCGTAGGCCGGGTCGTAACCCTTGTCGGCGATCCAGTCGCGCGCCGCCGCATCGAGACCGATGGTGATCTTGCGATCCTCCAGCAGCTTTTGCAGGCGGCCTATCTGGATATCGACGATACGCCCCATCTCGTTCCTTTGCAGGCGATGGAACAGGATGATCTCGTCGACGCGGTTGAGAAATTCCGGCCGGAAGTTCGCCCGCACGACGTTCATCACCTGATCCTTGACCGCGCTGGAGTCCTCGCCTTCCGGTTGGCTCACCAGGATTTCCGCGCCGAGGTTCGAGGTCATCACGATCAACGTATTGCGGAAATCGACGGTGTGGCCCTGCCCGTCGGTCAGACGGCCGTCATCGAGTACCTGCAGCAGCACGTTGAAAACATCCGGGTGTGCCTTTTCGATTTCGTCGAACAGGATCACCTGATACGGCCTGCGCCGCACCGCTTCGGTCAAGGCACCGCCCTCATCATAACCGACGTAGCCCGGCGGCGCGCCGATCAGCCGTGAGACCGAGTGTTTCTCCATGTATTCCGACATGTCGAGGCGCACGAGCGCGGTCTCGTCGTCGAACAAATACTCGGCGAGCGCCTTGGTCAGTTCGGTTTTGCCGACGCCGGTCGGCCCAAGGAACATGAACGAACCCATCGGACGGTGCGGATCCTGCAGGCCGGCGCGCGAGCGGCGCACGGCGGTCGAGACCGCCTTCACCGCCTCGAACTGACCGACGACACGCTTGCCGATCTCGTCTTCCATGCGCAGCAGCTTGTCCTTCTCGCCTTCGAGCATCTTGTCCACCGGCACGCCGGTCCAGCGCGAGACAACGCCCGCGATGTGGTTGGCGGTGACGGCTTCCTCAAGCATTTCGCCGTTGGCTTCCGAGTCCTCGACCAGCTTGAGCTGCTTCTCAAGTTCCGGGATGCGGCCATAGGCAAGCTCGCCGGCGCGCTGGTATTCGCCCGTGCGCTGCACGTTCGCCAGTTCGATCTTGAGTGCGTCGAGGTCGGTCTTGAGCTTCTGCGCCGATGAAAGTTTTGCCTTCTCCGACTGCCAGCGGGTAGTCAGATCGCTGGAGCGCTTTTCAAGATCCTTCAGTTCGGTTTCAAGCGTCTTCAGACGGCTCTTCGATCCGGAATCGGTTTCCTTCTTGAGCGCCTCCTGCTCGATCTTGCGCCGCACGATTTCGCGGTCCATGGAATCGAGTTCTTCCGGTTTGGAATCGACCTGCATTTTCAGCCGGGCCGCCGCCTCATCGACAAGGTCAATCGCCTTGTCGGGCAGGAAGCGGTCGGTGATGTAGCGGTTCGACAGTGTCGCGGCCGCGACCAGCGCGGAATCCGTGATACGCACGCCATGGTGCTGCTCGTAGCGGTCCTTGAGCCCGCGCAGGATCGACACCGTATCCTCGACAGTCGGCTCCGGCACGAACACCGGCTGGAAACGCCGCGCCAGCGCAGCATCCTTCTCGACGTGCTTCTTGTATTCGTCGAGCGTCGTGGCGCCGACGCAGTGCAGTTCGCCCCGCGCCAGAGCGGGCTTGAGGAGGTTCGACGCATCCATTGCACCATCCGCCTTGCCCGCGCCGACCAGCGTATGCATTTCGTCGATAAACAGGACGATGCCGCCCGCAGAAGACGTAACTTCCTGCAGCACCGCCTTCAAACGCTCTTCAAATTCGCCGCGATACTTCGCGCCAGCGATCAGCGAGCCCATATCGAGCGACAGCAGTTTCTTGTCCTTCAGGCTGTCGGGCACGTCGCCATCGACGATGCGCCGGGCCAGCCCTTCGACGATGGCCGTCTTGCCGACGCCGGGTTCGCCGATCAGCACCGGATTGTTCTTGGTGCGGCGCGACAGCACCTGGATGGTGCGGCGGATTTCCTCGTCGCGGCCGATGACCGGATCGATCTTGCCGTCGCGCGCCGCCTGCGTCAGGTCGCGGGCATATTTCTTCAATGCGTCATAGGCGTTTTCCGCCGATGCACTGTCGGCCGTGCGGCCCTTGCGCAGTTCATTGATCGCGGCATTGAGATTCTGTGGCGTCAGTCCGGCCCTGGCCAAAATCTTTCCGGCCTCGGTATCCTTCTCGAGCGCCAGACCGAGCAGCATCCGTTCGACGGTGACGAAACTGTCGCCCGCTTTCTCGCCGGCCTTTTCGGCGGCGTCGAACGCACGCGCGAGACCCGGATCGAGGTAGAGCTGTCCCGCCCCGCCGCCCTCGACCTTCGGGCGCTTCTTCAGCACGGCCTCGACCGCTGCCAGCGCCTCGCGCGAGCGGCCGTCGGCGCGGTCGATCAGTCCGGAGGCAAGACCTTCCGGGTCGTCGAGCAGAACTTTAAGGAGATGTTCGGTGGAGAATTGCTGATGGCCTTCGCGCAACGCGAGGCTTTGCGCGGACTGCACGAATCCGCGGGTACGTTCGGTATATTTCTCAAGGTTCATTCGGTTCTTCCTCAGCCTGTACCCGCCGCCCAAGATGGCACGGCCGGAACATCCAGATTCCGCGGCAACTCAACCGGAAACCGCGCTGAGGCACCGACGGGGAGAATGTAGGCGTGCGTGGGCCAAACGGAAGGGGTTACGATACAAAATCCGCCTTTGGCTTGGCGTTTCCCGCTACGACAGTTAAGGAAGTGACGGCTTGGGACCTATCCGATGACGCTTGCGAAAATCGATGCGATTTACCGTTATCCCGTGAAGGGCCTGTCGCCCGAACGGCTATCCTCGGTCGCGCTTTTGGTCGGCAAGACACTCCCCGCCGACCGGCGTTACGCCATCGAGAACGGCCCTTCGGGCTTCGATCCGGCAGCCCCATCGTATTTCCCGAAAACCCGTTTCCTGATGCTGATGAAGAACGAGCGGCTGGCAGAACTCCAGACCGGCTATGACGATACGACCGGGGTTTTCACTGTCCACAAAGGTGGCAGGGAAGCCGCCCGCGGCAGCCTCGCAACGGCGGAAGGTCGCAAGGCGATTGAAGATTTCTTCGCCGTCTATTCTGCCGACGACCTTCACGGCCCGCCAAAAATTCTCAGCAGCCCCGGCCACAGTTTTTCGGACGTCTCGAAAAAGGTCGTGTCGATTGTCTATCTCGCGTCAGTCGCCGCACTCGAAAAAGCCACGGCTACGAAAATCAATCCGCTGCGCTTTCGCGCTAACCTCTATGTCGCCGGCTGGCCCGCGTGGCATGAGTTCGATTTGCTCGACGGCGAGATTTCCATTGGCAACACCGCGCGCCTGAAGATCGTCAAACGTATTGTTCGCTGCCCAGCGACCAACGTCGATCCTGACACCGGCGCGCGCGATCTTACTATTCCGGAAGATTTGAAAAAGAACTTCGGTCACATGGACTGCGGCATCTACGGCGAAGTCATCGCCGCCGGCACTGTCGCACCCGGCGATACGATAGCGTAAAATAAGGGCTTCTCATGCAGGTTCTGGTTGTCGGTGCGGGCGTCGTCGGGCTTGCCGCTGCGCGTGAGGCGGCGATGAAGGGCCACGATGTCATTGTCGCGGAATCCGCCAATGCCATCGGCACCGGCACCTCGTCGCGCAACAGCGAAGTAATCCACGCCGGACTTTATTATCCGACCGGCTCGCACCGCGCAGTCCACTGCGTACCGGGACGGCGGCTGCTCTATGCCTATTGTGAATCCCACGGCGTACCGCACAAGAAGGTCGGCAAGCTCCAGGTCGTGAACAAGGAAGCCGACGTCCCCGTGCTTGAAAAGATCTTCAAGCAGTCGCAGGTCAACGGCGTCGAGAACATTGCGATGCTGACGCGCGAGGAGGCCATGCGCCTTGAACCCGCGCTATCTTGCGTTGCGGCGTTCAATTCGCCGGAAACCGGCATCATCGACAGTTATCTGTACATGCTGGCGCTGCGCGGCGACCTTGAGGATCGTGGCGGCATGGTCGCGCTCAACACGCCGGTTGAGCGCATCGTGCGCAAGGGCAACGGCTTCGAGGCGCATTTCGGCGGCGAGGAGCCGGGCACGTTTGAGTTCGACGCCGTCGTGAATGCCGCCGGGCACGGCGCGCAAAAACTCGGCAAGATGACGGAGGGCTATCCGCAGGAACGTGTGCCGCGGCATGTGCTCGCCAAGGGCAACTACTTCAAATACTCCGGCAAGCCGGTGTTCACGCGACTCATCTATCCCGCGCCGGTGCCGGGCGGCCTTGGCACCCACGTCACGCTCGACCTTGCAGGCCAGATGCGGTTTGGCCCCGATGTGGAGTGGATCGAGACGGAGAATTACGAAGTCGATCCCGCACGCGCGATGCAGTTCTATGCGTCGATCCGCGACTACTGGCCCGACCTGCCCGACAATTCACTGGTGCCGGACTATGCCGGCATCCGCCCGAAGATCACGGCGAAGGGCGAGCCCGCCGCCGATTTCATCATCGATACGCCGAAAGAGCACGGCGTTGTCGGGCTGGTTTGTCTGTTCGGAATTGAATCGCCCGGCCTGACCAGTTCGCTGGCGCTCGGCCAGACGATTGTCAGCGCGCTGGAATCGTAAGCGGAACGGCAATCGGCAAAAGATCGCCTGGGCCGCTGCGGCGTAGCTGCGGATTATCCGCAACATGTCCACGCATGCCGAGCGGCAGCGACGAACCCGTGGCGATGTCGTCGTCGCGCCCGGAAGCCGCATGCAGCGCCGATCTGGGCAGTTCTTTAGGTCTCGCCACCGACCGCACAAGCCCGGCCGGGGTCGCCACAAGGTCGCCTGCACGCAGGGTCGGGTCCTCGCGGGCATCCATCGACGCCAGCCCGTAGTTCGTTATGCCGTTGCAGCTACAGTCGTCCACGGTCTGCTCGCGGTACAGAAACGCCTGGTCGAGTCCGGAATAGTGACTGCCATCGGCGGCTACGGCGCGCGAGATCTCGGAACCGGCAAACACCTTGGTCCTGGCAGCCGGGCAGAGCGAATTGCAGATTTTCGAGGGCTGGACGGCGGCGCTGCGCTGAATCGGGAAATAACGGCCATCGCACATGCGAACGCAGAACACCGTGCCGCGGGCGAAATTGACGCTGCGCGGGCGCACGGTCAGCGTGATGGGGCGGCTGGCGGCGGGCGTGGATGTACGCGTGGATGGCCAGGAGCTGTCGTTGAACTTGCCGAACAAAAATTCAAGGAAACCTTCGGCACGGGCCACGCCTGTGCCCAGCGAAAGCAAAACAGCCGCCACACAACATACGCACTTCCAGCGGCGGCCCGGCATGGTGAACAAACCCTTACGCAACACGACGCGTCGCAGCACGCGCGTACCACGACCGCCGGAGTGTCGCCGCAATCCGTGAAAAATGATGTAAGGGCGCGCAGCCGGATTAAAAAATAGCGCGCCTGGAAATATCGCCACCACACATCGAGGTGACGGGCCTCGGCCTGGCGGGAACCCGCGCGCTTAAAGCGCTTTCGATTCTTCCAGAAGTCCGAGCCTTTTTCCAAGCCATTTCGTCGTCGGCGCTTGAATCAGGATCGTCATGAGAATGGCGATAAACGTGACCGCCGCGATCGTCTCGGCACCCGGCGCCTTCATCCCGAGCAGCAGACCGGCAAGCGCCGCCGGGATAACGCCCGTCTCCCGTGTCCAGCACATGAACAGCATCTCGTTGAACGTCCATCGCGCGCGCCTGTCGGGAAGCGCACACAAAAATACAGTCGCCGGCCGCGCGATCAGCATGAGAATGGCGACGACAGCGATGCCACCCAGCAGAAATTGGCTTATCAAACCGAAATCGACCTGGGCACCGAGCAGGATAAAGATCAGCACGCGCATGATGAACGCGGTGGTCGCCACATAGTGTTCGAGTTTCCTGGCCTCGCCTTCTTCCATTGCAAAGCCGAAAGCGTCCTTGTTTCCGAGCACGATGCCGAAAACAAAAACCGCCATGAACCCGCTGGCCTGCAAACCGTCCGCGGCAAAATAAGCGCCAAGCACAGCCACCAGCGTCACGATCGGCGCATATTCAGTAAGGAACGCATATCGTTCATGTGCGATCAGCAGCGCCCCGAGATACCCGAGTACGGCGCCTGCAACGATCCCAATGACCGACTGCTTGATGAGGTCAAACAATGATGAGGTCCACGAGAACTCGCCGGTTCCCATCGCTACCGCGAGCACACCGAAAGTAACGATCGCTCCCATGGCGTCGTTGAACGCCGACTCGCTCATGACCGTTTGCGCCACGCGATCGCGAATACGGACTTGCCGGAAAATGGGAACCAGCGTCGCCGGATCTGTCGAAGCAAGCGTGGCGCCGAGCAGCAGAGCCACAATAAAGGGAACGCCGAGCACGTAGTATGCGGCAAGGCCTGTAATCGCCGCCGTGATGACAACGCCCGCCGTAGCGATCACGACGATCGTAATCCAGACCTGTTTCAGGACACTAAAACGAAGCGCCGCGCCACCGTCGAAAAGGATGTAACTCGCTCCGAACAGAAGGATGATCTGGTTCAGCGCCGAATCGGCTTTGATGTCGATCAACCCGAGCGCTGCCGGACCAATCGCTATTCCGGCGATCAGGAATATGGCGACATCTGGAACTTTTATCTTCTGTGCCAACAGACCGGCAGCCGTGCCGATGGCCAGAATGATCCCGCCGGAAAGCAATGTGTGCTTGGCAATTTCAATCGAAGATGAGGCGTCCAATCCAGCTTCCCCCAAGTTGAACGCAAGCGTAGTCAACCGCGGGTATGCAAGCAATCGCGCCACCTGTTCGAAAAATCGCTATATTGCGACGCGACCACGCCACACCGGCGCGGCACCAGGGAGGCATTGATGGCGTCGCATTTGCGTTTTATCAATCCAAAGACCATTTCGGCACCGCCCGGCTACACCCATGTCGTCGAGGCGACGGGGCCGGGCCGTATCGTCTACATCGCCGGACAGCTCGGCATGGACGTCGGCGGCAAGGTGGTCGGACAGGCCGGCGATTTTCGCGCCCAGGCGATCCAGGTCTACGAAAACCTCAAGGCCGCGCTCGCCGAAGTCGGCGCAACATTCAAGGATGTCGTAAAGACCACGAACTATCTCGTGGACCTCAAGCACCTGCCGCTGCTGCGCGAGGCGCGCGGCATATACCTCACCGGCCCTAATCCCCCGGCCTCCACGACGATCCAGATTTCCGGACTGGCGCGCGAAGGCGCGCTTCTGGAAATCGAGGCGATTGCCATCCTGCCGGCAACGGCGACCAAACCAGCCAAGGCCGCGGCGGCCAAAACGAAGGCCGCGAAGCCAAAAAGCACAACGAAAAAAGCCGCGAAGAAAGCATCGCGAAAAACTGCATCAAAGAAGAAACGAAATCGAAAGTAGCCGGCGTCACACTTCATGGCGCTGCGCGGCTTTGAGAAAATTTGATGAAAATCCTGCACGCCGTCCTGAGCGAAGGGTTTTACGGAAGCGAACGCTATTGCGCCGAGCTTGCGGTCGCGCAGGCGCGCGGCGGCCACGATGTCGAAGTGCTGATCCAGAATGCGTGGTCGGATTGCGCGCGCGGGATGCGCAAGGCTGTCGCCGAGGCAAATTCGGTTGGCGCAGGCACCATGCGCCTGTCGTCGCTGCCGTCGTGGGCGCCGGCGTTCCTGCAGCGCCTGTTTGCCTGGGGGGCGTTGCGCCGTTTCCGGCCCGATGTCGTGCATACGCATCTCAATCCGGCGGGGCGGCGTGTTGGCCGGAAGGCGCAAAAGCTCGGCATACCGCACATCACGACATTGCATATTTCCTACGCCGCGCGTGAGGCGGGCGATTGCGACGGCATCGTCTGCATTGCGGACTGGCAGCGCGCCACGCTGGAGAACTTCTCCGGCGAAGTCGCCACCGTACACAACTGGTTGCCGGAAGCGGTCGCCGACGCAATCCTCGACACCACCAAGGAACAGGTCACGGGCCTGCGCGATGAATGGCAGACCGATCACGAGACCTATGTGTTTGGCAGCGTCGGACGGCTGGTGCCCGAAAAGAACATGGTCCGGCTCGTCGGACTGTTCAGTCTGGTGTTCCCGCGCGGCGACGAAAAGGTCCGGCTGGTCATCGTCGGCGACGGCCCACAGCGCGCAGAGATCGAAAGGCTTGCGGCGGGTGACACGCGCATTTTCATCGCCGGCGCGCAGGCGACAGTCGCGCCGTGGTATCTCGCCTTCGACGCCTTTGTTAGTTCCGCGCAATTCGAGCCGTTCGGGCTTGCCATTCTCGAAGCCATGGCAGCGGGCTGCCCCCTCGTGCTGACGCGCACGCAGGGCCCCAGCGAATTCGTCACAGACAAGCGGGTGTTGTGGTCGGAGATCGGCGACGACGTGGCGCTGGCGGGAAACCTGATAGAAGCTGCAGCATCAGGCTGGCATCGCTTGAAATATGATCTGAAACAATTTTCGCGCGAACGCGCGGCGGTTGAGATCGAAACGCTCTATCGTCACGTCATTTCGCGGCGCAAGGCCGACGCCGAACGCGTGAGTGGTTGACGCTCCGCCTCATCCTGACCGGGATTGCTTCGCTCCGCTCGCAATGACAGCAAGAATTACCGGCTCAGGAATTCCTTGGCCGTGAACAGCGCCCGAAATGGCATCTTCTGCTCGGCGAAGAATTCCGTCGCGCCTTCCTGACGATCCACCATCGTGAACACGAACGGCACTTCGCCGCCGGCATCCAGCACGGCCTCGACCGCCTTCATGGCCGAACCGCCGGTCGTCGTCACATCCTCGACGACCACCACGCGCTTGCCCTTGAGGCTTTCGCCCTTCATTAGCCCTTCGACCGACAGTTTCGCGCCATGCTCCTTCGGCTTCTTGCGCACGAACAGCGCGGAAATCGGCTTGCCCTTGAGAAAGCTCAACTGCGCAATCGCGCCCGCAATCGGCACCGCGCCCATTTCAAGCCCGCCGACATAGTCGATCTTGTCATTCGCCAGCGCGTCGAGCGTTAGTTCGGCGAGCAGCGCCGCACCCTCGGCGTCGAGCATCGTCGGCTTGAGGTTGAAATAGAAATCGCTCTTGCGGCCAGACGCCAGCGTGATCTCGCCCCGCCCGAACGAACGCTTGAAGATGATGTCGGCAAGGCGGGCACGGGAGTTGGCTTGATCTGTCGGCAATCGGGCGGGGCTGGACATATGAATACTCGCTATGAATCAATGCTTGCGTAGCTAACATCAAAGGCGATTGGTAGCCAACCTCTCCGCTCGTCATCGCCGGGCTTGTCCCGGCGATCCCGCTTAGGCAGGCACTATGCGTCCCTTATCGAGATGGCCGGGACAAGCCCGGCCATGACGATCCGGTGCTAGTGCGCTTCATCCCAGTTATCCGCCGCCCGTGCATCGACCTGCAACGGCACCGACAGCGATACCGCCGGGAACGGTGCGGATTCCATCACCTGCTTCACCACCGGCAGGGTCCTGGCGACTTCCTTCTCCGGCACTTCGAAGATCAGTTCGTCGTGGACCTGCAGCAGCATCTGCGCGGAGAGCTTCTTGCTTTCCAGCGTCTCATCCATCCGCACCATCGCGCGGCGGATGATATCCGCCGCCGTTCCCTGCAGCCGCGCGTTTATCGCGGCGCGCTCGTTAAAGGCGCGGATCGAGGCATTGGAATTCACGATATCGGGGTAATGGCATTTGCGGCCGAACAGCGTCTCGACATAGCCGTTCTTCTTCGCAAAGGCTTTCGTCTCTTCCATGTAGTCCTTGATGCCGGGGAAGCGCTCGAAATATTTCTTGATGTAGGCGCCGGCTTCCTCGCGCGCGATGCCGAGCTGGTTGGCAAGGCCGAAGGCCGAGATGCCGTAGATAATGCCGAAGTTGATCGCCTTGGCGCGGCGGCGGACTTCGCCCGGCATGTCCTTCACCGGCACGCCGAACATTTCCGACGCCGTCATGGCGTGGATGTCGAGGCCATCCTTGAACGCCTTTTTCAGCGCGGCAATATCGGCGATCTCGGCGAGCAGCCGCAACTCGATCTGGGAATAGTCGGCGGAAACGAGCTTGTGTCCCTTGTCGGCGATGAAGGCGCGGCGGATCTTGCGGCCTTCCTCGTTGCGTACGGGAATGTTCTGGAGGTTCGGCTCCGACGATGACAGCCGGCCCGTCGTCGTCGCGGCGAGCGCGTAGCTCGTATGAACGCGGTGGGTGCGCGGATTAACATAGCCCGGCAGCGCATCGGTGTAGGTCGATTTGAGTTTCGAGACCTGCCGCCAGTCGATAATTTTCTGGGGCAGCACATGGCCGGCTTCGGCGAGGTCTTCCAGCAGCGAAGCGCCGGTGGCCCATGCGCCTGTCTTGGTCTTGGTGCCGCCCGGCAGACCGAGCTTGCCGAACAGGACATCGCCAAGCTGTTTCGGGCTTCCGGGGTTAACCGGCTGCCCGGCAAGCTCCTGGATTTCAGCTTCAAGTCCTGCGGCGCGTTGCGCGAATTCGCCGGACAAGCGTGACAACACCTGACGGTCAATCGAAATGCCGCGCCGCTCCATGCGCGCCAGCACATTCACCAGCGGGCGCTCCAGCGTCTCGTAGACGCTGGACATGCGTTCGGCGGCGAGGCGCGGCTTGAGCACGGTCCACAGCCGCAGGGTCACGTCCGCGTCCTCGGCGGCGTATTCGGCGGCCTTCTCGACCGGCACGCAATCGAATGTCACCTGTGACTTGCCGCTGCCGGCGACTTCACTAAAGGGAATGGGCTTGTGATTGAGATAGCGCTCGGATAGCGGGTCCATGCCGTGCGAGCTGCGGCCCGCATCCAGCACGTAAGACATCAGCATGGTGTCGTCGCAGGAGCGCACCTCGATGCCGCGTACGCCGAAGATCTGCGCATCGAACTTGAGGTTTTGCGCGATCTTCAGGACCGAGACGTCTTCAAGCAGCGGCTTGAGCAGCTTGAGCGCTTCCTTCTCCTTGATCTGGTCCGGCGCGATTTCACCTGCAAAAAGGCCGCCTTTGCCGCCATCGCCACCCTGCCGGTGCATCAGCGGCACATAGCAGGCCTCGTTTGGCGCGACACTCAAGGAGAAGCCGCAAAGCTCCGCCTGCATCGGGTCGAGGCTGGTGGTCTCGGTATCGAAGGCGATAAAGCCGATATCGTAGGCGCGTGCGATCCATTCTTTCAGCCGCTCGACAGTGCGGACGATCTCGTACCTGGAGCGATCAATCTTGGATTTGCTCGCGGCCTCGCGACGTGCGGCTGCAAAAGCCTGCGCCGTGCCGAGGCCGGCATCGCCGGGAGTTGAGGTGCCATTGCCGCTTTTGGCGGGCGCTTTCTCGTTGCCCTTCCTGGTCTGCGCAGGCGCATCCGGGAACAGCGTATCCGCTGCCTTGGCAACAGAAGCCGTGCCGCTGGTCAGCTTCTGATCCGCCTCGATCTGCGCGGCGTCGATCTCGCCAAATTCCGCGACGCGGCGCGTCAGCGTGTTGAATTCCATCGCCTTGAGAAACGCGACGAGGTGCTTGTATTCCGGCTCGTGGACTGCGAGGTCGGCCATCGGCACGTCGAGCTTCACATGCTGGTCGAGCGTGACGAGCTTCTTGGAGATGCGCGCAAGTTCGGCATTGTCGATCAGGGTCTGGCGTCGCTTGTCCTGGTTGATCTCGCCCGCGCGTTTCAGCAGCGTTTCGAGGTCGCCGTATTCGCCGATCAGTTGCGCCGCGGTCTTGACGCCGATACCCGGCACGCCCGGCACGTTGTCGGAGGTATCGCCAATCAGCGCCTGCACCTCGATGACCTTCTCCGGCGGCACGCCGAATTTCTCGATCACCTCGGCGCGGCCGATGCGCTTGTCTTTCATCGTGTCGTACATCGTCACGCAGTCGTTCACGAGCTGCATGAGGTCCTTGTCGGATGACACGATGGAACAGCGCGCACCGGCTTCGCAGGCCTCGCGCGCATAGGTCGCGATCAGGTCGTCGGCTTCGAAGCCAGCCTGTTCAAGCGAGGGAATATCGAAGGCGAGCACTGCCTCGCGGATCAGCGGGAACTGCGGAATGAGGTCCGAGGGCACATCGGGGCGGTGCGCCTTGTATTCCGGGTACATGGTCGTGCGGAAGGTTTTTTCGGACTTGTCGAACACAACGGCAAGATGCGTCGGCTTGTCCTCGGGCTTCATGTCGCGCAAGAGCTTCCACAGCATGTTGCAGAAGCCGAGTACCGCGTTGACCTGCAATCCGTCGGATTTGCGGGTCAGCGGCGGCAGCGCATGGTAGGCGCGGAAAATATAGCCGGAACCATCGACCAGAAAGACGTGGTCGGTTTTTTTCAGATTGTTCGATTTGGACGCTGGTGACATGCGGCTCTCATGCAGGAATGAGAAACCGCAATATCACTGTCTGCACCAAGATTCATCCCCGCCCATGCCTGGCGGGGATAATTACTCCGCAGGCTGCATGGAATAGGCCGGGCGGCGCGGCAACTTGAAGGATTCCGGACGCTCGAACAGGAATGAAAGCCGCGTATGGCGCACGCTCCACCACATGGCGAGCGCTCCCACGATACCGGCGAGCGTGACAATCAGCGCCATCGCACCGACATCGGGAACCAGACCCGTCTTGAGCAGCACGGTACGCGTCACGCTCATCGGCAGGAAGAACGCCAGATAGATCACGATGGAGTTCTCGCCGCAGTAGCGTACCGGCTCGCATGCCGACAGCCGTGAGATCAGCACCGCAACGGTAACAACCGCCATCGCGCCCGAAAGCCCGAGCAGCAGCGACACCACGGGCATGTCGGCGCGGCCGGCCATCACCAGGATCGTGTTGATGACGGCCCAGAACTCAAGCCCGATCAACGCACGCACCTTGTGCGCAGCAACCTGGTCGGCGAAGGCAAAGATGCGGGTCGCCGCGATGTAGCCGGTGTAGAAATAGACAAAGCGCCCGGCGAATTCGTCGATCACGGTCCAGCCGGTATCGATGGGCGCGATTTCAAGCGCCGCCGCGACGAGCCAGACCGCCACCGGCGAAACATTGCGCAGCGCCTTGGTGACGACGAAGAACACCGGCAGCAGATAGATGAACCACAGCGTGCCGAACGGCTCGATGAAGGCTTCGAGATAAAGCAGGGCAACGCCCGTGACGCCGCCGCCCGGCGCCAGCGTGTGGGCCTTGAAGGCAAACTGGATCGTCACCCACAGCAAGTAGAAATAGGCAAAGTGAACGACTTTGCGGTCGAGATAGGTCCGCCAGTCGCGGTCAATGACGCGCGCCAGAAACAGACCCGAGATCAGGAAGAAGTCCGGCATGCGGAACGGCTTGGCGAATTCCACCACGGCGTGCATGAAGCCCTGACGGCCGGCATAATCCTCGACGCCCAGCGTCGAGTGCATCATGACGACCATGACGATGCACAGACCCTTGGCGCAATCGACCCAGTCGATGCGCGGTGTACCGTTTTGCAACGAAGCGCCCATTGGGCGGCCCCTTATGAGTTACGGGCGCCCCGGAATGGGACGCCGCATCGGCATTTCCTTGCACATCGCAAATGCCATGCCGGGCCTCGCCACCCCTCTGGTCGTCTGCTAAGGAGCGATACTGTCCGCGCGGGGTAAATTGCGCGGTGGGGCGACAAAAACTGGTTAACAATTAGAAATTGTGCGCGGGAGGATGACGTCATGGTTGAGAAAAGCCGACCACAGGTGATCGCACTGGAGGAGCACTACTGGGACAAGGAATTGGTTGGCACCTATGCAGGCGGTGACATCATCCGCGCCCCGGCGCTGGAAGAACGCCTTTATGACCTCAGCGAACTCCGCCTGAAGGAAATGGACGAGGCCGGCGTCGATTATCAGATCATTTCCCATGGCGCGTCATCGGCGCAGAACCTGCCGGCCGAGATCGCACTGAAGATGACGCAAGGCGTCAACGACCGGCTGCACAGGGCCGTCCAGCAGCATCCGAAACGCTTTGGCGCCTTCGCCGCCGTGCCGACCCATGACGCCAGGGAAGGCGCCGACGAACTTGAGCGCTGCGTCACCAAGCTCGGTTTCCATGGCGCGATGCTGCATGGCCTCGCCAATGGCGTGTTTCTCGATGACAAGCGGTTCTGGCCGATCTTCGAGCGCGCCGAAAAGCTCGGCGTGCCGGTCTATTTCCACCCGGCCGCGCCGCAGCAGGTCGTTGTCGATAAGTATTACAAAGAATACGTCCAGGTCGCGCCCGCGATCCTTTCCGCCGGCTGGGGCTTCACGGTCGAGGCTGCGACGACCGCCATTCGCATGGTGCTCTCGGGTGTGTTCGAGAAGCACCCGAACCTGCAATGCATCCTCGGCCATCTCGGCGAAGGCATCCCGTTCCTGATCGCGCGCATGGACGAAGCCCTGTCGCGCGGCAGCAAGGTCCAGTTCCGCGAAACCTTCTCCAGCCATTTCTCGGTGACGACGAGCGGATTTTTCTCGAACCCGGCGCTCCTTTGCACCATGCAGGAACTCGGCATCGACCGGATCATGTTCTCGATTGACTGGCCGTTCGTGAAGAACACCACCGGCACCGAATGGCTCAAGACCGTGCCATTGTGCGCCGAAGACAAGGCAAAGCTGATGAGCGGCAACGCGAAGCGGTTGTTGAAGCTGAAGATGTGAGATCGCCGTCATTGCGAGGAGGCCAACGGCCGACGAAGCAATCCCGGTTAGATCCGCCGCGAGCCCGGCAATCAATTCGTCTGGAAGCGATTGATCCAGTAATCCGGATCGACGCGGCGCTGGCGCTGGCGGCCGACTTCGCGCTGCTCGTAATCACGCGGATCGCCGAACAATCCCCCGAATGGCAGACCCCGCCGCTCCTGCGGCGCGGCATAGATCGAGCCCTCCTGCACGATCAGCCCCTGCGGCACGTACACACCTGAACGGCTCGCATAAGGCCCGGAAAGATCGCCGTCGGCGCCCAGCTCATAGGCGCCGTTGCCGTACTGCGCTTCCTCGCGCGACACGACGTTATATTGCGTGTCGAACACACGGCCCGACGGATCGAGCCGCAGATATTCGGTGAAAGCATTTAACGCCTGCGGCGGCACCGGCGCGCCGGAATGATATTCGATTGCAACGGCGGCCATCTGCCGCCCGGCCACCAGCGATGGCGCGGAAAGCGACGTGCGGCTGGCGTAGGATTTCCAGACCGCCTCGACAATCGGCTCGAAGATCGGCGTGGCGACCTTGGCGCCGGTCATGCCGGAGCCGAGCGTGCGGCGCTTTCCCTCGGCGTTGTCGTAACCGACCCAGACGCCGATGGTGACTTCATTGGTGAAACCGATGAACCAGGCATCGTTCTCGTCGTCGCTGGTGCCGGTCTTGCCGCCAACGTAGGGCGAGAGATTACGCATCGCGTTGGCGGTGCCGCGCGCGACCACGCCCTGCAGCATGCTCTTGAGCTGGTAGAACGCCACGCGGTCGCCGCTGCCGAGCCACGTCGTCTGGTTGGTATTGCGATAGACCGTGCTGCCGCCCTGCTCGATGGACTCGATCACATGCGGCGCCGGCCGCGCGCCCTCGGTCGCAATCGCCGCATAAAACGCGGCAAGATCGACAAGCCGCGCCGGCTGCGCGCCCAGCACGAAGGGATAGTATGGCACGCAGTCCTTGTAGACTTTCGCCTCCTGCGTGAGTTCGCACACCCGCTTGAGGCTTTCCTGCGGCGAGTAATCAATCGGGCCATTGAGCATGTTGGCGGTGACAAGATTCTTCGAATTCTCCAGCGCGCGCCGCATGGTCATGACACCACCGCCACCGCCGCTGTAGTTCTTCGGCATCCACGCATCCTTGTCGTAAGGATCGGAGATGATGCTGGGATATCCGCCGACGGAAGACATCGGCGGCAGCGTAACCGGCATGTCACGCACCATCGTATTGGGCTGCAGACCCTTGCGCAGCGCGGCGAGGTAAGTGAACGGCTTGAGCGTGGAACCTGGCTGGCGCTGGGTCTGCGTCGCGCGGTTGAGCTGGCTCAGCGAAAAGGAAAAGCTGCCGGCGACGGCGATAATCGCCCCGGTGTTGTTGTCGAGCACGACGGCCGCGCCCTGCACATCGGGACGAATGCGAAGTTCCGCACGCGCACCGTTCTTGCCGCGATCCGAGACACGGACATAAACGACGTCATTGACTTGCAACTTCGCCGAAGCCGGCACGGACAGCGGCATGGTGCGGCCGTCGGCAAGGCCGACACGCAAGCCGCCGTCCTTGCTCTTGCCGATACCCAGCACGACCGCAGGGGTCCAGTGCACATCGGCGAGCGGCAATCGCGCTGCTTCAAGCGCCTGCTGCCACGCCGGTTTACCCGCTGCGCTACCGATCTTGGCGATGGCGTCGGTGAGATTGGCTTCCGGCCCACGAAAACGCGCCCGGCCACTGCTGGTCTCGTAACGCGCCAGCCCATCCTGCAATGCCAGCTCCGCCGCGCGCTGAATGTCCGGCCGCAAGGTCGAACGCACCACCGCGGCGCCGGTCGTCAGTGCCTCGACGCCGAGCGTCCTGGCTTCACGCGCGATCTGATCGACAAAATGAAAACCTGTATCCTTGCGCACGCGCTCCAGCGCGACGAGTGGCGGCAGCTTGCCCTGTGCTTCTTTCAGCCGCGCATCCGAAATGACGTCGTCGGCCTTCATGCGGCCCAGCACATAGCCAAGACGTTCGCGGGCACGCTCCGGATTGCGCTCCGGGTTGAAATAGTTTGGCCCCTTGGCGAGGCCCGCCAGCAAAGCGCCCTCCCCGAGCGAGAGTTCTTTCGCCGGCTTTCCGAAATAGCTGCGCGAAGCCATCTCGACGCCCCATGAGCCGCGGCCAAGATAGATCGCGTTGAGATAAAGTTCGAGAATTTCGTTCTTGGACAGCACGCGCTCCATGCGCGACGCCATGATCATTTCGCGGATCTTGCGCTCGTAGGTCACGTCGTCGCCGACCAGCAGGTTCTTGGCGACCTGCTGCGTGATGGTGGAGCCGCCCTGCGGCCTTCCCGGCGACCCGAGATTTGAAATGAACGCGCGGATGATGCCACGCTCATCAACGCCCTTGTGCTGGTAGAAGCGCTTGTCTTCGGCGGTGACGAATGCCTTTTGCACGTCCTCCGGAATATCCGAGAGCGGCACCCAGACGCGGCGGTTGTCGGCGTCGAACACTTCGGTTAAGCGCGCGCCCTTGCCGTCAAGAACGGTATAGGCGCCCGATGGCCGCAGGCTTTTCAGTCTGGAGTCGTCCGGCAGATCGACCAGCGCTTTGTTGTAGAAGGTGATGACTTCGCCCAGATCGATTGGCGAGTTCGCAACCGTTTCGTTCTTGCAGAACTGCTTGTAGGCGGTGAAGAGGTCGTTGAAGTCGAGGCCCTTGAACGCCTTGACGTCGCCCGTGACCGTCTTGGGATCGTCCATGGCGGTCGAGATCAGGTCATCGAGGTTGAGGTCTTCAACATCGAACGCCTTGCGCATGTGGGTGCAGCCGTTGCGCAACACCTGCGCCACCGCTTCCCGGTCCGTAACCGGGTCGAATTGGGTTTTTACCTGCTCGGGGGTCGCCGTCACCTGACTCAGCGTCAGCGCGGTCGCGAACATCTTGATCAGAATCGCGTTCATCTGCCGTGCTGACCGCTGAAATCACGCATCAATGGTAGGGCCGCCGCTGGAGAGAGGTCACCAACACATCAAGGCTTTTTGAGGAAAACCGCCACGCGCTCCCCCGACAGGCCCTAAATATTGGCAGAAAGTCGAAGCTGAGGGGAGCATACTCCCGATTTCCACCGCGCTCCATCCGGGCTACGATGACCGACAGACCGGCTCGCCAGAAGCCGGCTACCGGAGGCAGGCGGCGCACATGAACAAGCACGTCGATGGCATGGCCAGCCGGCCACTGCGCACCGAGCGCGCCGGCGTCGTCGTCACCCGCACGGGCGTCAACCTGGGTGCCGAGATTACCGGCATCGACCTGCGCAAGCCGCTGTCTGACGAACAATTTGAAGCCATCGACGCTGCACTGGTCGAACACGCATTGATCGTGTTCCGCGACCAGGACATTTCCTCCGCCAACCTGATGGATTTCGGCCGCCGGTTCGGCGAACTCACCGTTCATCCGTTCGCGCCCAACGAGGGCAAGAACGCGCCCGAACTGATCAAATTCCGCAACGACGAGAATACCCCGCCGTTCGGCACCGACGTCTGGCATTCCGATGAGACATTCCGCGCCGAGCCGCCGATGGCGACCATCCTGTGCGCCAAGGAAGTCCCCGCAGTCGGCGGCGACACCATGTTCGTAAGCATGGCCGCCGCCTATGACGGCCTCTCCGAGAAGATGCAGCAGTATATTTCCGGGCTTGAGGGCATTCATGACATGAAGCCGTTTCGCCCGCTGTTCGGAAAGAGCCAGGAGGAACGCAAGAACCTCCAGCATTTCGAATTGCAGTATCCGCCGCAGCTTCACCCGGTCGTGCGCATTCATCCGGTTTCGAGGCGCAAGGTGCTGTTCGTCAATCCGCAGTTCACCGTCGGCATCGACGGCATGGACGAACGCGAGAGCCGGCAGTTGCTCGACACCCTGTTCCATCAGGCGCTGGTGCCGGAATATCAGCACCGCCACCACTGGCAGCCGCACACGATTGCCATGTGGGACAACCGCTCGACGCAGCATTACGCCGTTCACGACTACTATCCGCAGCGCCGTTACATGGAACGTGTCACGATCAAGGGTGGCCCGGTAACGGGATTGCCAAAGGCCAATCCTGCAAGCGTGCGCAAGGCGAAGTTCGCAGCGCCCGCACATGTCGATACCCACGGCGGCCATAAGCCGCATCGCTGAATCTTTTCAACACGGCCTATCTTGCCGGCCATGGGATTTGGACGGCGTTCTGAGTGAGATGAGTTACATGAGTTCGGAAGTTGACGCGCACATTATCCTGGCGACGGAGGACCTCACCAAGGAATTTTCCGGCTTTGTCGCGGTCAATGGCGTCAATCTGCAAGTCGCGCGCGGCACCATCCATGCGCTGATCGGCCCGAACGGCGCGGGCAAGACGACGTTCTTCAATCTGCTGACAAAGTTTCTCAATCCGACCCGCGGCAAGATCCTGTTCAAGGGCCGCGATATTACGGCGCTGTCACCTGCGGACGTGGCGCGACTTGGCGTGGTGCGGTCGTTCCAGATTTCGGCGGTGTTCCCGCATCTCAGCGTGCTGGAGAATGTCCGCATCGCCTTGCAGCGCCAGCGCGGCGGCTCGTTCGACTTCTGGCGTTCCAAGAAAGTGCTCGACGGCCTCAATGAGCGCGCGCTGACATTGATCGACGACGTGGGATTGTCGTCATTCGTTCATGAAATGGCGGTCGAACTGCCCTATGGCCGCAAGCGCGCGCTGGAGATCGCAACGACCCTTGCGCTCGATCCGGAAATGCTGCTGCTGGATGAGCCGACCGCCGGCATGGGGCACGAGGACATCGATCGCATTGCCGCACTCATCAAGACCGTTTCCGCAAACCGGACCGTGCTGATGGTCGAGCATAACCTCAGCGTCGTGTCGCATCTTTCCGACCGCATTACCGTGCTGACACGCGGGCGCGTGCTGGCGGAAGGCGATTACGCCACCGTATCGACCAACCCGGAGGTGCGCGAAGCCTACATGGGGACCGGGCATGCTTGATCCCCAATCCGTGACCCATGCAGCCCGCGCGCCGCTCCTCTCCGTCAACAACCTGCAGGCGTGGTACGGCGAGTCGCACATTCTGCATGGCGTCGATTTCGACGTGATGCCCGGCGAGGTCGTGACCCTGCTCGGCCGCAACGGCGCCGGCAAGTCCACCACCATGAAATCCGTGATGGGCCTCGTTGCTAGACGCACCGGCTCGGTCATGATGGAAGGTCAGGAGTTGATCTCGCTGCCCGCCCGCAAGATCGCCCGTGCGGGTATCGCGTTCTGTCCCGAAGAGCGCGGCATCTTCGCCTCGCTCGATGTCGAGGAAAACCTGATGCTGCCGCCGCAGATCAGGCCGGGCGGCCTGTCGCGCGAGGCGATCTTCGAGTTGTTCCCGAACCTGAAAGAGCGCCTCGGCTCCAGTCAGGGGACCAAACTTTCCGGCGGCGAACAACAGATGCTCGCCATCGGCCGCATCCTGCGTACCGGGTCGCGGCTGTTGCTGCTCGACGAGCCGACGGAAGGGCTGGCACCGGTCATCATCCAGCAGATCGGCAAGACCATCCGCGCGCTCAAGGAGCAGAAGTTCACGATCCTGCTAGTCGAGCAGAACTTCCGCTTCGCCTCAACGGTCGCGGATCGGTACTACGTGATGGAACACGGCAAGATCATCGATAAATTCGCCAATTCAGAACTCGACGCCAACGTCGGGAAGCTGCACGATTATCTCGGAGTCTGAAACGTAACGTCCCAATGAAAAGCAACCAAGGAGGAATGCAAATGAAACGAATGATAAGCATGACGGCGCTGACGATTGCGCTTGCAGCCGGTACTGCGCACGCGCAGCAGCAGGTCACAGTGAAGATCGGCGTCATGAGCGACATGTCGAGCCTGTACGCCGACATCGGCGGTCCCGGCTCGGTCGCCGCCGCCAAGATGGCGATTGCCGACTACACCAAGGATCGTCCGAACGTGAAGGTCGAGATGATCTCCGGCGATCACCAGAACAAGCCCGACGTCGGCTCCAACCTCGCCAACCAGTGGTTCGATGTCGATAAGGTCGATATGATCATCGACATCCCGAACTCCGGCGTCGCACTCGCCGTCAGTCAGGTTGCGTCCCAGAAGAACAAGCTGTTCATCGTTTCCGGCGCCGCCTCCTCCGACCTCAGCGGCTCGAAGTGCAACGCCAACACGATCCACTGGACCTACGACACCTGGATGCTCGCCAACGGCACCGGCAAGGCAATGGTGAAAACCGGCGGCGATACATGGTTCTTCCTGACCGCCGACTACGCCTTCGGCCACGCACTTGAGCGCGATACCGACGCGGTGGTCGTCAAGAACGGTGGCAAGGTACTCGGCAAGGTTCGCCATCCCCTTAATACCAACGACTTCTCCTCGTTCCTGCTGCAGGCGCAAGCATCGAAGGCGAAGGTCGTCGGCCTCGCCAACGCCGGCGGCGACACCATCAACTCGATCAAGCAGGCGGCCGAATTCGGCATCGTGAAGGGTGGCCAGAGCCTCGCCGGCCTGCTCGTGTTCGCGAGCGACGTTGCCGCGCTCGGACTGCCGACCGCTCAGGGCCTTGCCCTGACGGAAACCTGGTACTGGGACGTCAACGACGCCAACCGCGCCTGGACCAAGCGCTGGCAGGTGGAACGTCCCGGCAAATTCCCGACCATGATCCACGCCGGCGTCTATGCCGGCATCACGCACTACCTCAAGGCCCGTGAGAGCATGGGCGGTGCGCCGGACGGCAAGGCCATCACCGAAAAGATGAAGTCGATGCCGACCGACGACATCCTGTTCGGCAAGGGCGAAATCCGCGCCGACGGCCGCAAGATCCACGACGCCTATCTGTTCGAGGTCAAGAAGCCGGAAGAGTCCAAGTATCCGGGCGACTTCTACAAGACCCGCGCCACCATCCCTGCGGCCGAAGCCTTCCGTCCGCTGGCCGAGGGCGGCTGCTCGCTCGTCAACAAGAGCTAGCGAAATACACGCAATTGGAGGTCGGGCGCAAAGCCCGCCCTCATCTCTTTGGTGTTGGTGTCGGTTTCCCAGGATAGTTTCCCAGGGCATCTTTCCAGGACATTCTCGTGTTTGAAATCTTCGGCATTCCCTCACAGGCACTGTTCGGACAGCTGTTGATCGGCCTGATCAACGGCTCGTTCTATGCGCTGCTGAGTCTCGGCCTTGCCGTGATCTTCGGCATGCTCAACATCATCAATTTCTCGCACGGCGCCCAATACATGATGGGCGGCTTCGCAGCCTTCATCCTGTTGCAGCAGACCGGGCTTGGCTACTGGCCGGCCCTCATCATCGTTCCGATCCTGGTCGGCATCACCGGCATGATCATCGAGCGCACCATGCTGCAATGGCTCTACAAGCTCGACCACCTCTACGGCCTGCTGCTGACCTTCGGCCTCGCGCTCATCATCGAAGGCGTCGCGCGCAACTTCTACGGCTCCGCCGGCCTGCCCTATCGCGTTCCTGACTCGCTCACCGGCGGACAAAATCTCGGCTTTATGTTCCTGCCGAACTACCGCGCCTGGGTGATCGTCGCCTCGCTCACCGTCTGCATCAGCACCTGGTTCGTGATCGAACGCACGCGGCTTGGCGCATACCTGCGCGCCGCCACCGAAAACCCGGCGCTGGTCGGCGCATTCGGTATCAACGTGCCGCGCATGATCACGCTCACCTACGGTTTCGGCGTCGCGCTCGCCGCCTTCGCGGGCGTGATGGCCGCACCGATCTATAACGTATCGCCGCAGATGGGCGCGGAACTCATCATCGTCGTGTTCGCCGTCGTCGTAATCGGCGGCATGGGTTCGATCCTCGGCGCCATTCTCACCGGCTTCGGCCTCGGCGTCATCGAGGGGCTGACCAAGGTGTTCTTCCCGGAAGCCTCCAACACGGTGATCTTCGTCATCATGGTGATCGTGCTGCTGGTGCGTCCTGCCGGCCTGTTCGGACGGAGGGCATAATGGAAACGCCGCGCGCCACCGCCAACACGCCAAGCAAAACCGGCGAACGCATCGCCTTCGCCGTCATGGTCGCGGCCCTCATCGCCGCACCGTTCTTCGCCTATCCGCTGTTTCTGATGCAGGCGCTGTGCTTTGCGCTGTTCGCCTGTGCTTTCAATCTGCTGATCGGCTACGGCGGCCTGCTGTCGTTCGGCCACGCGCTTTACTTCGGCTGGGCGAGCTATCTCGCCGCGCATTCCGCGAAGGTCTGGGGCTTCACGCCCGAGCTTGCGATCCTCACGGGCGCCGCCACCGCCGCCGTGTTCGGCCTCGTCACCGGCGCACTGGCGATCCGGCGGCAGGGTATCTACTTCGCGATGATTACGCTCGCACTGGCGCAGATGATGTTCTTCTTCGCGCTGCAGATGAAATTCACCGGCGGCGAAGACGGTATCCAGGCGGTGCCGCGCGGCAAGCTGTTCGGCCTCTTCGACCTGACCAGCCACATGGCGATGTATCCGGTGGTCGCCGTATTCTTCCTCGCCGGCTTTCTCATCATCCATCGCGTCATCAACTCGCCGTTCGGCGAGGTGCTGAAGGCGATCCGCGAGAACGAACCCCGCGCCATTTCACTCGGCTACAAGACCGAGCGTTACAAGCTCGTCGCCTTCGTGCTGTCGGCAACGCTGGCCGGGATGGCCGGCGCGACCAAGGCCATCGTATTCCAGATTGCTTCGCTGACCGATGTTTACTGGACCATGTCCGGCGAGGTCATCCTGATGACGCTGGTCGGCGGACTGGGCACGCTGTTCGGCCCGGTGGTCGGCGCGATCACGATTATCGCGATGCAGACCTATCTCAATGCATTCGAACAATGGGTGACGGTCATCCAGGGGACGATTTTCGTCGCCTGCGTCCTGTTGTTCAGGCGCGGTATCGTCGGCGAACTGGCGCGCGCGCTCAAGATCAAGCTGTAGAGTTGGAGCTAAGCCGTCTGCAACGCCTTCGCGGCGTCCTGCGAGATCGTGTCTGGCAACCTGCGCTTCACGGGCACAATCAGCAACGCCAGCGTCCGGGCGATGCCGATCCACGCATGGTGATTGAACGGCTTGAAATACCTGAGCTGGATACGCAAGCGATCGACAAGCTGACGCTTGCGGTTGTTCGCCGACATGCCGCCCGATGAAATGCGGTAGTCGATCAGGTATTCCGGGATGTTCGTCACATCGTAGTGCGACGCGATGCGGCGGATCAGTTCGTAATCCTCCGCGGCGTAGTATGTCAGCGAATACAGCCCGAGTTTGCGGAACACCTCGGCGCGCACCATCCAGGTCGGGTGCGACACATACATCTTCACGAACAGGCTGTTGCGAATGATCTGCGGATCGCACGGCAGCGCGACAAGACTGACGAAATCGCCGTTCTCGGCGATCACGCGTTCCCAGCCGCCGACGACGGCGATGTTGGGATTGTTTTCGAGATACGAAACTTGCTTGGACAGGCGGCCGGCATGCGAGACATCGTCGGCGTCCATGATCGCGACGTAGTCGTGGCCGTTTTCGAGAATACGCTCGAGGCCGGCGTTGCGCGCATGCGCGGGGCCGCCGTTCTTTTCCAGCCGGATGATTTCGATGCGCTCGGGATCGTGCCTGCCGATCACGTCAGCGACAGGAACCCGGCTGCAATCGTCAACGATGTAGATGCGGCAGGGATACGGATCGTCGAGCAGGCTGGCGACAGCCTGCTTAAGCGTATTCTCCGCGTTGTAGGCGGCCATCAAGACGGCGACGGGCTGCGGCATCCTTTTTGGATACCATTCCATGCGTAACGATGGGTTAAAACGGCCGCGAAAATCGCGGCCTTAGGGCTTCAAATAAACATAACCCTGCGACTGCAATTCCGCGATCCGCACCACGCCGCCCTGCTCGACCGCGACAAAGCCCGGCAGCAGGTCTTTCACCGTCACGCCCTGGGCCTTCAGAGTATTGCCGCAGGCGGCAAGTTCCAGCGATTTTGAAAAGCCCGCGAGTTTTCCCTTCACATCAGGATTGGCCGACGCGGCATGAAACGATTTCAGCGCAGGACCATGCACGACGAGCGCGATCGAAACCTTGCCGGGTCCGCCGACGCCGTCAAAATGGTTTTGAATATTGCCGAGGACGAAATTCACCTTGTCGAGATCGCACAGGTGATAGACGACTTTCGACTTGTCCGGCATCGAAGGCGCGGCCTGCGCCGCGGTCTTCACCGCGAACAACCCACCCAGAGCGGCGGCCGTGCCGGCCAGCAAACTGCGTCGCTGCATAAGCGCCTCCTTAAACCTCAGCGCCTAGCGCTTGTTCGCCACGCTGCGCATTGCCGCCAGCTCCTTGCGATCCTCGACCAGCGAGGCGCAATCTTCAAGCCTGATGCGGTCGAGCCGGAACACCTTGTCGTCGGCGCCGCCGACGAGCGACATCGACGCTTCCTCATCCGGTGCATTGTCGCGCCAGATGCGCACGCGCGCGACGTACAGCATGGCGGATTTGTTGTCAGGCGTCATGCCGAATGAAATACCGCCGCCGTCGCAATCGACGGAGCAGTGAATGCGCGGCTGGCCTTTGGTGCCTTCGCCGATGCTGGCGTGGCTGCATCCACCGCTGGAATCGAACGCGCCTTTCCGAGTGCGGTAGGCCAGACCCAGGCGGAATGAGAAGCTCTGAACCTTTGTCTCTTCGTCGGGTTCCGACGTCACCAGCAGCTTCATCGCGCTGACCTTCTGCTTCGGATGCGCGGCAAGATGCGGCGCATCGTAGACGCGGGTGAAGCAGGCATAGGTCTTGTCCTTGCCCGGCACGGCGGCTAACACGCGCTGCGTGAAGGCCGCGTCCTGCGCCGGATCGAGCTTGCCGTCTTCTTCCTGCGCACTCGCGGCGCGCAACAGCACCACGAAGCCGGCAACCAGCGCGACAACCGCAATCGCGGAACGAAAGACGCTGCTCGTTGAAGAGATCATGGCCGCCTCCAAAGGAACGCGAACACGCGCTCCCAAGGCTCATTCATCGCAGCTACGGAGGGGTCGGTCTGTGACAGGAGTCACTCCCGCACAGCCCCTATAACCTGCTGAAGATATGGACTATTCCGCCGCCGAGCGACCGGAACCCGTACCAAACCGTCGCTCGATATAATCGATGACCAGCGCCTTGAAATCGGCGGCAACCGTTGGCCCGCGAAGCGTCACGGATTTCTTGCCGTCGATGAACACCGGCGCGGCCGGCGTCTCGCCGGTGCCGGGCAATGAAATGCCGATGTCGGCATGCTTGCTCTCGCCCGGCCCGTTGACGATGCAACCCATCACCGCGACGTTGAGCCCTTCGACGCCGGGATAGCGCGTCTTCCAGCCCAGCATTTCGTCACGGATGAAACTCTGGATGTCGCGCGCAAGTTCCTGGAACGTCGTCGAGGTCGTGCGCCCGCAGCCGGGGCACGCGGCGACCAGCGGCACGAACACCCGGAAGCCCATGGTTTGCAGCAATTCCTGCGCGACCTTCACTTCGAGCGTGCGGTCACCGTTCGGCTCCGGCGTCAGCGAGACGCGCACGGTGTCGCCGATGCCCCGCTGCAAGAGGATGCCCATGGCAGCGGACGACGCGACGATACCCTTCGATCCCATGCCTGCCTCAGTAAGGCCAAGATGCAGCGCGTAGTCGGAGCGTTTCGCCAGTTCGAGATAAACGGCAATCAGGTCCTGCACCGCCGACACTTTCGCCGACAGGATGATGCGGTTGCGCGGCAGGCCGATTTCCTCGGCGCGCGCGGCAGAGAGCAGCGCCGACTGCACCATCGCCTCGCGCGTCACCGCGCGCATGTCCTGCGGCTTTGCGGACTTCGCGTTCTCGTCCATCAGGTGCGTCAGCAATTCCTGGTCGAGCGAGCCCCAGTTGGCGCCGATGCGCACCGGCTTGTTGTGCTTGATCGCCATTTCGACGATGGCGGAAAACTGAATGTCGCGCTTGGCCCGGAAGCCGACGTTGCCCGGATTGATGCGGTATTTGTCGAGCGCCTGCGCGCAATCGGGATTCTCGGCGAGCAGCGTGTGGCCGATGTAATGAAAATCGCCGACAATCGGCACGTTGATGTCGCGCCTGAGCAGTTGCTCCTTGATACGCGGCACGGCCTTCGCGGCTTCGTCGCGGTCAACCGTAATACGCACCAGTTCGGAGCCGGCCTGCGCCAGCGCCGCGACCTGCGCGACCGTGCCAGCTATATCCGCCGTGTCAGTGTTGGTCATGGACTGCACGACAATCGGCGCGCCGCCGCCGACCGTCACGCCGCCAACATCGACGGCAACGGTTTTGTGGCGCTGCAGCGGTGCTGCGGTGCTGGCCAGCGAAATATCGTCCATGCGCCCTATGTAACCTCACGCACGCCGGTTGACCAGTATCAGCCCGGCAGCCACCAGCACGACGGCAATCCCGAACGCCAGCGTAAATGGTTCGTTCAGCAGCAGAAAACCGGCGGCCAGGCCAAACAGCGGGGTCAGCACCGTGAACGCCGAAACCCGCGTTGCCGAGAACCGCTGGATCAAAGTAAACCACACCGGAAATGTCAGGCCGACGACAAGGATCTGGAACACCATCCACCCCGTCGCGACCGGGCCGGGCATGTGCGTCATGCGTTCGCCAAACGCAGCGCTGAGTGCGACCAGCATCGGCACCGAGACGACGAGCTGATAGATCAGCATTTTCTCCGGTGCGACCGTGACGAGCTTCGATGCCTTCATCACCAGCGTGGTCGCGCCCCAGATGGCCGCGCCCAGCAGGATCATCGCGTCGCCAAACAGGACGCGCGCATCGACGTCCGGCTGCGGAATACCGATGGCAGCCGCCAGTCCGTAGAAGCACAGGACCATGCCGATCCACTGGATCGGCGCCAGCCGTTCGTTCGGCAGGAACCAGCGCGCGCCAAGCGCAACGAAGAACGGCGCCGTGTAAACGAACAGCGAGGCGCGGCTCGCGGTCGTGTAGAGCATGCCCGGAAAGATCAGCGCGAACTCAAGCCCGAACAGGACACCGGAGATCAGGCCCGGAACAAGCGTGCCGTCGCGCTCGAACAGCCTGACGCCGCGATACCAGGTCCATGCCAGCACGATCAGCAGGCCGCCGGAGCAGCGGATCGTCACTTGCATCAGCGGCGGCACGTCGGGGAATGAGAACTTGATCGCGACCTGATTGAGGCCCCAGCACATGCACAAAAGAATAATCAGTGCGATAGGACCGGCGTCGAGCGAACGCGCCTGCGGAGCCGCCGCTTCCGATGAAACTGCCATGATCTGTCTTCAGCCCGACGCGCGCTGGCTGTTGCAATGCGCGCACAGGCCGGTGATTTCGACGACCGACATTTTCGGCGTGAAGCCAACACCTTGCGCGGCCAACGCCAGCGTGCGGCTGACTTCCGCAGCGGGGGCTTCGCCGACGGTGCCGCAAACCTCGCAGATCAGAAACGTGACCAGCGCACCTGAATCGTGATTGTGCCCGCAGGCCAGAAACGCATTGCGGCTGGCGATGCGATGGACGAGTCCGTTTGCCATCAGGAAATCCAGCGCGCGGTAGATCGTGATCGGCGCAGGGCGCGGACCGGAACCGGCGACGGCATCGATGATTTCATAGGCGCCGAGCGGCTTGTGGCTCCCTGCCAGCATTTCCAATACCTTACGGCGCATCGGCGTCAGCTTTTGCGCGCGCGACGTGCAGATCTTCTCCGCATGCGCGATCACGTCGGCGGCGCAATGCGCGTGATTATGGCCAGGCTCAAGGAAAACACTCGTCATTCTGCTTTTTTAACCCCGGACTGGGGAGTTTCAAAGGCGCGTGAATGGCTTATCCGCATGATGGACGGGCCTAGCAATATGGTGCAGTGCAGCATATATGTCGGTATGGGCATGGGGTTGTTCTGACTTGGCCGAGCGCCGGTTCTGAACAGCCCGGCGTGTTCCGGGGCGAATAACGCCGTCATCGGCACAGTTCGGGAGTCTTCCAGCCATGCTGAAAAACAAAACCGCGGTCGTCACCGGATCGACCTCCGGCATCGGTCTCGCCATCGCACGCGCGCTCGCCGCCGACGGCGCCAACATCATGATCAACGGTTTTGGCGACAAGGCCGCCATCGAAGCCGAACGCGCCGGCATCGAAAAGGACTTCGGCGTGAAGGCCGCCTATTCCGCCGCCGACATGACCAGGCCCGCCGACATCGCCGCCATGATCGCGGACGCGGAAAAGACATTCGGCTCCGTCGATGTGCTGGTGAACAACGCCGGCATCCAGTTCGTCGCCCCCGTCGAGGAATTCCCCGTCGAGAAGTGGGACCAGATTATCGCCATCAACCTGTCGGCCGCCTTCCTCGCGATCCGCGCTGCGGTGCCGGGCATGAAGCAGCGCAAATGGGGCCGCATCGTCTCGACGGCGTCGGCGCATTCGCTGGTCGCCTCGCCATTCAAGGTCGCCTATGTCGCCGCCAAGCACGGCATCGCCGGCATCACCAAGACCGTCGCACTTGAAGTCGCCACCCACGGCATCACGGTCAACTGCATTTCGCCGGGCTATGTCTGGACGCCGCTGGTCGAGAAGCAAATTCCCGACACCATGAAGGCGCGCAATCTGACCAAGGAGCAGGTCATCAATGACGTGCTGCTGGCCGCGCAGCCGACCAAGCAGTTCGTCACTCCCGATCAGGTCGCAGCCCTTGCGGTCTACCTGTGCTCCGACGCCGCTTCGCAGATCACCGGCACGAATATCTCGATGGATGGCGGCTGGACCGCGCAGTGATTTTCAACCGCGCGAAACGCAAGGCCGGAGCTGACCCGGAAACGCCGAAGCCGGCACGCAAGAAAATCAATCTAGCCCTGCAGGGCGGCGGCGCCCATGGCGCCTTCACCTGGGGCGTAATCGATCACATCCTCGACGATGGCCGCCTCGAGATCGAAGGCATCTCCGGCGCGTCCGCCGGCGCGATGAATGCCATCATGCTTGCGGACGGCCTTGCACGCGGCGGCCCGGCGGAAGCCCGGAAACGGCTGGCGGACTTCTGGCGCGCGGCCAGCCTCGGCGGCAACCTGCCTGCAGCGCAGCGCGCGCTGATGGCGCGGCTGTTTTCATTCATGCCGATGGAAGGCTCGCCGGTGCAGGCGTGGTTCGATGTGATGTCGAACTACTTTTCGCCTTACGACACCAATCCGCTGAACATCAATCCGCTCAAGGACGTCATCGAACGCTTCGTCGATTTCGATGCGGTGCGCAAATGCGACAAGCTCAAGCTGTTCGTGTCGGCCACCAATGTCCACACCGGAAGGCTGCACGTCTTCAAGCGCGAGACGATCAGCGCCGACGCAATCATGGCGTCGGCCTGCCTGCCGATGCTGTTTCACGCGGTCGAGATTGACGGTGTGCCCTATTGGGACGGCGGCTACCTCGGCAATCCGGTGATCTTCCCGTTCTTCTCGACCACCGAGGCCGAAGACGTGCTGGTCGTGCAGATCAATCCGATGACGCGCAACGAGACGCCGAAGTCATCACAGGAGATCGTCAACCGGCTGAACGAAATCACGTTCAACTCATCGCTGCTGTCGGAATACCGCGCCATCGAATTCGTCGGCCGCCTGATCGATCAGGGCAAGCTGCCGCGCGGCAAGGGGCCGGGCGAATACCGGCGCATCAACATGCACCGCATCGTGCTGGACAGCCAAGGCCGCAACTACAGCGCCGGCAGCAAGGTCTCAAACGACTATGATTTCTTCGAACTGCTGCGTGACAACGGCCGCCGCGCCGCGCGCCGGTTCCTTGATGAGCATTTCGAGCACATCGGGGTTTCCAGCACCCTGGACATGCGCGGCGAAGTGCCTGCGGTAAAAGAATAGGATTAACCCGTCTTAATACGTGCACTGCCTGAAGTATAAACCCACCGCGCGAGGCGCCGGGTCAGCGGGCAGCCGCTCGAAGTTCCCCCGGAATCGCTGGCTTATCGAAGCCCTAACCACGAAATATCCCGGCCTGTCAGGGCAACGGCGCCCTCCTCGCGCATACCGCAAATTTTAATCAACTATCTCGCATAGTTGCAGACGTTTCACTGGATGTCTGCGCATGCACACCCGCGACCGTGTCTTGTGGCTTCGATCTTTTCTGCAGCCTGTAACCTATCTCGGTCTTGGCCTTGGCGCGTTCATCGTTGCCGGGCTCGTGTATCTGACCCACAAGGATCAGGAAGAAGCCTACAACGCGGCGGCGCGCACGGGCGCAAACCTCGCCCAGGTATTCGAAGGCTACATGTCCCGCACCATCAAGAGCGTGGACAATACGCTGCGCGTGCTGCGGACCTCCTATCAGCAGGACCCGGCGAATTTCGATCTCCAGGCATGGGCGCGTAACCTGGACGTCCAGAACGAGCTGACGCTACAGATCACGATCGTTGGAGCCGACGGACTGGTCAGGTCATCGACATCCGGCGAGCGATTGATCGGCCGATACTTCGGCGACCGCGAGCATTTCCAAGTTCAAGTCCATGCTGACTCCGACGAGGTTTTCATCGGCAAGCCAGTCGTCCTCCAGGTAAGGGGACAGTTTGCGATCGTTCTGAGCCGGCGTATCACCGCGCCAGACGGCTCGTTTGCCGGCATCGTCTCCGCCGTCATGGACCCTCAGCAGCTTCGAAAATTTTATGACGCGATCGATCTCGGCAAGGAAGTCACCGCCTCATTGGTCGGTTTCGACGGCGTCATCCGCGCCCGTGGCGGCGGCAAGGTGGAATTCCGCGACAAGATCGGAACACGGCTTGCCGGCGCCGGCGTCATGAGCCGCTATCAGCAAGCGCCGACCGGCGTTTACTGGAATGTGGGCGGCACGATCGACGCCGTCCGGCGGCTTGTGACCTACCGGGTGATCGAAGGTTATCCGCTGATCGCCCTCGTCGGACTTGGACGAAACGACATCTATCAACACGCCAACCAGAACGCCCGCATCTACTACAGCATCAGCTGCGCGCTCATGCTTGTCATCGCGGCTGCCATCGGCTTAGGCGCCGTGAGAGAGCGCAAGCTTCTCCTGGTGACATCCTCGCTGGGCAAGACCAACGCCTGGTTCAACAGCGCCCTGCAGAATCTGCCGCTGGGGCTGTGCCTCTATGACAACGACCATCGTCTCATCACATGCAACGACCGATATGGAAAGATGTATGGCCTGAGTTCCGAAAAGACGAAGCCCGGCACATCTATCGGCGATGTTCTGGCGGCGCGCGCAGAGGCCGGAAGCATTCCCGCCGGCGACAGGAACTACGTTGCGCGCGGACTTGAAATGGCAAAGCATCCGGTTTCGGGATATTTTGTCGAGCATCACACGGACGGCCGTTACTTCAACATCGGCCTCGGCCTGCTGCCCGGCGGCGGCTGGGTTGCTGTCCATCAAGACATTACAGCGCAGAAACATGCCGAAGCCGAGATCACCCATCTCGCGCATTACGATGGCCTCACCGCGCTCGCCAACCGCGTGTTGTTTCTCCAGCACGTCAACACCGCCTCGGCGCGCTGCCGCACCGAAAACATTGCATTTGCGGTTCACATCCTCGACCTCGACCGCTTCAAGGAAGTCAACGACACGCTCGGCCACGCCTGCGGCGACCAGTTGCTGCGGATCGTCGCACAACGGTTGCTGAATGTTGTCGGCGAAGGCGACATGGTGGCGCGGCTTGGCGGCGACGAATTCGCGATCTTCCAACCCATCGACCCCGCCCGCGGCATCACCGCCGAAAGCCTCGCCGACAAGGTGCTGTGCGTATTCGCCGATCCGTTCGATCTCAACGAACACCGGATCAATGTCGAGACCAGCATGGGCATCGCGCTCGCGCCTGACAACGGCGACGTAGCCGAGCAACTGCTCAAGACCGCCGACCTCGCGCTCTACAAGGCAAAGTCGGAAGGCCGCAACACCTACCGCCTGTTCAAGAACGAGATGGAAATCGAGGCGCGGGCCCGGCACGCGATGCAGGTCGACCTTCGGCACGCCATCGGCGCGGAACAGTTCGAATTGCATTACCAGCCGATCGTCGATGCAAAATCGCAGGAGCCTTGCGGTGTGGAGGCGCTGGTGCCCTGGCGGCATCCGGTCCACGGCCTTGTGCCGCCCGACAAATTCATTCCGCTGGCGGAAGAAACCGGCCTCATCGTGCCGCTCGGCGAGTGGGTACTGCGCACCGCCTGCCGCGACGCCGCCGCGTGGCCCGATCACCTCAAGGTCGCGGTCAACCTTTCGTCGGTTCAATTCCGCAAGAGCAACCTCAAACAGGTCGTCGATGCCGCACTGGCGGACTCCGGCCTGCCGGCCAAGCGGCTTGAACTGGAAGTCACCGAATCCGTGCTGCTGCAGAACAACGAGGAGAACACGGACCTCCTGCACCAGTTCCGCGCCAAGGGCATTTCCATCGCGCTCGACGATTTCGGCACCGGCTACTCGTCGCTGAGTTATTTGCAGAGCTTCCCGTTCGACAAGATCAAGATCGACCGCTCGTTTATCGCCAACCTCTCAAGCCGCGCCGACTGTGCCGCCATCGTCAGTGCCGTCACCGGCCTTGCCCGCAGCCTCGACATCCAGACCACCGCCGAGGGCGTCGAGACCGAAGAGCAGGTGACGTTGCTGCGCGCTGCAGGATGCGGACAGATGCAGGGCTATCTGTTCGGCCGCCCGCGTCCCAAGTCGGAGCTGGATTTTACAAAGGCTACGGCGAAGAACGCGGTGGCGTAAATCTTTTTTAGTCCGGCGTAATTGCCCCGCATACGGTGCGCTCCTTCTCCCCGCAAAGCCCGTCGAAGATGGGCGTGAACGCCCTTTCGCTGGGGAGAAGGTTGGGATGAGGGGCTGCTTCCCGCAGCCGGAAAGCACGAGAGACCCCCTCACCCGGCGCTTCGCGCCGACCTCTCCCCGCAAGCGGGGCGAGGTAGAAGCCGCATACTCCGCGCGATCTTGCCTTTCCTTGCGGCAACACGTTAGACCCGGCGCATGGCAGCCCTCCCCGCACCCGTTGCACTGATCGGCGTCGGCCCCGTCACGATTTCCGTCGTCATCGCCGACATCACCACGTTGCCGCTCGACGCCATCGTCAATGCGGCCAACGGTTCCCTGCTGGGCGGCGGCGGCGTGGACGGCGCCATCCACCGTGCGGCAGGGCCGCAACTGCTGGCCGAATGCGCAACGCTCGGCGGCTGCGACACCGGCCAGGCCAGGATCACGCAAGGCTACGATCTGCCGGCACGCGCCGTCATTCACGCGGTCGGGCCGGTGTGGCACGGCGGGCATGACCGCGAGGATGAATTACTGGCGTCGTGCTATTTGAACGCGCTGAACCTGGCGCGCGACCACGCGCTTTCGTCCATCGCCTTCCCGGCGATCTCGACCGGCGCCTATCGCTTCCCGCCGGACCGCGCCGCGCGCATCGCCGCGGGAACGGTCATTTCAGAAATGTCGTCACAGCCGGGATCGCTCACGCAAGTCGTGTTCTGCTGCTTCGCGCAGGACGCCGCCGACCATTACATCGCGGCACTGAGCGAGATGGGGATGATGTAAGACGATTTGGTTTTCCGCAATTGCATCGGCATCGACGGTGAGCCCCCTCTCCCCAGCGGGGAGAGGGGTGGGGTGAGGGTGCTAGATCTATCGATAGACCTTAACCCCTCACCCGGCGCTTCGCGCCGACCTCTCCCTATGGGAGAGGTGGAACGAATATGCCGCCCTACTATTTTTGCTCCTTCACTTCCACGCCGGCGCGGCGTTCGAGCGGCTGCACGATGGTGGTGAAGTCCTTGTCGCCGCCGATTTCATTTTCCGTGACCTGCCACAGGCGCCGGACAACGCTCATGATGTCGTTCGGCACGCCGAGCGCGTTGCTCTCTTCAAGGCACAGCTTGACGTCCTTGAGCATCAGGTTGGTCGCAAAGCCGGCGTCGAACGTGCGGGTAATGATGGCGCGCGGAAACTTGTCGCGGCTCGCCGTATTCATGCCGCTGCCGGCATTGATGACATCGAGCATGACGCGCGGCTCAAGCCCCGCCTTGACGCCCATCACCATGGCTTCCGACGTTGCCGCCATCGCCGTCGCGGAGAGGTAGTTGTTGAGGAGCTTCATGGTTTGCGCGGTGCCTGTGCGTTCGCCGAGCTTGAACACCTTGCCGATGACCGCCAATGCCGGCTCGGCCAGTGCAACATCCGCCGCAGGGCCTGACACCATCACCGCGAGCGTGCCCTTCTCCGCGCCGGCAACGCCGCCGCTCACCGGCGAGTCGATTTGCGCGACGTTGCGCGCCTTCAACAGTTCCGCCGTGCGCTGCGCCATCTGCGCGCCGGTGGTGGAGAGATCGATGAAGCGCCGGATGCGGCTCCCGTTGCTCACCTCGGTCGCGACCTTGAGCACGATGTCGGGCGTCGGCAGGCTCGCCATCACGGTCTCGATCCTGTTGGCGATGTCGAGGGGCGACGCCGCCGCCTGTGCGCCGAGCTTGACCACGCGCGCGACGGCATCGCTGCTGCTGTCATAGACGGTGAGCGTGTGGCCAGCCTCGATCAGCCGCCGCACCATGTGAAAGCCCATGCGGCCGACGCCGATGAATCCGATTTCCATTGCAGTCTCCTGTTGCCGACGTTTTGGATTTCGCGCGGCTTACTTTTTTGCTTCTTTTTCAAACTCGGCGAAAAACTCGCGTGCGGTGCGGAACGCATCGACCGCCGCCGGCATGCCGCCATAGATCGCGACCTGCAGGAAGATTTCGCTGACTTCTTCCTTGGTCAGGCCGTTGTTCATGGCGCCGCGCAGATGCGCCTTGAGTTCGTGCGGACGGTTGAGGATCGCGATCATCGCAAGGTTGATCATGCTGCGCGACTTGCGCGGCAGGCCATCGCGGCCCCAGACGGCGCCCCAGCAATATTCGTTGAGCAGGTCCTGCAGCGGCTGGCTGAACGCATCGGCGTTCCGGGTCGCGTTATCGACGTAGGCATCGCCGAGTACCGCCCGGCGCACACCCATTCCCTTGTCATGCATCGCCTTGTCCATGGTGTTTCCTCTTCCGTTTTTTGTGCGCGGGGTTCCGCAGGAGCGCGGACTGTAATCGGCGGCACTGGCGCGCGCACCTGTCGGCGCGTCCTGTGCTGCGGTGCACGCATGGCCGGGTCGCTCGATTTTGAGCGGTTTGCGGTGGGAAACTTAATAAGCCTGCTTATAATATCGCTATCATATAGTGAGGTTGCATGAGATCGTTCCCGCTGGAGCGCGAATTCGCCTTTATTAACAGCGATGTAGCGCGAATGATGAAGACCCTTTTCGACCAGGAAGGGCGCAAGTTCGGCATGACCCGCGCCCAGTGGTCGGTGCTTTTCCGTCTGGAGCGCTCCGAAGGGCTCAAACAGTCCGAACTGGCCGAAATCCTCGACATCCAGCCGATCTCGCTGACCCGGCTGATCGACCGGCTGTGCGACAACGGCCTGATCGAGCGCCGCAGCGATCCTTCCGACCGCCGCGCCAAGCGCCTGTTCCTGACGCCCGCTGCGCGTCCGCTGCTCGACCGGCTCACGGCGATGACCAATGAAATCATGGGCCGGGTGCTGGCCGGCGTCGAGCGATCGGCCGTCGAGGCGATGACCGCCAACCTTTCGGCCATCAAGGAAAACCTGCGCCAGGCCATCGTCGAGCGTGCCAACACCACCGATACCGATCTGGAGGCCACCTATGGCTGATCCGGCACTGAAATCCGAGCCGTCCGCCGAACCACCGGGCAAGCCCGCCGATCCCGTCCTCAAGGTTGTGCCGCCGCCGGCCGCCAAGGCCCGCGCCCACACGTCCATGCTCGTCGGCATGGCGCGCAAGTATCGCCGCACAATTTTGCTGTTTGTCATTCCCGCGCTCGCCGTGCTGGCGGGACTCACGATCTATCTGCTGGGCGGCCGCTACATCACGACCGACAACGCTTATATCGGCGCGCAGAAGGTGCTGATCACACCGGATATCGCCGGCAAGGTGATTTCGGTTTCCGTGCGCGAGGGCCAGCGCGTCAACGCCGGCGACCAGTTGTTCGAGATCGATCCCGAACCCTATCGCCTCGCCCTGGCGCAGGCGCAGGCCAAGCTCGCGACCGTCGAGACACAGTTCAAGACACTGCGTTCGGACTATACCGTGCTGTCGCGGCTGACGGGTTTCTCGCAAAAGAACATCGACCTCAAGCAGCGCGATGTCGAACGCAAGAATGCGCTGGTCGAGAGCCGCTCCGGCTCGCAGGCCGACATGGACAAATCGACCGGCGACCTCGTGACCGCACAGCTGCAGAACCAGCTCGCGATCCAGCGCCGCGACGACGCGTTCAACCAGCTGCTGGGCGATCCCGATCTGCCGATGGCAAAATTCCCGGCCTATGCGCAGGCCAAGGCATTCCTCGATCAGGCCCAACGCGATCTCGACCACACGGTGATGCGCGCGCCCATCGCCGGCATCGCCACGCAGGTGGACAACATCCAGCTTGGCCGCTTCGTCGCCGCCGGCAACCCGATCCTCAGCGTGGTCGATGACGTCGCGCCGTGGATCGACGCCAACCCGAAGGAAACCGACATCACCTACCTGCGGGTCGGCCAGCATGTGACCATCGAAGTGGACACGTTCCCCGGCCACAAGTTCCGCGGCTCGGTGGCGGCCGTCAGCCCCGGCACGGGCGCGCAGTTCTCGATTCTGCCGGTGCAAAACGCGAGCGGTAACTGGATCAAGATCGTGCAGCGCGTTCCGGTTCGCATTGCCTTCGACCAGGGCGAGGAAACCCGCCTGCTGCGTTCGGGCATGAGCGCCTATGTCGAGATCGACACCGGCCGTAACCGTTCGATCCTGACCCTGCTCGGCCTCAAGAAAGAGCGGCCGACACTCGCAACGTCGGTGCCGTGAACGCGGCGCCTGCATCGCCCGGCGCGCTGCCGACCGGCATCACCCGGATCATGCTGACCGTGTGCGCCATGAGCGCCTCGATCATGCAGGCGCTCGACACCACCATTGCCAACGTCGCCCTGCCCTATATGCAGGGCTCGCTGTCGGCTTCGCTCGACCAGATCAACTGGGTGCTGACTTCCTACATCGTCGCATCGGCGATCATGACCGCGCCGGTCGGCTGGGTCGCGGACCGCTTTGGCCGCAAGCGGCTGTTCATTGCCTGCGTCGCACTGTTCACATTTGCTTCCCTGTTGTGCGCCGTCGCCCAGACGATTGAGCAGATGGTGCTGTTCCGTCTGTTGCAAGGCGCGGGCGGCGCCGCACTGGTGCCGCTGTCGCAGACCCTGATGATGGATTCCTATCCGCCGGAGCAGCGCACACGCGCCATGGCGATCTGGGGCGTCGGCGTCATGCTCGGCCCGATCATGGGCCCGACGCTGGGCGGCTGGCTGACCGACAATTACTCCTGGCACTGGGTGTTTCTCATCAACCTGCCGATCGGCATCCTGACCGTCGTCGGCATGCTGATCTTCATGGAAGAAACCCGGATCCAGAAGAGCATGAAGTTCGACTGGTTCGGCTTCATCGCGCTGGCCATCGGCATCGGCTCGCTGCAGCTGATGCTGGATCGCGGCGAACAGCTCGGCTGGTTTGAATCGTGGGAAATCATGGCCGAACTGATCGTCTCGATCAGCGGCTTCTATTACTTCTTCGCGCATTCGCTGACGACGCGCGAGCCGTTCATCAGATTTGAATTGTTCCGCGACCGCTATTTCTCCGGCGGCTGCATCTTCATGGTCGTAATCGGCATCGTGCTGTTCGCCACCATGGCGCTGATGACGCCGTTCATGCAGAACCAGCTTGGCTACCCCATCGTGACCGCAGGCCTGCTGCTCGGTGCGCGCGGCTGCGGCACGCTATGCGCGATGATGTCCGTCAACTTCCTGATGAAGTATACGCAGGCGCGCAACCTCGTCGGCATCGGCCTGCTGCTGACCTCGTTCACGCTGTGGCAGATGACCGGGTTCACCTCCGAGACCACCGCCAACATGCTGATCGTCACCGGGGTCATCCAGGGCTGCGGCCTCGGCCTGGTATTCGTGCCGCTCTCGAGCATCTCGTTCCGCACCCTGCCGGGCCATCTGCGCACCTCCGGCAGCGCCATGCTGACCCTGGTGCGCAACATCGGCAGCTCCATCGGCATCTCGATGGTCATCGCCAACCTCACCAGCAAGACCACGGTGATGCACGGGCGCATCATGGAATCGGTAACGCCGTTCAACAATGCGCTGCACATGCCGGACGTGGCCGCGGCGATGGACCTCAACACCGACGCCGGCCGCGCCTTGCTCGACGCCATGGTGACGAAGCAAGCCGCCGTGATCGCCTATCAAAACGATTTCCTGCTGCTGATGTATCTGACGCTGGCGACACTGCCGCTGCTGCTCCTCCTTGGCGTCCCAAAGCAGCAGAAGCCCGCCGCAAAACAAGGCAACGAAGTTCACGTCCTCGACTGAACGGCCTTCAGCGGCCTCGCCTGCACCTCACATCTCAATTCTTGTCGCGGCGACGCGCCTGCAAAAGTGCCGCAGTGCCTAATCACAAGGCAATGTGACCGCACGCAATATAAATTTAACTCAACGTATGTAGGCATAAGGGGTTGTTAACGCTGTTTACGCTCAGCCGCAGGGGTTTCCCGGACGGCGTTCGTTAAGAGAAGGTTAAAGCGATGTACATTCACACGAACGATGGCCGGTCGCCTTTGGACGGGCAATGAAATCCGGACTCAAAAGCAAACTCCCCCAGCTTTCAATTTCAACCAAGCTCTAGGCGATCTTCACGGTGCTGGCGGCTATCGCCGTCGCGCTGGCAAGCGTTGCGCTGGTGCAGGCACGGCGGCAGGCCGCCATGACGGACGAGTTCCAAACCGCCTTCATCGGCGCGCAGAACGTCCAGAAGATCAACAGCCTGATCTATGCAGTCGTGATGGAATCGCGCGGCGTCTACATGTCGCCCGACATTCCGACCGCCAAAAAATATGGCGATGGCTTGCTCAAATTCAACGACCAGATCGTGAAGGTCGTCAACGACTGGAAAAGCGTCGTGCGCACCGACGACGCCGCGCAGTTCGACACGTTTTCCAAGCGCATTGAACAGTTCATCGGCTTCCGCAAGGAACTGGTGCGGCGCGGCGTTGAAATCTCCCCCGTGGCCGGACGCGAGTATGGCGACAACGACGCCAACCGCGATGTGCGCACCGCGCTCGACAAGGACATCGACGCGCTCTCCAAAACCTATGACCTGCGCTCGAACCGCATCAGTGCCGAGATGGCGGACAACATTCGCCTCACCGACATCCTGATGAGCGTGCTGGGCGTCGTTTCCATCGTCATTACCTGCTTTGGCATCGTCCTGATCTGGCGTGCCGTCGTGCGTCCGCTGGCCGCGATCACCACCGTGACCGAAGCGGTCGCCGGTGGCGACCTTCAGCGCGAGATTCCCTACGGCGAGCGCCAGGACGAAGTCGGCGCGCTGGCGCGTGCGGTCACGGTGTTCCGTGACGCCGCCATCGCCAAGGACGTGCTCGAAGCCGAAGCTGCCGTGCAGCGTACACAGGCCGAACAGCAACGCCTCGACAACGAGGCCGTGCAGGCCAAGGCCATCGAGGACAAGCACGCCCACGAGCGTGCGCACGCCAAGGCGCAGAACGAAATCGCCGAGGAACAGCTCAACAGCGCCCGCATGCAGGCACAGGCCGCCGAGGAACAGGGCAGCGTCGTGGCGCAGCTGGCGTCCGCGCTAGGCAAGATTTCCGACGGCGACCCCACGGTGCGCCTGCCGGACAGCATGGCTGGCGCCTACGAACAGATCCGCACCGACTTCAACAGCATGGCGGAGCGCCTGCAGGAAACCATTGTCGCGATCTCGAACGCCACCCGCGACGTCTCGAACGCTGCCGTGGAAATCTCCAACGCGACCACCGACCTGTCCCAACGCAGCGAGGAACAGGCCGCGGGCCTTGAGGAAACTTCCGCATCGATGGAACACGTCCCCTCGATGGTGAAGCAGAACGCACAGAACGCGCAAGCCGCGAGCCAGCTCGCGGCCGGCACCCACGATGTCGCAAATCGCAGCGGCGCGGTGGTGGCAAGCGCGGTCGAGGCGATGTCCCGCATCGCGCAGTCATCCGCCAAGATCACCGATATCATCGGCGTCATCAACGAGATCGCGCAGCAAACCAACCTCCTGGCTCTCAACGCCGCCGTCGAAGCCGCCCGCGCGGGTGACGCCGGCCGCGGTTTTGCTGTCGTCGCGTCGGAAGTGCGCAGCCTCGCGCAGCGTTCCTCGCAGGCGGCGAAGGACATCAAGGACCTCATCACGTCGAGCGTCACGCAGGTTGAGGACGGCGTCGATCTCGTCAATCAGGCCGGCAAGTCGCTGGGCGAGATCGTCTCGTCGATCAAGAGTGTTGCGGAAATCGTGTCGGGCATTGCCACAGCAAGCGCCGAACAGTCCGCCGGTATCGACGAAGTCAACAAGGCGTTGACCCAGATGGACCAGCTGACGCAGCAGAACTCGGCCTTCGTCGAGCAAAACGCCGCGACCGCCAAGACGCTGGAACAGCAGGCTGGTGTTACCGGGCAGCAGATTTCGTTCTTCAAGCTCGGCGAGACTGACGGCTACGCGGCAGCACCGCTGCGGCGGGCGAGCTAATAGCTATCGCCATTGCTCTCGTGTCCCGGACGAGCGCGCATCGCGCGCGACGATCCGGGACCCAGAGCAACAAACGCAATCATCCGTGAACTTGGCCCTGGGTCCCGGCTCTTCGCTTCGCTGCGGCCGGGACACCAGACCTGTGATGTGACGCGAGCGCGCGCCCGCGCGATCTCTCAATACGACCGCGGCAATCCCAGCACATGTTCGGCGAGGTACGACAGGATCATGTTCGTCGAGATCGGCGCGACCTGATAGAGCCGTGTCTCACGGAACTTGCGCTCGATGTCGAACTCCTCGGCGAAGCCGAAGCCGCCGTGGGTCTGTACGCACATGTCCGCTGCCGCCCATGAGGCGTCCGCCGCCAGCATCTTCGCCATGTTGGCTTCCGCGCCGCAGTCCTTGCCCGCGGCATAGAGCCGGGCTGCTTCCTGCACCATCAGTTCGGCGGCGCGCATCTGCGCATAGGCTTTGGCAATCGGAAACTGCACGCCCTGATTTTGCCCGATGGGACGGCCGAACAGCACGCGCTCCCTGGCGTAGGCGGACGCCTTTTCAATGAACCATTTGGCGTCACCGATGCACTCCGCACCGATCAGGACGCGTTCCGCATTCATGCCGGAGATGATGTAGCGAAAGCCCTGGCCTTCCTCGCCGATGAGGTTTTCCGCCGGCACGCGCAGGCCATCGAAGAACACTTCAGTGGTGGCGTGGTTCATCATGGTACGGATCGGCTTGATCGACAGGCCCGAACCTCCGGAAGACTTTGCCTCGTGCATATCGACCAGAAACACCGACAGCCCTTCGGTGCGCTTTTTGACCTGATCGCGGGGCGTGGTGCGGGCAAGCAGCAGCATGAGGTCGGAATGTTCGGCGCGCGAGGTCCAGATTTTCTGGCCGTTGATGACGTAGTCGTTGCCCTCACGCACCGCCGTGGTGCGCAGCGCCAGCGTATCGGTGCCGGACGTCGGCTCGGTGACGCCAAAGGCCTGCAAACGCAATTCGCCGCGGGCGATGGCGGGCAGATACTTCGCCTTCTGCGCCGCGCTGCCGTGCCGCAGCACCGTCCCCATCGTATACATCTGCGCATGGCAGGCCGCGCCATTGCAGCCGGCGGCGTGGACTTCTTCCATGATCGCGGCGGCGGCGCGCAGCGTCAGCCCGCTGCCGCCGAACTCTTCCGGGATCAGGGCGGCGAGAAAACCCGCCGTGGTCAGCGCCTCGACAAACGCCGTCGGATAGGCGCGTTCGCGGTCCAGCACGCGCCAGTATTCGCCGGGGAATTGCTCGCACAGCGCGCGGACGGAAGCACGGATGTCGGAGAGGTCGTCGGGATGGGATTCGTATGAATTGTCTTCGGCCATGACCACAAATCTAGCCCGTCATGGCCGGGCTTGTCCCGGCCATCCCGGCAAGGGAGGCATGATGCCCGCCTGAAGCAAAAGGCTTCAGCCCCACACCTCGTTCGCCACTTCGGCGATCAGGCGCATTTTCGCCCATTGTTCTTCCTCGGTCAGCGCGTTGCCTTCCTCGGTGGAGGCAAAGCCGCACTGGCCGGAAATCGCCAGCTGGTCGATATCGACGTATTTCGCGGCCTCGTCGATGCGGCGCTTGAGGGCGTCCTTGCTTTCCAGCCTGCCGTTCTTGGTCGTCACGATGCCGAGCACGACGACCTTGCCCTTAGGCAGCATCTTTAGCGGCTCGAAGCCACCGGAACGCTCGTCATCGTATTCCATGAAGTAGCCATGGACATTGATCTTGTTGAACAGGATTTCCTGCACGGCGTCGTAGCTGCCGGCGCCCATGAACGTCGACTTATAGTTGCCGCGGCACAGGTGCATGGTGATCGTCATGTCGGAGGGAATATCCGACATCGCCTCGTTGATGAGATCGCCATAGATGACGCCGAGCTTTTCCGGGTTGTCGCCGCGCGCCGTCATCTGGCCGCGGTATTTCTCGTCACACAGCATGGCGATGAACACTTCGTCGAGCTGCAGGTAACGGCAGCCGGCATCGGCGAAGCCGCGCACTGCCTTGCGATACGCCTTGCCGAGATCGGCGAACATCGTCTCGTTGTCGGTATAGGCTTCCTTCGCGACCGGCGTCCTGGACGGGCGGCCATAGATCGCCGAGGGCGCGGGAATGGTGATCTTCGGCGTCTTGCTGGTGTGATCCTTCACGAACTTGAAGTGCTCGACCATCGGATGCGGCCCAGCCATGCCGAGCTTGCCAGTGATTTGCACGCCGTCGGCACGCGTATCGACCGCGGCGAATTTAATGCCCGCACTCATGTTGTGGTATTCGGCGCCGTCGAGGCCCCAGAGAAAGTCGAGATGCCACCACGACCGGCGGAATTCGCCGTCGGTGATCGCCTGGATGCCGGTGTCTTCCTGCTTCCCAATCAGCTTGATGATCTCGGCGTCTTCGACCGCCTTAAGTTGTGCCGGCGTGATCTCGCCCTTGGCGCGCCTGGCGCGGGCCTCGTGCAGCACCTTGGGGCGCAGCAGGCTTCCAACATGATCGGCACGAAACGGCGGCTTGGTCCTCTGCATCGCTCTCGCTCCCTGTTGCCCGCGCTTTAAAACAAGCAGGCTTGCTTATTTGTATAGCCGATCCGGGCATCCGTGTCTGCCCTCCGGGAGGGTGACAGCAGGTGTTAGATTTTGGGCGTGATCTGATCCGACAACCGGCATCCACTTTTCGGGATCACGCCCGCCCCTAGCCCCAGACCTCGTCCGCGACCTCGACGACCCGGGCGAGCTTGGCCCATTGCTCATCCTCGGTCAGCACATTGCCTTCTTCCGTCGAGGCAAAGCCGCATTGCGGCGACAGCGCCAGCTGGTTGATGTCGATGAACTTCGCGGCCTCGTCGATGCGGCGCATCAGCTCGTCGCGGCTTTCCAGCGTACCGGTCTTCGACGTCACCAGCCCCAACACGACGGTCTTGCCCTTGGGGACAAAGCGCAGTGGCTCGAATCCGCCGGCGCGGTCCGAGTCATATTCCATGAAGTAGCCATGGACATTGATGCTGTTGAACAGCACTTCCGCCACCGGCTCGTAACCGCCCGACGCCACGAAGGTCGAACGAAAATTGCCGCGGCAAAGATGCATCGTGATCGTCATGTCGTCGGGAATACCGGCAATCGATGCGTTGAGCATATCGGCATAGATCATCGGCAGCTTTTCCGGATCGTCACCCCGCGCCGTCACCTGCTGGCGCAGCGCCGGATCGCACAGATAGGTGAAATTCACCTCGTCGAGTTGCAGATAGCGGCAGCCGGCATCGGCAAAGGCATGCACGGCCTTGTTATAGCTTTCTCCGAGATCGCGGTAGAAGTCGTCCATGTTGGGATAGATCGCTTCAGGCACCGCATCACGGCCATAGCGGAAGTGCAGCGAGGACGGCGACGGAATCGTCATCTTCGCCGGCTCTTTTGTTTTCTCCGCAACAAAGCGGAAATGCTCGACCATCGGATGCGGCGTGTATGCGCCGAGCTTGCCGGTGACACGCAGCATCATCGGTTTCGGGTTGACACCCTGGAACTTGATCTTGCGCTCGCCGAGATAGGCTTCGACACCATCGAGCTTGCCGAGAAAGTCGTAGTTCCAGAATGCACGCCGGAATTCACCATCGGTGATCGACTTCAGCCCAATGGATTCCTGCTTGCGGATGACGTCCTCGATGGCGCGGTCTTCGATGACCCGCAGCCCATCCGGCGTGATCTCGCCGCGCTCGTGCTTTTCACGCGCTGCCTTCAGTTCGGCCGGACGCAACAGGCTGCCGACATGGTCGGCGCGGAAGGGTGGCTTGGTACGCTGCACGGTGGCCGTCCTTAAACTTCAAGAGAACGCTTAACGAATACTAGACGCGCAAACGCCCGGCACAAGGCTTGTGCCGGGCGTTGTGATGCGCGGAACCTTGAGGCTTATTTGCCCCAGATTTCCTTCGAGAGTTCGACGATTTCCTTCATCTTCGCCCATTGCTGGGTTTCAGTGAGGACGTTGCCTTCTTCCGTCGATGCAAAACCGCACTGCGGCGAAAGGCAGCACTGCTCGATGTCGATGAACTTGGTGGCTTCGTCGAGACGGCGCTTGATCGTGTCCTTGCTCTCAAGCGTACCGCTCTTGGACGTGATCAGGCCGAGTACCGCCTGCTTCTTGCCCTTCGGCATGAAGCGGAGCGGCTCGAAACCGCCGGCGCGGTCTGAGTCGTACTCGAGGAAGTAGCCATCATAATTGGTGCCGGCGAACAGGATTTCCGCGATCGGCTCGTAGCCGCCAGACGCAATCCAGGTCGAACGGAAATTGCCACGGCAGATATGCGTGGTGATGGTCATGTCCTTCGGCTTGCCCTTGAGCGCACCGTTCAGGATGTCGGCATAGTCCCTGGCGAGGTTTGCGGTATCGAGGCCGCGCGCCTTGGCCTTGGCCATTTCTTCCTTCGAACACAAGTAGGCCCAGGCAGTGTCGTCGAACTGCAGGTAGCGGCAGCCGGCGTCGTAGAACGTCTTGATCGCCTTCTTATAGGTCTTGCTGAGATCCTCGAAGATGTCGTCGCGATGCTTGTACTTCTTCGCAATGACGGCGCCCGGCTCGAGGCGGAAGTGCAGCACGGTCGGGGCCGGAATGGTCATCTTCGGCACCAGCTTGGTGTTGCGCTTCAGGAACTTGAAGTGCGCGACCATCGGATGGTCTTCCGGGAAACCGATCTTGCCGTTGATCTGCGGCGTCTGCGCCTTGGTCTGGACACCATGAAACTGGATGCCGTGGTCGAGTTCGACGATATCGACGCCATCAAGCATGCCGAAAAAGTCGAAGTGCCACCACGAACGGCGGAATTCGCCATCCGTCGCAAGCTGCAAGCCGCAGGATTCCTGCTTCTTGATGAGCTTTTTGATCTCCTCGTCCTCGACCTTCTTCAGGGCGGCCTTGGTGATCTTCTTCTTGTCGTATTTCGCGCGCGCGTCCTTGAGCGCCTTGGGGCGCAGGAAGCTGCCGACCTGGTCAGCGCGGAATGGAGCGGTAGTCCTCTGCATAGTTCCTCCCAAAATCCCTTTTACAAGCCACGCCGAGCCCAAAGCGAATTCGCGCGCCGGTGTCGGGACTTACATTGCCGTTTCTCGTACGTTTCGTCACGAAAAATTTTCAGGCGATTCTAGTGGGCGGCAACATTGGGAGCAGGCCCAATGCCATCGGCGCAGCCCTTTTGGCGGCGTTGTTTTTTGGTCCGGCGTGGTGATGAACCGCAGGAGGAAAGACCTGTGCTTTTGCCCGCGGGTGCTATGCTGCCCACCAAAGAACTGGAAACAATCGGAGGAACCATGCTCAGGAAATTGGCAATCCTTGCCATGGCATACGCTGCGCTCGTAACGCAGGCTGCTGCGCAAGGTGGCGCGCCCTTCCGCATCCTCGTCGGCGTGCAGGCCGGCGCATCGACCGACACGATTGCACGGCTCCTCGCCGATAAGTTGCGTGTTTCCCTGAACGAGACGGTCATCGTCGAGAACAAGACCGGCGCGGCGCAGCGGATCGCGATGGCCGAACTACTCAAGTCGCCGGCCGACGGCCGGACGATCTTCCTTGGCTCCAACTCCGTCTATTCGATCCTGCCCCACATCTATGGCGACCAGGTCGGCTACGACCCATTCAAGGACGCAACGCCGATCTCACGCGTCGTTGCGTTCCAGGTCGGCATCGGCGCCGGCAATCAACTCAACATCGGTAACATCAAGGAATTCACGGCCTGGGCGAAGGCCAATCCCGGCACCGTTTCTTTTGCCTCCCCCGGCGCGGGGACGAGTTCGCACTTTACGGGCGTGATGCTGTCCAAGGCGCTCGGCATTCCGATGACCCACGTACCCTATCGCGGGACCGCGCCGGCGATGGCCGATTTGATCGGCGGGCATATTCCGCTGCTGTTCACCGCCTACTCCGACCTGCCCGAACCCGCCCGCGCGGGAAAGCTGAAAATCCTCGCGACCGCGGGACCGAAGCGCTCACCCGCAACGCCGGATACGCCAACCCTCAAGGAGCAAGGCGTCGATATCGCCTTCGACAGCGCCTTCGACATGCACGCCAGGGCCGGCACGCCGCCGGAGGCGATCAAGCGGCTCAACGAAGCCATCGTCGCCGCAATCAACGACCCGGAAGTGAATGCCAAGCTCGTCACCCTCGGCGTCCAGCCGGTCGGCGGCACGCCAGAGGAACTGCTCAAGGCGCAGCAGGCGGAATACAAGCTCTGGGAAGGGCCGGTGAGGGACAGCGGCTATAAAGGCGATTGAGCCAGCAGCGGCGCACAAAAGAAAAGCCCGGCTTCCGCCGGGCTTTTTATTTCCTGAGCGCAGGTCAACCTACGCGTGCGCCTTGCGCTGCGGATCGATGATCTTCTCGAGCTTGTCCAGGACGCGCATGCACGGCAGCAGCTGTTGCAGGCTGGCGTTCGGCTCGCGCTTTTCCCTGATCGCAGCAATGAACTCGCGGTCCTCAAGCTCGATACCGTCCATGGAGACATCGACCTTGGAAACGTCGATCTTGTTGTCCTTGCCGTCGGAAAGATCGTCGTAATAGGCCTTGAACGTGCCGTTGTCGCAGATGTAGCGGAAGAACGAGCCCTGCGGCGTATCGTTGTTGAACGACAGCGACAGTGTCAGCATGGAGCCCGACGGGGTCCGCGCGACGATGCCCATGTCCATCGCGATGCCGAGTTGCGGGTGGATCGGCCCCTGCACGGCGTAGCAGTCCGAGATGGTCTCGCCGGCCTGATACTGGAACAGGTCGACCGTATGCGCGGCGTGGTGCCAGAGGAGATGATCGGTCCAGCTCCGCGCATTGCCGGCGGCATTCATGTTCTTCCTTCGGAAGAAATAGGTCTGAACATCCATCTGCTGGATCTTCAGCTCGCCCTTCACGATCTTCTTGTGAACGTACTGGTGGCTCGGGTTGAAGCGGCGGACGTGGCCGCCCATCGCCGTGACGCCAGTCTCCTTGGCGATCTTCACCAGGTTCTCGGCGTCCTCGATGCTGTCGGTAACGGGGATTTCGACCAGCACATGCTTGCCGGCCCGCATCACTTGTTCGCCCTGCGAGAAGTGCATCTTGGTCGGCGTGGTGAGGATCACCGCGTCGGCGCGCTTGATGCCTTCGGAGAGATCGCCCGAGTAGTGCGGGATGCCGTACTTCCTGGCGACTTCGGCGGTGGAGTCCTGGTTGCCGCCGATCAGCGACGTGACTTCAACGCCATCGATACGCTTGAGCGCATCGAGGTGCTTCTGGCCGAAGGCACCTTGCCCAGCTACGCAAATCTTCATTACCTGCTCCCGAAAAACGTTCTTACTTGCGAACCTTGGATTTCTTCACGTCCGCTTTCGTAGCTGCCGCAGCGCGCTTGGCTGCCGGCTTGGCGGACTTGGCCGAGATTTTCTTGGCCGAAGTTTTCTTGGCCTTCTTCTGGTTCTCAAGAATGATATGTCCGACGGCGGTGTTGGACGCCGGCACGGTGTAGAAGCGATAGACCTCATCGACCTTCTCATCGAGCGCGCCGCGCATGATGAGCCACATCACCATCTCGATACCCTCAGCGCCTGCTTCGCGCATGTAGTCGAGGTGCTTGATGGCGGTGAGCTTCTTGGGATTCTTCGACAGGTTATCGAGGAAGGCCTTGTCCCACTTGCTGTTGATCAGGCCCGCGCGCGGGCCGGAGATCTGGTGCGACAGGCCGCCGGTGCCGAAGATCACGACATTGAGGTCTTCCGGATAGGACTCGACTGCCTTGCGGATCGCCTTGCCGAGATTGTAGCAGCGGTTGCCGGTCGGCGGCGGGAACATCACAACATTGACCGCGAGCGGGATCACCGGGCACGGCCATTCTTCGGTCGGCTTCTTCTCGCCGAACATCAGGCTCATCGGAACGGTGAGGCCGTGGTCGACTTCCATCTTGTTGACGATGGTGAGGTCGAACTCGTCCTCGATGACCGACTGCGCGATGTGGGCGGCGAGCTTGGCGTGGCCCTTCACGACGGGCACGGGGCGCGCACCCCAGCCTTCATCGGCGATCGGGTATTCGGCGGCGCAGCCGAGCGCGAAGGTCGGGATCATATCGACCGAGAACGACGTGGCGTGATCGTTGAACACGATGATGGCGACGTCGGGCTTGAACTCCTTCATCCACTCCTTCGACTTCTCAAAGCCGGAGAACACGCGCTGCCAGTACGGCTCCTGCGTCTTGCCGTTGTCGAGCGCCGCGCCAATGGCGGGGACGTGCGAGGAACCTACGCCTGCGGTGATTTTTGCCACGACTTACTTCCTCTTCTTTGCAGATTTGGATTTTGCTGCTGATTTCTTGACTGACTTCTTGGCGGCCTTCTTGGGCGCCTTCTTTGAAACTTTCTTGGCGGCTTTTTTGGCAGCCCTCTTCGCTGCTTTCTTGGCAACGGGCTTCGCCTTTTTGGCAGCCGGCCTGGCTTTCTTCGGCTTGTCGTCGATGAACATGGCGGCGACGGGTGTCTTCCTGCCGGTGCGGCTGCGGTTGCCTTCGACGTTGCGGCCACCGCCGAGCATCATCGAGGCGTATTCCTGCTGGGTCGAGCCGGTCATCACCGCGGCGAGATGCTGGAACGAATGGCCGTCGGTCGCGCCGAGCTTGGCGGTGAAATAGATGTTGCCGCCGAGTTCGAGCATGCGGTTGTAGTCGCGCTTGAGGACGGCGTCCTCCTGCTCAGGCGTCATGTGGAACTTCTTGAGATACTCGGCTTCGTTTGCCTTGAAGGCCTCGCGGTTTTCCTTCTTCAGCAGCGACATACAGAACATGTTGATGCCGTAGCCTTTGCGCGAACGCTCGGCGTCGAACACGAATGTCCCCGGGATGTCGTCGTATTCCTGCTGTTCGCGTGCCATCGGTACTCTCCCGTGCGGTATCTTGTGCGGCTGCGCTTCCCAGCCGGTGACTGACGCCATCCGGCCGCGGAGCCAAAGCTCAATGACCCCGATATATCAGGGATATATCGAGCGGGTACAGGCTTTGCAACGTTGCGTTCCAGCTATTCCGGTCTGGACCGCATTCTAGTTCGGAATTGGGGCAATAGGCCGCGCGGCTATGCCCAATAAAGCCGCATGGGATTGTCGATCAGCAGCTTCTTCTGCAGTTCCGCGGTCGGTGCGAGCAGCGGGATGCGGTCAACCAGCACACCGTCGTCGGGCGCAATCTTCTTCATGTTGGGGTGCGGCCAGTCGGTGCCCCAGATCACGCGGTCCGAGAACTTCTCGACCAGCGATTTCTGGAACGGCAGCACGTCGTCATAGGGCGGGCCGGCGATGGTCATGCGCTCGGGGCACGTCACCTTCACATAGAAGTTTTCATGCTTCGCCATCAGGTTATGGAAACGCTGGTTTTCAGGATGATCGACACCCTTCTTCACGTCCGGCGTACCCATGTGATCGACGACGACCGTGGTCGGCAGCGAGGCGAAGAAGTCCTCGTTTTCCGGCAAGTCCTGCATCTCGAAGTAGATCACGATATGCCAGCCGAGTTTGGCGACGCGCCTGGAGATGCGTTCCAGCGCATCGCGCGGGGTCGAATCGACGAGGCGCTTGACGAAGTTGAAGCGCACGCCGCGCACACCCGCCTTGTGCATCCACTGGAGTTCGTCGTCGGTGACTTCCTCGCCGACGAAGGCGACGCCCTTAGCCCTGCCATTCGAAGCGTCCAGCGCATCGACCATGGCGCGGTTGTCCTTGGAGTGGCAGGACGCCTGCACGATCACGTTCTTGTCGAAGCCCAGAAAATCGCGGCGCGCGAACAGCATTTCCTTCGGCGCATCGCAGGGGGTGTATTTGCGCTCGGGCGCATAGGGGAACCTGTCTTCCGGGCCGAACACATGGCAGTGCGCATCGACTGCGCCGGCCGGCGGCTTGTATTTCGGCTTCGACGGATTCGGGTGAAACGGAATATAACCTGCACTCATTGCCACTCTAGCGTCTCCTGCTTTTTCCGTCGTTAACCCGCGAAGTGCGCTTAGCCTGAAGGCGTGGCAACTTGGTGATGTGAGCCAGAGTTCTGGTGTTGGTTCTGGTGTTGCGTTCCGCCCCTGTGGGCCGTCCTCCGGACGGCCTGGGCGTATCTATCTAGACCCGCTCAATCGCCAGCGAAACCCCCTGCCCAACGCCGACACACATGGTCGCAAGGGCGCGCTTGCCACCCATGTGTTCCAGTTGGTGCAGTGCGGTAAGTATCAGCCGCGCCCCGGACATTCCGAGCGGATGGCCCAGCGCGATAGCGCCGCCATTGGGGTTCACATGGTCGGCATCGTCCGGCAGGCCCAATTGCCGCAGCACCGCCAGCGCCTGCGAGGCGAAAGCCTCGTTGAGCTCGATGGTATCGAAATCACCGATCTGGAGGCCGAGCCGTTCCATCAGCTTGCGGGTCGAGGGTACGGGGCCGATGCCCATCACACGCGGCGGCACGCCGGCCGCAGCCATGCCCAGCACACGCGCGCGGGGCTTGAGGCCATGGGCCTTCACCGCCGCCTCGGACGCCACGATCATCGCCGCCGCACCGTCGTTGACGCCGGACGCATTGCCCGCCGTCACGCTGCCGGGGTTGCGGAACGGCGCGCGCAGCTTGGCGAGCTGTTCCATCGTTGTTTCGGGGCGCGGATGTTCGTCGGTATCCACTGCAACAGGACCGGCCTTGCCGCCGGGTGCCGCGACCGGGACGATCTCCTCGGTGAAGAAGCCCGATGCCATCGCCTTGCCGGCGCGCTGCTGCGAGCGGAAGGCGAACGCATCCTGATCGGCGCGCTCAATCTGGAAATCCTGCGCGACGTTTTCCGCCGTGTCCGGCATCTGATCGACGCCATACTGCGCCTTCATCAATGGATTGACGAAACGCCAGCCGATGGTCGTGTCATAGGTTTCATTGATGCGCGAGAATGCTTCCTGCGCCTTGCCCATGACGAAGGGCGCGCGCGTCATCGACTCGACGCCGCCGGCAATCGCGAAATCCATTTCACCGGCCCGGATCGCCTGCGCCGCAGCACCGACCGCATTGAGGCCGGACGCGCAAAGCCTGTTCACGGTGATGCCCGGCACATTGTCGGGAATGCCCGCCAACAGCAGCGCCATGCGCGCCACGTTGCGGTTGTCCTCGCCGGCCTGATTGGCGCAGCCGTAGAATACTTCATCGAGCTTCGACCAGTCGGCCTTGGCGTTGCGCGCCATCAGCGCCTTGATCGGCGTTGCGCCGAGATCGTCGGTCCGCACCTTCGCGAGCCCGCCGCCGTAGCGGCCGATGGGTGTACGGATCGCGTCGCAAATGAAGGCTTCGGCCATTTTATTCTCCTAACCGCATGGAACCTTGGAAAATGCCTGCTCAGCACCAGAGGTATCAAATTCAATAACGCGCTCGCGGGTCCAAGGAAGGTCTAACTGGATTCGAAAACTTGAAGCCTTCCGAAACGGCGGAATGAAATCGTCATACTTGGAAATTGTTGACAAGAAAATCGCACGACCGCGACCTTCAAGCGAAAAAGTCCTGCCTACTGGCGCGCCACCATCGAACAAATACCTAACCAGAACGTCACCAATTCCCACTTGTTCAGAAAAAAGCAAAAACACTGCGTAATAATCATCCGATTTAAATTTTGCGCGATCATTAACAGGATGTTGAAAAAGGGTCTTCCCTTGGGCCCGCTAGCGTGATTCCGTCTTGTTAACGCAGGACGGAGGTGAGCGATGCGCGGGATGGATGAGAGATCGGGGTCGCTGTTTTCATACGTCGATCTTGAAGGGCGGATTCCGC
>CANJBX010000022.1 GCA_947472885.1 Hyphomicrobiaceae bacterium
GGAATCCGCCCTTCAAGATCGACGTATGAAAACAGCGACCCCGATCTCTCATCCATCCCGCGCATCGCTCACCTCCGTCCTGCGTTAACAAGACGGAATCACGCTAGCGGGCCCAAGGGAAGACCCTTTTTCAACATCCTGTTAAAGGCGGGTCAGCCGGTGGGTGGCTTGCCGTGCGGCGCGAGCGCCTGGTGGGTCGAAGGACACGTCTGAAAAAGTTGCGGCCAGCCCTGGGGGGAGCTGGCCGCGCGCGAACCCGGTCGGGGGGACGGGGAGGGGTGGGGACGTGACCGAGGCCGCGAAACTCCTGAACTTTGTTGCGTTAGCGAGCGCTGGCCGTTGAAGGCGCAGGCCGCGGATCTCCAAGCGAAACCCAGATGTTCTGGTCCGATTGCGACTGGCGCTTGACGAAGCGGTAGCCGGTCTCCGACCACAGCAGGACGCGTTCTTCCTGGTTATCGAGGATGAACTCGCCCTTGTCGGTCTTCACCGTGAGTACGGCGTGGCCTTCGCCCTTCTTGTCGCGAACGACCGTGATGAGCAGCGCCTCGCGCGGCCAGCCGGCCTCGATCAGCATGCGGCGCTTGAGCAGGACATAGTCTTCGCAGTCGCCGTATCCGTCATCCGGGTACGACCACTTCTCGACCACGCCCCAGTGATCCATGTCGGTAATGGGCTTGATCGACTGGTTGACCCAATCATTGATGCGCACAAGGCTCGTCCACGTCGGCGTACTCAGCACGATGTCGCGGGCAGGCGTCTTGTGGGTGGCGCACTCGCGTGCGTTCTCCGAACAAAACTCGATCCAGCCGATGGGTGCGCGTGCGCTCTCGCCAACGGCAACATACAGCGCCCGCTCCATGGCACCGGCCGCGCCTGCGGCCGTCGCGCTGGTGATCCCCGCAAAGCCGACGGTCAGGAATGCGACCGCAGCGGCGAGGGTACGTACAGGCTTACGCAAATAGAAGGATGACATTCCGTGACCCCATTGTCGTAACGGGGTCGAATTTGGCAGGAAGCCTTTGAATAGCCGCTAAGTCGCCAAAGTATAATTGAATTGAATACGCATAAATACTGTCGAATACTTGAGTTAAATTGTCAGAAAATTTGAGTAAAACTTGAATTACTAGGATTTGCGTAAAATTGAATCTATCCCGGACCAACGCATTGAATCCGCTGGAAATTCGAGTTCGCTATTTGATCGTTTTGGACGCGCGGGTGTCGCGCTACGGCGTAAATCCGGGCCGCAAAATGCAAACGGGCCCCGTCTGGGGCCCGCGGATTACTTCAAAACACGCCAAAGGCGTTCACGGATTGGTTAGGTACTCTTCCAGAAAGTCTTCGTGCTGCAATCGGGTGAACTCGATGGCGAAGCCGTCCTCGATGTGACGAACCACCCGGCCCTGCAGTTTTCCGACCATGACGAGCATGCCCGGCGTCGGACGTTCGGGTGAGGCGATGGCCGCACCCGACGCCGAAGCGTCGATGATCCGGCAGGTGATGTTGGTGCCGTTCGGCAGGATGACGGTCGTCATCGGCCGCTTCGGCACGATACGGCCGTGGCGGCGGTCTTCCGCCATGTTGAGGATTTCGCGGTTGGCGAGCCAGGTGAGCTGGGCGGCCAGTTTGTCCCGTTTACGTTCGGTGGCCGACATCTGCATCATGAAGCCGTTGTCGCTCTGGTGCAGGATGGTGCCTTCGAGGCGGCCCAGATGGTCGATATAGGCAATGACCCGTTCACCGGGAGCGCCACTCTGCGGCGCAATCATCGAAAGGTCGCCTGGCGACATCTCAACGACCTGTCCGGGGAATTCCCGGCGGTCGGCCAGCATGTAGCGGCCAAGCAGGTTGACGCGCACGCGCTGAAAACGGTTCTGCTCCCCGTCGAGCGGTACGTAAGAGACGGATTGCTGCGGCATGGACATCGGTCGAAGGGCCTTGATGCGACCGTTTGACCGTAGCCCCGGATCGTTAACGAGCGATTAGGATGGTGGGCAGTGCCCGCGCCTGCAGGTCAGGCGCGGCCGCCGGTGAACACCTTCAGGCCGCGATAGGCTGGCGGCGAAGGCGGGAAGTTCGGGCCGGCCAGCTCCGCCGGCAGATCGACATAACGCGGCACGACTGCTTCATCGAGCTGCGGCCCGACATGACGCCAGGTATTGAGCCTCAGCGACTGCACCGGCTGGACGCCCAGCCATGACGGCGGCGAGGCTGGCGCTAGGACGCCAATCAGGCGGCCGTCGCTGGCGCCGCGCTGGAACAGCGGCAGCAGCACGAGTTCGAGCTGTACCGGCGGGCGATCGACGACGCTGGCGCTCAGGCTGGCGACAAAGCCCACGGAATCCTCGGCGACATGATCGAGCAGCTGGTCGAGTTCGCGGCGGCTGACGCTGTCGAACAGGGGCTGGAAGGCGTTATTCTTGAGTTCGCGGCAGAACAGGGCGCAAACGCGCGTGCCGGCGAGGCGGAAGCTCGCTTCCTGTCCACGCTCGCGCGCCAGCATAATAGTGTCGCCAAGGGCGCCACGGATGGAGCCTGGATCGATCTCGCTGCGCTCGGGCGCGAGACGAGTGCCGCGAAGGGTGTTCCAGTAGGCGTAAAGATCGCGGGACGCTTTGTGTTTCATGACGCTGTCTCACCTTGGCTTGAGGCGGCAGCCCGCTGATCCCTTTTGGGACACATTTTTGCGGATTGCGCTTCGATGCCAGTCAGTGAGCAGGCGGCATGCCGTGGCGCGGGGATTGCGGCGGCGCGCGCCGGATACGCTTTGTTAAGACTAACAAAGCGTTTCGATTGGCCGCTCGCAGGCTGTCTATTATCAAGGATGCAGTTCGAGAGAATTCCCGGTGCTGCCCTCCAGCGGCGCTGCGGCAAACTAAGGTTTTCGGGGAGGTGGGGACGTGACTGGCGATCAACGCCGCCGTTCCGCCAAAATGGGGATAAGGAAAGGGAGGGCTTTTGCCCTCCCTTTTTCTTTGGGCCACCAGGCTTTGTGATGGGCTTGTGCTTGCCGCTTTGCTCGCACCGCTCTATCTGAACTGGACGCCCTTGGAACCCACGCGTGAAATCCTCAGAACCGATCTTCAACGTTCCGGCAGTGCTGGTCTCGCTGATCGCGCTGCTCGTGCTGGTGCATGTCGGGCGCTATTTCCTGCTGTCGCCCGACGACGACCTCGAGTTCCTGACCTGGTTCGCTTTCATCCCGGTGCGCTTCGACGCCGGACTGCTCAAGACGCTGGTGCCCGGCGACCTCATTCCGACTGGCATCGGGCCGCGGATCTGGACGTTTCTCACCTACGCATTCCTGCACGCCGACTTCACGCATCTGTTTGTCAATTCGATCTGGCTGTTGCCGTTCGGCGCGGCAGTTGCGCGGCGGTTCGGCGCCTTTCGCTTTGCGTTGCTGTTCGCGGCGACTTCCATTGCAGGTGCGCTTGCGCATCTGCTGACGCATTCCGGCGAAGTGGTTTTCATGATCGGCGCATCGGGGGCGGTGTCCGGTCTGATGGCGGCGGCGATCCGGTTTGCATTCCAGAGCGGCGGGCCGATTGAAAGCTGGCGGCGGGCTGATGCGGCGGCTTACATGATCCCGGCAGAGCCGCTGTCGAAGGCGCTGCGAAACCCGCGGGTGTTTATTTTCGTTGCGGTCTGGTTCGCGCTCAACATCCTGTTCGGTGTTGGCGTCTCCGTCATTCCCGGCACCTCGCAAGAAGTGGCCTGGCAAACGCACATCGGCGGATTTCTTGCCGGGCTGATTCTGTTTCCGCTGTTCGATCCCGTTGGTGCATCGCACCATGACGCCGGCGATTCCGAACCCGGTCCAACCATTCATTAATGACACAATTCGTGAGCGCGCCCCGCAGGGGTTGCGCACTTGCTTCGCAGGCCACGTCGGCAGAGCATTGATTCGTGCGTTGGCTTCGATCCCTGCCGTTAAGGCTACGGGCTTCGGCCACTGACGGCCTGGATTGCAAGCGATAATCCGGCCGCCGCCGAAGCTCGACGATAGGCAAGTCGCAATACTGTGGCCGCACGGCAGTGAAACCGATTCCAGCGCCCCGCGTTGTTATGCGCAGACTTGCGTACAGCAGGCGACAGGCCGCGTTTGCGGCACATCCAGGGAGGCGACCATGACCGTCAAGGCAGTGCTGGCCCGCAAAGGCACGAACGTCACGACCGTCGATCCGACGGCTTCCGTGGCGGCGGCAGTGAAGTTACTCGGTGAGCAGCGTATCGGTGCGCTGGTCGTCACCGGCCCTGAACAGCATATCGTCGGCATTCTGTCCGAGCGCGACATTGTACGCGCGCTGTCGGTGCATGGTGCGGAGGCGCTGGATCGTCCCGTATCCGAAATGATGACGCGCAAGGTCGTGACCTGTAACGAGCGCGACACGTTGCATGACCTTATGGAGCGTATGACCGCCGGAAAATTCCGTCATGTGCCGGTAGTCGAGCAGGGCAAGCTTGCCGGCATCATCTCGATCGGCGACGTCGTCAAGTCACGCGTCGAGGAAATGGAGCACGATACGCAGGTGCTGCAGGATTATATCCGCACGGCGTAGGCGGACGTTTCAGGCGCGTTTTATTACAGGGCCAGCGTCTTCATCGATTCCATGATGGAGTCGAGGCACTTCTCCGTGGCCTCGCTGCCGAGCTGGATTGCCTCGGCGGCGCGGTGGAAATCGAAGAAGCCAATCGGCGACAGCCGCGGATTGATCGAAGCGTCCGGCGGGTCGCCGGCAAGCCGCGCGCGCGTGATGCGGTCCTGCATCACCGAGAAGGCCTCGACCATCACGGTGGAGAATCCAGGCTTGCCTGGCGTGCCGAGGAATTGCCGGCGCAACAGGCGTTCGGCCTTGTCGCGCAGGCCGTTCTGTTGCGGCTCTTCCGGAGCGGGAAGCGGGTCTTCGTCGGCGCCATGATCCTGAATGACCGTGCCGCGTCCGAACGTATCTGCGTTGAGGCTGACCGAAATGACGAGCCGTGCGCCGATGGCGCGCGCTGCCGACACCGGCACGGGATTGACGAGTGCGCCGTCCATCAGCCAGCGCCCGCCGATCAGCGAGGGCGGGAAAATGCCAGGCAGGGCATAGGACGCGCACAGCGCATCCGCGAGCCGCCCGCGCGTCAGCCAGATTTCGTGGCCGGTGCCGATCTCGGTTGCGATGGCGGCGAAGCGCAGCGGCAATTCCTCGATGCGGATGGCGGCGGTCTCGCTCAGCAGATTTTGTGCAAGGCGTGTGCCGCCGATCAGGCCCGAACCCGCAAAACTGAAATCCATGTAGCTGAAGATGCGCCGGCGCGTCAGCGACAGCGCCCAGGCTTCAAAGTCGTCGAGCTTGCCCGCCGCATAAAGTCCGCCGACGACGGCGCCGATGGAGGTGCCGGCAATGACGTCGGGCTTGATGCCGTGCTTGACCAGTGTTTTTACAACGCCGATGTGTGCAAAGCCGCGCGCGGCGCCGCCGCCGAGCGCCAGCCCGATGGATGGACGCCTGGGCGCAGGCCCAGGCTGGATTGGATCGGATGTGACGGCGCGATCACCGCGCACCTTGCGTTTGACGAACTCAAGCACCGTAAGATCCCCGATGTAACAGGCCTCGATGCACTTCACCGCCTAAGTCTGCGGACGCAAGCATTGGGCGAATATGGCAGCCTCGCAAGCGCTGCGCTTTGTTATGGTGAAGGCCGGTACGGACCAAATATGACGCTGGCGCGACGTGGTCTGGCTCGTCCCGAGGAAAGTTGAAGGTGTTAAGTCGTCCCGTTCGTTAACGTGTGAGGCCGGAGGTAGTTCCGCAAGCTGCACAGGAAACGCGCACATGCCGGCGGCTGCGCTTGCCAAATGTGTAAACGGCGCTATTGCCTTTGGCGCTGAAGGAGTTGGGGACACGATGACCAAAGCGATCCGTATTCACGCCAATGGTGGGCCGGAAGCCCTGCGCTGGGAAGATGTCGAGCTGCCGCCGCCGGGGCCGGGTCAGGCGCAGGTGCGCCAGACCGCCATCGGCATTAATTATTCCGACGTCAACGTGCGGCGTGGCGGGTTTTACCTGAAGCAGAAGCCGGTGTTTCCGCTCACCCTCGGCAATGAAGCCGCGGGCGTCGTTGCGGCGGTCGGGCCGGGCGTCACCGATATCAAGGCCGGCGATCGCGTTGCCTATGCCGGGATGCATGGCGAATTCTACGACGACACCGGCGCCTATGTGCAGTCGCGCAACGTGTTCGCGGATCGTCTGGTGAATATTCCCGATGGCGTTTCCGACCAGCAGGCGGCGGCGATGCTGCTCAAGGGCTTTACCGCGTCGCTCATCATCAACAAGCTGTTCACGCCGAAAAAGGGCGATACGATCCTCATTCACACCGTGGCGGCGGGCGTCGGCATTATTCTGTGCCAATGGGCGAAGCATCTCGGCGCCACCGTACTCGGCACCGTCGGTTCGGAAGACAAGGCGAAGATCGCCAGGGCGCACGGCTGCGACCACACGATACTCTATCGCGAAAAGGACTTCGTCGAGGAAACCCTCAAGCTCGCGCCGGGCGGCGTCGATGCGGTGTTCGACGGCGTTGGCAAGGACACGTTCGTGAAGTCGCTTAACTGCACCAGGCCGTTCGGCCTGATGGTCAACTACGGCAACGCGTCGGGCCATGTGCCGCCGTTTGAATTGCTGCTGCTGGCGAAGGGCTCGGTTTCGATCTGCCGTCCGGGCGTATCGAGCTACACACGCGACGTCGTCACCATGCGCAAGGCGGCGGCGGAGCTGTTCGAGCTTGTTCGCACCGGCGCGCTGCGAATCGAGATCGGCCGCACCTACAAGCTCGAGGATGCCGCGACCGCGCATCGCGATCTGGAGGGCCGCAACGCTTCCGGGTCGCTATTGTTGCTGCCGTAGGTGAAAACCATGATCGGGAAAGGGGCGGACGCAAGGCTTGAATTCGCCCTGATTTCGTCCGACAAAAGCAGTTCATGACGGTACGATCCTGCCGATCTTCTGACTTCGCCGCGGGCCTGCTCGCCGCTATTCTGGCGTCGGCGTTGCCCTGCGCGCCGGCTTCGGCGCAATTTGGCGGTACGCAGTTCGGCGCGCCGCCGCAGCAGCAATATGCGCCATCGAGCGGACAGAGCCTGCCGCCGACGCCGCCACCCGGCGGTCCGATCCGGCTTGCGCCTCCCGGCCAGGCTGTGACGCCGCCTGCTGCTGCTCCCGCCGCGCCGCCGCAACAGAACGCGCTGCAAATTCCGGCGGGGCAGGCATCGCTCGTGGTCAGCGCGCGCTTCGGCGGTCCGACGCCGCAGCCGATCGCCAACGGACTGACGTGGCGTGTCTATCCGGTGAAGCCGGACGCGCGCGGCTTCCGCCCGGTCAAGGAAGACAAGAACGCATCGCCGACGTTCGCGCTGCCGCAGGGCGATTACGTGGTGCATGTGACCTTCGGCATGGCGAGCGCGGTGCGCACCGTCAGCCTGCGCACCGACAACGTGCGCGAAGTATTCGATCTTCCGGCTGGCGGCATTCGCATCGAGGGCCGCGTTGGTGAAGCGAAAATCCCGCAAGGGCAGATTTCGTTCGATGTCTATCGCGGCAGCCAGTTCGACACCGGCGAGCGCCAGCCGCTCGTCACGCAGGTTGCGACCAGCGATGTGGTCGTGCTGCCCGAAGGCACCTATTACATCGTCTCGAACTATGGTGATGGCAACGCGGTGGTGCGCTCCGACATTCGCGTGCAGACCGGCAAGCTCACGGATGTGGCGGTCAATCACCGCGCGGCAGCGATCACGCTCAAGCTCGTCAACAACGCCGGCGGCGAGGCGCTCGCCAACACCGAATGGACGGTATTGACGCCGGGCGGCGACGTTATCAAGGAATCGACCGGCGCTTTCCCGAAGGTCGTTCTCGCCGAGGGCGAATACCGCGTCATCGCGCGTAACGAAAACAAGAACTACAACCGCGACTTCAAGGTCACGACCGGCGTCGACGGCGAAATCGAAGTGCTGGCGCGGTAGCGAAAAAAATTGCAGACTTTCGGCCACGCCGGTCTGCCCTCTCAACAACCAAGATGGACCGGCGCACAGGGGGAGATGTCCGATGCGCGCGCTGATTCGTGCCGTGGTGTTTGTGTTCGCCGTTGTTGCAGGATCGCCGCTGGCGCTCGCCGACGAATGGCCAACGCGGCCGATTCGCTTCATCGTCTCGCAGGCCGCGGGCGGCACGCCGGATATTCTCTGCCGCCTCATCACCGATCGCATCTCGCGCAAGCTCGGCCAGCAGATCGTGGTCGAGAACAAGCCGGGTGGCGGCAACGTCATCGGCGCTTCCGCCGCGGCGCAAGCCGCGCCCGACGGCTACACGTTTTTCTTCGCAACTGGGGCTGCGCTGGTGACGAACGCGTATACGTTCAAGTCGCTGCCCTACGACCCGGTGAAGAGTTTTACGCCAGTTGGCATGGTCGGCAAGAATCCGTTCGTCCTTGTTGTTAATCCGAACGTACCGGCAAAGACGCTCCCCGAATTCATCGCGCTCGCGAAGGCCGATTCGTCGAAGATTTCTGTCGCTACAGACGGCCAGCGCAATTTCTCCGGCATGCTGACCGCAAGGATTGGCAAGCTCGGCGGCGTCGATCTTGTGCAGGTGCCTTACGCAGCAATGCCGCAGGGCGTGCAGGACACGATCGGCGGGCGCGTGCAAGGCGCGATCATCGCCATCGCATCGGCAGCGCCACATCTGGCGAGCGGCGCGTTGCGCGCACTCGCGGTGAGTTCGGTGAAGAAGGTGCCGGGTTACGAGAGCGTTCCGACGATTGCGGAAAGCTATCCAGGCTTTGATTTTATCGGCTGGTTCGTCGTCGTGGCACCGGCCGGAACGCCGGCGGATATTGTCGCGCGCATGAACAAGGAACTGGACGTTGCACTTAAAGACCCCGAGATCGTCAAGCGCATGAACGATGTTGGCGTCTACAGCGACGGGGCGGAAACGCCGGCGGCGACGGCAGCCTATAATGCTTCGCAGTTTGAAGCCTGGGGTAAGGCGGTCAAGGAAATCGGTTTGCAGGCGGAATAGAAAAATCCATTTGTCGAACCATCGCTAATGGTTTTCTAACGCGCGAAAAATCCGCGTCGCCGTTGAATGAATCCGGCACGCGCATTGTAATGAAAGTGTCACATGACAGTATGTGACAGCCGCGAGTTCCACGCTTTAACGGCCCTTAACTGCCCAATCCCTAAGCATCCCCCGCGCACCAACAGAACTTTCATAGAAAATTGCGGCGGGGCACATGGCTACTTCTGAGATCGCTACTTTGGGCAGGGCTGAGATATCCGGCGCTTCACCGCTGCTCGGCGGTGACATTCCCATGCTGCGGCTCAAGTGGCGTGCGGCGTTGCAGCCGGGGCATATGCTGCCGCCCTACGAAGAGGTCGTGCTGGGAAGTCTTGGTCGGCTTGCCGACAACCTCATGCTGATTGGTGGCGCGGCGACGGATCGCGAACGCATCCTGCAGGCCGGACGCAGCATCTGTCGGTGGATCGGCCTGGATATTCAGGTCAAGCAGATCGGCGACCTGCCAGCGGATTGCATGCTCACGGTGCGCGAAGCCTGGTCGCAGGCGTTGCAAAGCAACAGCCCGGCGTTTTCAGTTACGCACCGGGTGCGCGACGGTATCGTGGAGACGTATGAAATCCTTGCGATGCCGATGTCGTGCCGCTGGGGGCCGCCGCTGGTCGCGATCTATGCGCGAGAGCAGGGCAGCCGCTACAATCTCGTCGATGCGATCTTCCGCTCGACCGGAGAAAGCATGCTGGCGCTCGCCGCCGTCCGCGATGCCGCCAACAATACTGTCGATTTCCAGATCGTTGCATTCAACGAAGCGACGGAACGGCAGTTGCAGAAGCCGAAGCAGGAATTGCTGTGGCGCCGCTTCTCCGAACTCCAGCGCGAACTCGATTTGCACGGAGTTCTGGCGCGGCTGCTTCGCGTGCATGCGACCGGGCAATCCGACGAATTCGAACTGACATTACAGATCGGCGGCGCCGATGTGTTCTTCAAGGCTGGCCTGGCCGTCGGTGGCGATCTGGTCTCGGTGACGCTGACCGAAGTCGGCGAACTCAGGCGACGCGAAGCGTCATTTAGGTTGCTGTTCGATGGCAATCCGGTGCCGATGTGGCTCTACGACCCGGAAACCCTGAGCTTCCTCAGCGTCAATGACGCGGCGGTGTCGCACTATGGCTATTCGCGTGAACTGTTCACGGCGATGACCCTTCAGGACATCTGGCCGGAGGACGAGTGGGAGCAGCATCGGGAAGTCGCGCGTTCGGTTGCCGAGACTTATGAATCCGAGCGGAGCTGGCGGCATATCAAGAAGGACGGCAGCGTTATCGAGGTGCTGACCTATGGCCGCCGGTTGACGTTCGATCTGCGGCCCGCTGTGCTGGTGGCGGTCGTCGATGTGACCGAACGCCGGCAGGCGGAAGCGCGTATCGAACACATGGCGCACCATGACGCGCTCACCGGATTGCCGAACCGCGTCCGCTTCAACGAATATCTGGAGGAGGCGCTGGTGCGCAGGGCGCATACCGGCGAGCAGCTCGCCGTGCTGTGCCTCGATCTCGACCAGTTCAAGACCGTCAACGACAGCCTTGGGCATCCCGTCGGCGATCAGTTGCTGCGCTCGGTGAGCGTTCGCCTGAAGGAGTGCGTTGGCGAGCGCGGCCTGGTGGCGCGGCTTGGCGGCGATGAGTTTGCGGTGGTGATGGCGAAAGCCGGTCCGAATGAGTCGAGTGAACTGGCTGCTGCGCTCGTCGAGGCGCTCAGCCGTGTCTACGAGATCCAGGGCCATGAAATCATGGCGGGCGTCAGCATCGGCATAGCACTTGCGCCGCACGATGGCGAAACGTCGGAATCGCTGCTGCGCAACGCGGACATGGCGCTGTACCGGGCGAAGTTCGATGGCCGCGGGCGCTTTCATTTCTTTGAAGCGGATATGGACCGCCGCGTGCAGCTGCGCCGCCAGCTCGAACTCGATCTGCGCCGCGCCTACACCAACAGCGAATTTGAACTTTATTATCAGCCGCTGGTGAACCTGAAGACCGACGAAGTCTCGGGCTTCGAGGCGCTGCTGCGCTGGCGTCATCCCGAACGCGGCATGGTATCGCCGGCGGAGTTTATTCCGCTGGAGGAAGAAATCGGCCTGATCGTTCCCATCGGCGAGTGGGTGTTGTGCAAGGCGTGTGCCGACGCGATGGCATGGCCGAGCGATATCAAGGTCGCGGTCAACCTCTCGCCGGTGCAGTTTCGCAACAAGGGGCTGACGGCGGCGGTGATGACCGCGCTGGCCTACTCGCGGCTGCCGGCCAGGCGGCTTGAACTTGAGATTACGGAGTCTGTGTTGCTCGCCGAAACCGACACCAACCTCGCGACGTTGCACCGGCTGCGCGAACTGGGCGTCCACATCTCGATGGACGATTTCGGCACCGGCTATTCGTCGCTGAGCTACCTGCGCAGTTTTCCGTTTGACAAGATCAAGATCGACCAGTCGTTCGTGCGCGAACTCGCGGAGCGGCCGGACTGCATGGCGATCATCAAGGCGGTTGCCGGGCTCGGCATCAGCCTCGGCATTGCCACGACCGCCGAGGGGGTCGAGACCGAGGAACAGCTTTCACGTCTGCGCGCGGAAGGCTGCACGGAATTGCAGGGCTTCCTGTTCTCACCGCCGCGGCCGGCGGGCGAGGTGATGGGATTGCTGGCGCAGCACGGTTACGCGATTGCCAGGGTGGCGTGAGCGGAAGGCCTAGCCTTCCGCCTGCGCGCGCTTGATGTCCGGCGGGATGGCCTCGTCCTTAAGCATCGCCAGGGCTTCGTCGAGCTTCATCACGGTCTGGTCCTGGCTGCCGAGGCGGCGGATCGAGACCTCGCGGTTCTCGGCTTCCTTCTTGCCGACGACAAGCAGCACCGGCACCTTCGCCAGCGAGTGTTCGCGCACCTTGTAGTTGATCTTCTCGTTGCGAAGATCAATCTGGACACGCAGGCCCGCGCGCCGCGCCGCCTGTGTAACTTCCTCCGCGTAGCTGTCGCCATCCGATGTGATGGTCATGACGACGGCCTGCATCGGCGAAAGCCAGAGCGGGAATTTGCCCTCATAGTGTTCGATCAGGATGCCGGTGAAGCGTTCGAGCGAGCCGAACAGCGCCCGGTGCAGCATCACCGGCGTTACCTTGTTGGAATGCTCGTCGATGTAGAACGCGCCGAGGCGGCCGGGCAGGTTGAGATCGACCTGGATGGTGCCGCACTGCCAGTCACGGCCGATGGCGTCGCGCAGCACGTATTCGAGCTTCGGCCCGTAGAATGCGCCTTCGCCCTTGTTGAGCGTCCACGGACGGCCCGAGGCTTCGAGCGCCTTCATCAATGCGGATTCCGCCTTGTCCCACACGGCATCCTCGCCGATGCGTTTTTCCGGCCGGTCGGAGAACTTGATGCGGACGTCGGTAAAGCCGAAGTCCTCATAGATCGACAGGATCATGTCGTTCGTCTTGATCGTTTCTTCGGCGATCTGGTGTTCAGTGATGAATACGTGTGCGTCGTCCTGCGTGAAGGCGCGCACGCGCATCAGGCCATGCAACGCGCCCGACGGCTCGAAGCGATGCACCTTGCCGAATTCGGCGATCTTGAGCGGCAGGTCGCGATACGACTTCAGGCCGTTCTTGAAAATCTGCACATGGCCGGGGCAGTTCATCGGTTTGATCGCATAGATGCGCTGATCTTCTTCGCGCTGCGCGGTGAGGAACATCATGTCGTTGTAGGTCGGAATGTGGCCGGTCGTGACCCACAGCTCCTTGTCTATCAACTGGGGCGAGTTGACTTCCTGATAGCCTGCCGTGGTCTGGACACGGCGGATGTAATTTTCGAGCGCCTGGAACAGCGTCCAGCCCTTCGAATGCCAGAACACGGAGCCGGGCGCTTCTTCCTGAAAATGGAACATGTCCATCTCGCGGCCGAGCTTGCGGTGGTCGCGCTTCTCGGCCTCCTCGATCTGCTTGAGGTGCGCGTCGAGTTCTTCTTTCTTGGCGAAGGCCGTGCCGTAGATGCGCGTCAGCATCGGATTGTTGCTGTCACCGCGCCAGTAGGCGCCGGCGGCCTTCATCAGCTTGAAGGCGTCGCCGACCTTGCCGGTCGAGGTCATGTGCGGGCCGCGGCACAGGTCGAACCAGTCGCCCTGCTTATAGATGTTGATGTTCTGGTCGGCCGGGATCGCATCGACGAGTTCGACCTTGAAGGCTTCGCCCTTGTCGCGGAAAACCTGCTTGGTCTGATCGCGTGTCCAGACTTCCTTGGTGAACGGCTTGTCGCGCGCGACGATCTCGCGCATTTTCTTTTCGATGGCGGGGAAGTCTTCCGGCGTGAACGGCTCGTTGCGGAAGAAGTCGTAATAGAAGCCGCTGTCGATTACCGGGCCGATGGTGACCTGGGTGCCGGGCCACAGCGCCTGTACGGCTTCCGCCAGCACATGCGCGGCGTCGTGACGGATCAGCTCAAGCGCGCGCGGGTCGTCGCGCGAGACGAATTCGATCCTGGCATCGCTTTCGATCTTGTCGGCGAGGTCGACGACCTTGCCATCCAGCGCCATGGCGACGGTGCGCTTGGCGAGCGAGGGCGAGATGCCCTTCGCGATGTCGAGACCGGAAATGCCGTCGGGGAATTCACGGCGTGCGCCGTCGGGAAAGGTCAGGGCGACCATGGCTGTTCTCCTGTTGCTCACTCCTGCGAACGAACGCAGGTAAGCGGATGTATTGGCCGGCGCGTATATCGGGCCGGACGCAAGAATCTCGATAGAGCATGGAAATGGAATTTTCAACCCTGTAGAGTGGTTCGCATGGGCCTACAGGACGGAGCGCCGGGGCGATGAAGGCGGGCGGCACATGGCTGTTGCGATGCCTGCTGCTGGCCGGCCTGTCGGCGATACTGGCATCGCCTGCGCTTGCGGTGGAAGGCGGCAAAGGCGGTGCTGCGGGCGGCACGCGCAGCCCGCCGGCCAGGCCGTCCCCGGTGGCGAAAATCCAGGACGACCCGCTGCTGTTCTACCTTGCGAAGGCGGAACCGGGCGCCTGCGGCGAGGGCTGCAGCGAATGGATCGCCGTCGAGGGCAGCTTTGACAAGGGCGCGGCGGACCGGCTGCGTGGGTTTCTCCGGCAGCAGAAGAATCCCAAACTGCCGATCTATTTCAACTCGCCGGGCGGCTATGAAAGCGAAGGGCTGAAGATCGGGCGGTTGCTGCGCGAGCGCGGCATGACGGCGGGCGTGGCGCGCACGGTGCCTGCGGCCTGCATTTCCGTCAGCGATGAAGCCTGCCGCGCCGTGAAGCGTTCCGCGCAGGCGGTTGCCGCGCGTTGGGTCAGCTTCAATGCGACCTGCAACTCTTCCTGCGTCTACGCGCTGATCGGGGCCAAGGTGCGCGAAGTGCCTGCCGGCGCGCGGATCGGCGTGCATTCCAGCAAGCTCGTCGAGATGACCTACAACGGCCGCGCCATTGATCTTTCATCCGATCGGCTGCCGTCTGCCGTCAAGGCGCGGATCGCAACGCTGCAAACCGTGCCGCGCAGCTACGTCCGCGAAATGGGCATCGACGCCGGCCTGAACGAGGTCATTTCGCGCACGCCCTATGAGCGCATACAGGTGCTGAGCCGCGCGGAGATTGCGAAGTTCGGCATCGACAAGCGCACGCGTCACGAGACCGGCTGGATGGTGGTGGCCTCGCGGGCGTCTGCCCCGACCATCGTCAAGGTGGTGACAAGTACGGACGAAGGGCGCGCGAATGCCCCGGATGTCGCGCTGATGCGCCTGCGCTGCTTTCAGAACGACCGGATCGGCGCCGAGTTCTATCACCGCATGTCGCCCGACGAACACGACAAGGTCGCTGCGGCAAAATTTTCTGTCGCGGGACGCAGCACGGCGTTCCTGTCGGCCGGCTCGGTCATTTCCGGCGAGGCGCTCGATCCCGGCGCTTCGCTGTTTCGCTACGTGACCGCGACCGCACCACGCTTCTTCGACGAGGCGGCAACCCAGGCGACATTCGACATCATCGAGAGCGTGACGGTGCGTGGCGCAGCGGCTGGCCGCACGGTGACGTTCTCGACGGCGGGACTGTCCGATGCGCTGAAGCATTTGCGCGACGCCTGCGGGAAGGGGCGTGGCAATAATCCGCCGCCGCTGAACGATCCCGCTGCGAAGGATCCGGTTTCAAGCGATCCGCTGACACCGACTATTCTCTGACAGTTTTGATGCGCGCTATGTCTGCGCTCACTCCGGCGTGCCGTTGACGCCGCGCCAGCGCGCATAGCGCCACGGCAGGTACCAGTGGGTGCGAGGCGGCAAGGTCTTTGGCACGAAGTCGAGGCCCGAAGTGCCGAACGGGTTGCAGCGGCACAGCCGCCCGGCCGTCATCCAGCCGCCGGCCCAGAGGCCGAATCGCTCAAGCGCGTCGTCGCCATAGGCCGAGCAGGTCGGCAGGTGGCGGCATTCGTAGCCGATCAGCGGTGAAAGCCCGTAGCGATAGGCCGAAATCAGGGCGCGCCCGGCCCTGCGGGGAGCTTTTCCTGCGGCATCGAACAGGGAATCGAGGTTCATCATAAGTTTCTGGCGTTTACCAAGCATCGTGCCGGGGGTTACAATTGGCGACCGCTAAAATTGCACCAATGGGTGAAGCGATGGCCGTTGGCACCCTAGCACGGCAGCGTTCATGTAGGCGCTGCGTCCGAGTTCTGCGATGAGCATGCCCTTGCGTCTGCTGCCGGTATTGCTGCTGCTGCTTGCGCTGGCGGCGGGCGAGGCGCGTGCGCAGGCACAGGTGCAGCAAGACGTGCCGCCGGCATTGCAGCGCCCGGTCATGACCTTCGTATGGGTCCGCGAGGGGCCGGCGGAGAAATGCCGTGACCACTGCCGCGAATGGATTGCCGCCAAGGGCATGATCGACGCCAATTCGGCGCGCACGTTCGCGGAATTCACCCGCACGAACAATATCCAGGGCGCGACGCTGGTGATCGAGAGCGAGGCGGCTCGGTGAGCGCGGCGATGACGCTCGGCCGCCTGCTGCGCCAGCTCGGCATCTCGACCATGGTCGGTCATACCGACATGCTCGGCGCTGGCGCGGATGGCGTCATGCGTGCGCAACTGTCGCCATCGGCGTTCTGCGCCTCGATGTGTCCGTTCGTGGTGCTGGGCGGCGCGCGCCGTCACGTTCCGGCGCAGGCACGCGTGCTGGTGCACCAGATCTGGCCGCGGCTGCGGCGCGAGGACGCCATGGCCTCGACCTACAGCGCGCAGGATTTCGTCGCACTGCAGCGCGAACTGGGGTTGCGCGCCAGGTATGTTTCGGAAATGGGCGGCGACATCGAGCTGTTTGAAATCTCGCTGCGCATTCCGCCATGGGAAGTGATGCGGCCGCTGTCGCAGGAAGACTTGCGGCGCATGAAGCTGAGCAATAGCGAGGATGTGTTCACCCCTGTGCTGACCGGGGCTGCGCCTGCAACCGCCAATGTGGTTGACGTACCGCTGAACCGGACCTTCAACACGCCGGATCGCGGCTGGACCATCAACGAAGGTACGCGAGGCATGTCCCGCAAGCACCCTTTGACCATCGAGGGCGAGCCGATCGGGTCGTTTGAACTGTCGTTCACCTGCGACGCGCAGGGCATCACCGCGAACTATGTCGAACAGCGCATGGTGCGTGGCAATGCGCAGGACGACCGCGTCGCCAGTATCATCATCGTCAGTGGCAAGGATTTCGGCTTGCGGATGCCGGTGCGGACGTCATCGCTTGAAGGCCGCGATGCGTTGCGCTCAGTCGCGACGGCGAGGGTGCCTGCGGGATTCATCGAGGCGCTGGTGGCGAGTGAAGGGCGCTCGCTGACTATCGGCACGCAGACGATGCGCAGGACGCGCACCGCGATCCGGCCGGGCAATACGGGATTCGCCGAGAGCTTCAAGCGCAGCCTGACGGATTGCGCAAAGCAATGAAGTAAGGGGTGTGTGAAACGGCCGCTCAGTTCTGCGGGATTTTTGCGATCCTCACGAACTCGGCCCATTCATCGACGGTCGCCTTCAGCAGATCGTGCGTTTCTTTCGGCGAGGAGATGAAAATATCCGCGCCGATCTGCGTGTGGAAGTCGATCACGTCCTTCCGGCCCAGCAATTCCTTGAAGTAGCCATTCCATTGCTGGACGATCGGATCTGGCGTACCGGCGGCGACAAAGCCGCCCCACCAGCCGAGCTGGTTCATCTCGACGCCCTGTTCGCGCATCGTCGGAATGTCCGGCATCGACCTGGTGCGTTCGCCTGCGCTGACCGCGAGAAGGCGGACGCGCCCCTCGCGGGCCTGGCTCATGGCGAAGGCTGCATCGAAGGGTGCGAATTCGACGCGCCCGCCCAGCATGTCGTTGATGGCGTCCTGCCCGGTGCGATAGCTCACGTCCACCGTCTCCAGCCCGGCGCGCTGCTTGTAAATCTCGCCCATGATCTTGGCCGAGGTCGCGCTCGCGGCATAGTTCGCAGACGCGCCCTTTGTTTTGAGAATTTCGGTGAGTGCACGGACATCCTTGGCCGGATGATCCTTCAGCACTGTCATGACGAATGGTGCCTTGCTGATCGAGGCGACCGGCTGCAACGCGGTGCGAACATCGAATGGCGGATTCTTGAAGAGGTGCATGTTGCCGGCGGTAGCGCTGCCGGAGTGCACATAGACGGTGAAGCCGTCGGGTCTGGAGCGCACGACGTATTCCGCAGCGATGTTGCCGCCTGCGCCCGGCTTGTTCTCGACCAGGACCGTCTGGCCAATGACCTGGGACATCTTCTCGGCGAGATAGCGAACCTGGATATCAGCGCCGCTGCCGGGCGGGAAGGCGCAGATGAAACTGACGGGTTTGCCTTTGGGGAAGTCCTGGGCGATGGCTTCGACAGCCGGCTGCAGGATGAACGCGGCAGCGGCAAGCGCCGCCAGTTTGAATTTCAGCATGGCTTCCTTCCCTCGGCCAGTCTCGGCGGACTGTTCCGATGGGAGCTTAGCGTGCGATTGTCAGGGATGCGAATAGAGTACAATGCCGCAGGTGCCGGCGAAGCGGCGAGACCCGCTTATGGTTTCCGTTTGGCCTGGATCTCGTCGATGGCCTGCACCACCGCATCGAAGGTCAGCATGGTGGAAGCGTGGCGCGCCTTGTAATCGCGCACCGGCTCCAGCACCGCGATATCGGCCCAGCGGGTGTCCGCCGGCGGAGGCGCATTCTCTTTCAGCATCCTGCGCACGCCCTCGCGCAGCGCCCGCAGCTCGTCGGCCTTCGCGCCGACGATATGGTTCGCCATGATCGAGGAGGACGCCTGGCCGAGCGCGCAGGCCTTCACGTCATGGGCAAAATCCGTGACCGTATCGCCGTCCATTTTCAGGTCGATGGTGACGGTCGAGCCGCACAGTTTGGAATGGGCCGTGGCGCTGGCGTCCGGGTGCGGTAAACGGCCCAGACGGGGGATATTGCCCGCCAGCTCAAGGATGCGCTTGTTGTAGACGTCGTTCAGCATAATTGTGGCAACTTATTCCAATGAAAAGGCGTTTATTCCATAACTGTCAGGCACCTGCGGCATGACGTAGTGTTGATTGTGCCAGCCGCTGGTTAGACTATATAAGGTCCGCGAGGTTGGGGTGGAATAACCCCCGCCGAACCGTGTTCCACTTATTTGCTGGGGCCTGGAAGTTAGGGAAGACAGCGTCCGGGTTTCCGGTCCTTTGAAGGATTGGAGCCCTCCGGCGCCCGACCCGGTGACACATCCGTTTACGCAATTTCTCGCGTGCCGGTCGAAAGGAGCGACGTCCATGGACGCAACGACCAAGCAGCGCAAGACCTTGCCTTCCGACGCCCGTGCGGACCTGATCCGCCCGTCGCGCGAGGATGCGGAAGCCGCCGTCAAGACATTGATCGCCTATGCCGGTGACGATCCTGCGCGTGAAGGATTGCTCGACACGCCGCGGCGCGTGGTGTCGGCCTATGAGGAATTGTTCGGCGGCTATCGCGACAGCGCCGACGAAGTACTCGACCGCACGTTCTCCGAGACCGGCGGTTATGACGACATGGTGTTGGTGCGCGACATTCCGTTCCACTCGCACTGCGAACACCACATGATGCCGTTCGTCGGCAAGGCGCACATTGGATATCTCCCGACCGACCGGGTCGTCGGCCTGTCGAAGCTCGCGCGCCTGATCGAGGTGTTCGCGCTGCGCCTGCAGACGCAGGAGCATCTCAATTCGCAAATCGTCAACGCCATCGAGGGCGTGCTGAAGCCGCGCGGCGTCTTCGTGATGATGGAAGCCGAACACACCTGTATGTCGCTTCGCGGCGTCCAGAAGGCGGGCTCGTCCACGATCACCACCCAGATGACCGGCGCGTTCAAGAGCGATCCGCACCTGCAGGCGCGGTTCATCTCGCTGGTTCGCAGCCCGCAAAAATGAAGCGACCGATAGCCGCCGCAGGCGACAAGACGATCCGTTTTGCGCCGCGCATCGACACCGAGCAGATCGAGGGGGGGCATGTGTTCGCGCCGAAGTTCGACGCCGACGGTCTGATCGTCTGCGTGGTGACGGATGCGTGGACCGGCGAAGTGCTGATGGTCGCGCACATGAACGACGAGGCGCTGGCGAAAACCATCGAGACCGCGTCGGCGTGGTATTACAGCCGTTCGCGCAAGAAGCTCTGGCATAAGGGCGAAGAGTCCGGCCACACCCAGCGCGTCGTCGAGATGCGCGTCGATTGCGATCAGGATGCGTTGTGGATGCGCGTCGAGCAGCACGGCCCCGGCGCGTGCCACACCGGCCGCAAGAGCTGCTTCTATCGCGGCGTGCGGCTCAAGGAGCCGGCAGGCGCGACCACCGTACTCGACTTCCGCGACGCCGATCAGGTGTTCGACCCGAAGGCTGTCTACAAGAAGTAACAGGCTGCGTTTTCGCAGACAGGTTTGCCGATGCCACGTAAAAGTTTTCTCGTCACGGCAGCGCTGGCCCTGTTGCTTGTTCCGGCCATCGCACTGGCTGCGCCTGAGAAGAAGCCAAAGAAGTCATACAAACAGAAGATTACCCGCAAGTGGACCGGCTATGGCTTCCTGCCGGGCTATGCACCGGCGGAACTGACGCAGCGCGGCCGTGTGCTGGTCGATCGCAGCCGGAGGCCGTACGGATATTACGGCCCGTACCAGGAATATCGTGTGATGGGCCCCTACGTGTATCGCGGCCGGACGATTCACGGCTTCGGCGGTCCGGGCTTTGTCCAGAACCGCTACAACGGCGGCAGCTTCGGGCCTTGCTATACGCAGACGCCGATGGGTCCGGTGTGGAACTGCGGGCGGTAAATTCCCTTTACCTCTTTAACGCCGCCGCACGCGCCAGCAATGTCTGCGCGCGCGCCAGATGCGGGCGGTCGTACATCACGCCACCGATGCCGACGACGCCGGTGTTCGGCGCGGCCGCGAACGCATCGACGATGGCCTGCGCCCTGGCGATGGCTTCAGCAGTCGGCGTGAACACCGCGTTGATGATCGGAACCTGCGCCGGATGGATCGCGAGCTTGCCGGTGAAGCCGTCGCGGCGGGCTTCCTCGGTTTCGCGGCGCAATCCCTTGTCGTTCTTGAAGTCCACATAAACAGTATCAATGGGCTGCACCTGCGCGGCCGTTGCGCCGGCGAGGCACAGGACGCGCGCGAAGCGGTACGGGTCGAGAAATTTGCCATCGGCATCGCGGTTGGTTTCAGCGCCGAGGTCTGCCGAGAGATCTTCCGCGCCCCAGGTCAGTCCGGTGAGGCGGTCGCTGGAGCTGCGATAGGTGCCGGCGCGAAACAGCGAAGCGGCGGTTTCGGTCGCGATGGCGACGATCTTGATGTGGCCCTTGTCGATGCCGTGTTTGGCTTCGTTCGCCATCAGGCGTTTGTCCAGCCGGACTACGGTGGCTTCGCCTTCCGCCTTGGGCAGCACGATGCCGTCGGGCTTCGCAGCGACACTGGCCTCGATGTCGGGATCGGACAGGCTGGTGATGAGCGCGTTGATGCGTACGAACAGGCGCGGGCGATCCTTGGTGCCGATATGCGCTTTCAGAAATTCGGCGGCGGCAACGCGCGCCGCTGCCTTGCTTTCCGGCGCAATGGAATCCTCAAGGTCCACGATCAGCGCGTCGGCGCCGCTCGAAAGGCCCTTGGCGAGTTTCTTTTCACTATCGGCGGGAACAAATAAAAGGGAGCGCATCAGACCTCGATCATACCTTCGGTGACAACAATCGCCGCGCCTCCGATGCTGGCGGTCGCAAGTGCGCCGCCGTGCATCGTCAGTGTCAGCTCTATCAGACTGGGACGGCCCATTTCGAAACCCTGTTCGATGACGAAGCAATGCTCGCCGTCGGGAAGCGATAAAGAGCTGGCACAGAAACCCGCAAATGCCGCAGCGGCGGAGCCGGTCGCGGGGTCTTCGCGGACGCCAAGACGCGGCGCGAACATGCGGGCGTGAAAGCTCGACGACTTGTGCACGGTCTCGGCGCAGAACACAAACGCCGCGCTGCGACCATTGACCTCGAATGCGGCGTCCCAGGCGGCATCCACGATCTTGCTCCGCCGGACGGCATCGAGGCCGCGCAGCGGTATAAATGTGAAGCTGTTGCCGACCGCCCATTTCGACGGCGCATGGCCCTCAAAGCCGATGTCACCTGCCGATAGTCCGAAGGCTGCGGCGAGGGCGCTGTTGGCGGCAGGCAGGCCAGCTTCGCCCGGCAAAGAAGGCAGGATGAAGGTCGCGCGGCCGCGATCCTTGCCCTGCGTCTCGACGGTGCATGTGAGGAGGCCGATCTTCTCCTCCAGCCTGATGTCGCTGCCGCCGTGTTTCAGGGCGAGCGCCAGCGCCGTGCCAACGGTCGGATGCCCGGCGAACGGCAATTCCACCGCGGGCGTGAAGATGCGTGCACGCGCGGTACTACCGGGCGCAAAAGGTTTCAGCACAAACACGGTTTCCGGGTGACTGAACTCGCGCGCGACTTTCTGCATCGCCGCGTCGTCGATGCCGTCGGCATCGAACACCACCGCCAGCGGATTTCCCGCGAACCGCGTATCGGTGAACACATCGAGCGTGATGAAGGGATATTTCATCGGTTCACTTTGGCCGTTATTTCGGCCGCATCACCATGAAGGCATTGCGTTTGCATTCGGCGACCAGCTTGTCGTCCTGATTATAGGCGCGGTGGTGAAACTCCACGATGCCGGCACCGGGGCGGGACTTCGACTCCCGCTTGCTCAGGACTTCGGTTGTGCAGTGGATGGTGTCGCCCTCGAACAGCGGGTGGGGGAATTTCACGTCCGTCATGCCGAGGTTGGCTATGGTCGTGCCGACCGTCATGTCCGAGACCTGGATGCCGATCATCAGGCCCAGCGTGAACAGCGAGTTCATCAGCGGCTGGCCCCATTCCGTCTCGGTCTCGCAGAAGTGCCGGTCGATATGCAGCGGCTGGGGGTTCAGGGTCATGTTGGAGAACAGCATGTTGTCCATCTGCGTGACCGTGCGGGTGTAGCGATGCTCGGTCAGCTCGCCGACCACGAAACTCTCGAAATAAAGGCCGCCGCGCTTGTGGCGCAAAGGGGCGGCTGAGGGGGTGTCGGACATGGAATTTCCTTCTGATAGTGCCCCGGCAGGCTCCGAAAGGGCCGGGTCGTTAACCCTTCGTTTACCACATCCGTTAAACATGTGAGCCGGGCAGAAAGGCTCGGCAACGGCTATGCAGATATTCAGTTCTCAGGGCGCGACAGGCGTTGCCGGGACTGGTGCGGCCGGAACGGGCGTGACCGGCGCGATCCGCAATGCCGCCAGCGCGACCGGCACCAGCTTCGATTATCTGCTGACCACGGCGCGGGTCGAATCGAACCTCAATCCGCAGGCCAGCGCAAAAACATCCTCGGCCAAGGGCCTGTTCCAGTTCATCGACTCGACATGGCTATCGACCGTGAAGACGGCAGGGCCATCGCTCGGCTACGGCAAGCTGGCCGACGCCATTACCCAGAATTCCGATGGCAGCCTCACGGTGGCCGATCCTGCGATGCGCCGGCAGATTTCCGATCTGCGCAAGGACCCCGCTGTCAGCGCCGCCATGGCAGGCGCTTTCACCAGCAACAATGCCGCGCAGCTTTCGGAAAAGCTTGGCCGCAAGCCGACCGACGGCGAACTCTACATCGCGCATTTCATGGGTGCGAACGGCGCGTCGAAACTCATCAACGCCGCCGGCAGTGGCCAGCAAACCCCTGCGGCAAGCCTGTTTCCGAAGGCCGCGGAAGCCAACCGCTCGATCTTCTACGACAAGCAGGGCGCGGCGCGCTCGGCCTCCGAAGTCTACGCCAACCTGACGCATCGCTATGACGTGGCGCGCGCCGGCAATGTGACGGCGGTTGCGGCCTTGCAGGCGGCGCAGACGTCCAACCCCGTGACCGCGCAGGCGGTGACGCCGGTCAATACGGTTGCGGCCTCGCCCAATGTTTCGCGCGGGCCGCTGTTTCACAACATGTTCAGCGGCGAGGAACGCCAGGGCGCGGCAGTCTCCTCGGTGATCCGCGATCTGTGGGCGACGCGGCCGCATGTTGCCGCCGCATTGAGCGGACAGACGTCGGCGGCGTCAGGCATACAGACCGCGGAAGCGGTGACGCCGGTGGTGCGCAACGGCATGAGCGAGACGCTGCGCGATCTCTACGGCAACACGCGCACCAACGTGCGCTCGCTGTTCACGGGGCGGGCTTCCTCGTAAGCGCACGCGCCGCCGCAACGGTCCTGCGGCGTTAACGCCCACGTCATCTTTGCAAACATTCATGGTGAACCACTTGTTAAGCGGTGCTGCGCTACACTGATCTTGGTTCGGCGTTGCCGCGCTTGGTTTTCAGTCATGTGGCGCTGCTTATGATCGTTCGTCAGTTCCTGCATCGGATTCGCACCGCCTCCGCCGGCAGCCGTGCCGATGCGACGGGCGCGCTCATCAGGGCCTATCTGTTCTCGGGACTTTCGCCGGACGACCGTGCGGCAGCCGAGGGCGCCATGCTGATGCTGCTCGACGATCCTTCGCCGCTGGTGCGCCGCGCGCTTGCCGAAGGGCTGGCGGACAGCCCGCACGCGCCGCCGACCGTCATTCATGCGCTTGCCAACGATCAGCCGGAAATCGCCACCGTTGTTCTGGAGCATTCGGCGCTGTTCATCGACGCCGACCTCGTTGAAATTGTCGCGCGGGGCGACACCTTTGCGCAGGCCGCGATTGCGCGGCGCGTGCGGCTGCCGCGCGCGGTGGCGGCGGCGATTGCGGAAGTCGGCTCCGCTGAAGCCTGCCTGACCCTGATTGAAAATCCCGACGCCGACGTGGCGCAATTCTCCATCGACCGCATTGCCGAACGCTTCGGCACGCTGGCGGCGATCCGCGAGTCCCTGTTGAGCCGCATCGACCTGCCGGCATCGACGCGGCAGGCGCTGGTATCGAAACTTTCCGAGGCGCTTGCAGTGTTCGTGACCGCGCGCCAGTGGCTGCAACCCGACCGCGCGCAGCGTGTCATCAAGGAAGCCTGCGAGAAAGCGGCGGTGACGATTTCGTCCGAAGTGCCGAGCGAGGCGAGGGCGCTGATCCGTCACCTGCGCGTGACATCGCAGCTCACGGTAGGTCTCATCCTGCGCGCGCTGTTGTCCGGCAACATTGTGCTGTTCGAAGAGGCGCTGGCGGAACTGTCCGAGTTGCCGCTCATTCGCGTGCAGGGCATTGTGCATGATCGCGGCGCATCGAGCTTCCGCGCGCTCTATGAAAAGGCGAGCTTGCCGGCTTCGGCCTATCCGGCATTCCGCGAAGCCGTCGGCGCGTTGCGTGAGGCAAATTATACCGGCGAGTTCGGCGGATCGAGCCGCCTCAAGCGCCGCATGATCGAGCGCGTCCTCAACGGATGCGAGCAGGCCGAGCTTGGCGAGATCGAGCCGCTGCTCATGCTGCTGCGGCGCTTCGCGACTGAAGCGGCGCGCGAGGAGGCCCGGCTCTACTGCGATGAAATCGTCGCGGAAGACACCGTGATGCTCGACGCCGATGACGGTCCCCGGGATTACGGGCACGACGATTATGTCTATCAGGTCGACAGCAGCGGCGATTACCTCCGGCAGGATTACATCCGTCAGGAGCATGTTCGTCAGGACTACCGCCGCGCCGCCGCCTGAGCGTCAGCGCCCGCGCTAAATTACCTCGCCATTCGCGCCTGAAACGTGCTGCGGTGCAGCACGAATTTCGCGTGTCAGGTATTTCCCGAAGTATTGCTTCATGGGCCATGGTGCGGGCCATTCGTGCCCACTTTGGGTGCTTGCGAAGTGTGCAGTGCAAAATGTTGGGATCGAATTGGTTTTGTTTTTTGGACAGCGCTTGCTAATCACACCTCTCACGCGGCTCTACAGAAAAAAACGGATCTACGGACATATGAAACGCAGCTCGGATCGCATTCTAACGTCTCACGTCGGCAGCCTCATTCGCCCGGACGCCTTGCAGGATTTCCTGCGCGCCAAGCAGAGTGGCAAACCCTACGACGAAAAGGGGTACAACGCGTGCCTGTCGTCCTCGGTAGCCCAGGTCGTGAAGGAACAGCAGGACGTCGGCCTCGACGTTGTCAGCGATGGCGAATTCGGCAAGTCGATTTCGTGGGCGCAATACGCGTTGACGCGTCTGTCGGGTTTCGAGCGCCGTCCGGTGCCGTCCGGACAGAAAAGCTCGTTCGCCCGCGGCACGGATCGCGAGAAGTTCGCCGAGTTCTATGCCGAGCTTGACGCCAAGGATGCGCCATCGACGATCTCGGAATCGGTTTGCGTCGGTCCGGTGAAATATACCGGCCACGCCGAACTTCAGGCCGACATCAATAACTTCAAGGCCGCACTGGCGAAGTCGAAAGTTGTTGAAGGCTTCCTGCCGGTGGCGGCGCCCTCGAGCGTCATTCCGGATCGCAAGAACGAACACTACAAGACGCCGGAAGACCTGCAGGTCGCCATCGCCGAAGCGATGCGTGACGAATACAAGCAGATCACCGACGCCGGTTTGCTCGTTCAGCTGGATGACGCGCGCGCCGCGGTGACTTACGACCGCATGGTGCCGCCGAAGAGCCACAAGGACTACCTTGTCTGGCTGGCAACGCAGGTCGATCTCATCAACCACGCGCTGGAAGGCATCCCGGAAGAACAGGTGCGCTACCACGTCTGCTGGGGTAGCTGGCCGGGTCCGCATACTTCCGACGTGCCGCTCAAGGACATCGTCGATCTGGTGCTCAAGGTGAAGGCGCAGGCCTATGTGATCGAAGGCGCCAACCCGCGCCACGAGCACGAGTGGAAGGTCTGGAAGGACGTCAAGCTGCCGGCCGGCAAGGTGCTGATGCCGGGCGTCATCAGCCATGCCACCAACGTCGTCGAACACCCGGAACTGGTTTCCGAGCGTATTACCCGCCTCGCCAAACTGGTCGGACGCGAGAACGTCATTGCCGGCACCGATTGCGGCTTCGCGCAGGGCCCGTTCTACCGGCGCGTCCACCCGTCGATCATGTGGGCGAAGTTCAAGGCGCTCACCGACGGCGCCAAGCTCGCCAGCAAGGAACTCTGGGGCTAACGCCTCCCGGTTCGCGACAACGACAGCGATAAGGCCCTGCCGCCCGGCGGGGCCTTTTTGCGTTGTCTGGCCTTGTTTTTCAGCGTCCGGCGCGGGGAAACGGCTGGCGTTTGATGCAACCTGCGATAGGATATTTCCGGGCTCGCTGGATACTTCTCAATGTTGCGCGTTGTTTTTGCGCTCGTCGCAGGGCTAGCCGCTGGCTGCGCGGTCCCTGCGATGGGGCAATCCGCTCCGAACGAACTGGTCAAGCAGGCTGTTGCCGCCGCGGGCGGCGAGCAGGCCTTGCGCGCGCTCAAGACGCTGCGGCTTCAGGGCAATGCACGGTTCTGGGAGCCGGATCAGTCGATCCTCGCGGGCGGGCTCTCGCTGCTCACCGGCGATTCAAAATTTGTAGCGACCTGGGATTTCGCCAGCGGTGCAACGCGCACCGACTGGGACCGGACTTTCGTCGGGCAGGGGCCGCAGAAGTATTCTGAAATTGTCATGCCGAAACTGGGTTTCGTGGCGGACGGCAAGGGCACACACGCGATGTCCGGCATTCGCCACGCCGCGCAACTGCGCGAATTGCAACGCGTCACGCCGCTGCTGCTGCTCAAGATGCTTGACGCGCCGGGCGATGTAGCGTTCGAAGGCGGCCTCAAGCTCAATGCAGCGGTGCTGCCTGCCGTCACGTTCAAGGAAGGCGGCACGACGTTCCATGTGCTGTTCAACAAGATCACGAAACTGCCGGCGGCGGTGCGAACGCTTGACGAAGACAGCGTGCGCGGCACCGCGATTTTCGACGTGGTGTACGACAACTGGAAGCCGATGGCCGGCGGCGCCATGCTGCCGCATTTCGTGACCTACACCGTGGCGGACAATGCGATCTGCCGCATCACCATCACTGAAATGACGCCGAACCCGCAAATCGATTCCGAAATGTTTGCGGCGAGCGTGGAGACCAAGGCCGCATTCAAGCCGGCATCTACGAACAACGTGCCGTATCAATGGGTGATCCGCCGCCTCAACTTCGGCCGTTTTCTCGATAGCGACGACGTCTTCGTGCCGCAGGGCGGCAGCCTGAAACTCACCGAGCTTGCGCCGAACGTGCAGCACGTCACCGGCGGTTCGCACAACGGCCTCGTCGTCGGGATGAAGGACGGCGTCGTGGTGTTCGATGCGCCGGTCAGCGATGGCCAGGCGCGCTGGACCATCGATGCCGCCAAGGCGAAGTACGGCAAGCCGGTCAAGACACTCGTGCTGACGCATCATCACAGCGACCATACGGCGGGTGTACGCACCTATATTGCCGAGCGTGCTGCGGTTCTGGTGCCATCACCCAACCGCAAGTATTTCGCGCTGCTGGCGCTGACCCAGCGTCCGGTGCCGGATGAACTGGAGAAGAAGAAGGTTTCGGCGGATATCGCCGAGATCAAGGACCAGATGGACCTGAAGGACGACGGCATCGAAATCCACATCTACCGGATTGCCAACACCCATGCCGACGGCATGCTGATCGCGCACATCATGCCGGCCAACATCGTGTGGGTGACCGATCTGTGGTCGCCCGGCAGCGAAACGGCGAAGACGCCGGGCACGACCGCGCTGCACGAGGCGCTGAAGAAACATGGCATCCAGGGTGCGACGATTGCCGGGGGGCATGGCGCGACCGCGCCGCAGGCTGAGCTGGACAGGATTTTCGCGGCGAACTAGCGCGTCGGCTTGGTTTTGGGCAAGATCTTATCCGAAAACCGGCATCCACTTTTCGGGATCATGCCCTAGAAATTGAACTGCTCGCGCAGGATGCGTTCGTCCAGACTATGGTCCGGGTCGAACATCATGTTGATCCTGATGCTCTGGTCCATGCTGACCTCGACGCTGCGCACGTCGCGCACTTCGTCATGATCCGCAACCGCCGCAACCGGACGCTTCGCGGGATCGAGTACCTCAATCGTGACCTGCGCCTTGTCCGGCAGCAGCGCGCCATGCCAGCGGCGCGGGCGGAACGGGCTGATCGGCGTCAGTGCAAGGAGCGGCGCGCCCATCGGAATGATCGGGCCCTGCACCGACAGGTTATACGCAGTCGAGCCGGCAGGCGTCGCAATCAGGATGCCGTCGGCGATCAGTTCGGCCAGCCGCTCGCGGCCATCGACCAGCACGCGTAGCCGTGCGGCCTGATGGCTGGAGCGGAACACCGAGACTTCGTTGATGGCGCGGTATTCCTGCGTCGTACCGGAGATGTCGGTGGTGCGCATGCGCAGCGGATGGATGACGGTGGTCTGCGCCGCCGCCAGCCGCTCTTCGAGGCCGTCGGCGCTGTAGTCGTTCATCAGGAAGCCGACAGTACCGCGATGCATGCCGTAGATCGGCTTGCCCGCGGTCATGAATTTATGCAGGGTTTGCAGCATCAGGCCGTCGCCGCCGAGCGCGACGATGACATCGGCGTCTTGCGGCGCGACGGTGCCGTAACGTGCGGCGAGCGTGGCGCGCGCGGCTTCGGCTTCCGGCGTCTGGCTCGCGATCAGCGCGATCCGCTCGAAGCGGCGGGGAGTGTTCATGGGTACGCCTGATACTGAAGTTGCGATAAAGCCGGTGGTTTGAAAGGGCCGAAATGGAACGGATGGTTCTGGTCTATACAACTTACCCTTCAATTGTCGAGGCGGAGAAGGCCGGCCGTGTGCTGGTCGAGCGCCAACTGGCGGCCTGCGTTAACATCCTGCCGGGGATGGTCTCGATTTATCGCTGGGAAGGCGCGCTGGAGCGGGCCGAGGAGGCGGTGATGATCGTCAAGACCCGCGCCGCGCTCGCCGATGCGGTCAGCGCCGCCGTTAAGGAAATGCACGCCTATGAAACGCCGGCGATTCTGGTGATCCCGCTGGAGAAGGTCGATCCGCATTATCTCGCGTGGATGTCGGCGGAAACCGCGCCCGCATCGCGCAACGTGTAATTCCCGCAGCAAAGCCGCAGCGCCGCCTGCATGCCGCCGTGAACATGAATGGCAGGCAACCGGCTTTGTTATTTCCAGTTCAGCTACATGAACCGCACCGAAGGACGCGCTTCAGAACGCGTTCAGTGACGGCTCGCTAGTGTTGTTGCAAGGCCGGTGAAAGTCCGGTCGAAACGCGACAGCGGCTCTCTTGAGCCGCAACAGGAAAAGGAATTCGTCCATGTTTACCAAAATCGCAGCCGCCGTTATCGCCGCTTCGCTGGTTGCCGCTCCGGCGATGACGCTCACGGCCTCCGCTCAGGGTGCTGCTCCCTCGAAGGTTGTCACCACGACCACGACCGTGAAGGCCGGCCCGAACGTCAAGGTGGTCAAGAAGGTCCGGATCGCCAAGCATCGCGCGCACCATGTTCGCGTGAAGCATGTGAAGGTGATCAAGATGAGCCACGCCCGCAAGCATCATCGCGCCCATGTCGTGCGCAACCTGCAGGCGCCGGTGAAGCCGGTCGGCCGGATCTAAGCGAAGTCTGCTTTCCCCCGAGCTGATTTCGCCTTGCACAGGAGAGGCTGGCCGAAAGGCCGGCCTTTCTTGTTTTCCGCGCCGATTCCATTGCTTGACTCAGGCTGCCCGCGTGCGCGAATATTTTACCGTGCTGGTTCCCCGAGCGATCGGGGACGAAAGAGGGAACACGGAACGGCGCACTTTTCGCAAGTAAAGCGCGTTCAATCCGTGGCTGCCCCCGCAACTGTAAGCGGCGAGTTTCGCGTCCATCCATGGTCACTGGGAAACCGGGAAGGCCGGACGCAAGACAATGACCCGCGAGCCAGGAGACCTGCCGGCACAGTCACCCACCCGGTGGACGGGGATGTCCATACGGAGCGGTTCGCAGCGGTGACATGAACCGATGCGAAGGCCGTGCGGGTGCAACAACCTCCACGACTTCGAGAAGCCTGAGCGATGTTGCGGCGAAAGCCACGACTAGCTCGCGTATGTGTGGCGTTTGTGCCTTCGCGTGCGTCCTTCGCATCATCAGATGTCATCAGCGGCGTTCCGCGAAAAGCGGGGGCCGGGGCGAAGGGGCGTGGCTATGGACTGGAAGCAACGGCGTCGGCATTTTCTCGATCAGGTTTTCCCGCGTGCTGCGATGTGCAGCGGGCTGGCTTTTGGGTTTGCGTTCGGCGTAACGCTGCCCGCGCATGCGCAGCAGAATCCGCAGGCGCTGCCGGAAATTTCGGTGACGCAAAGCCGCCTCGGCCAGGGCATCGTCGGCACTTCCACCACCATCATCACCAGCGAGGAAATCGAGCGTTCGCCGGGCGCCACGCTGCAGGATCTATTGTCGCGGCAGCCGGGCATCCAGCTTCAGACCATTCTCGGCGGCGTCAACGGCGCATCGACCGTGGTGGACATGCGCGGCTTCGGCGCGTTCGGCACTTCCAATACGCTGGTGCTGATCAACGGCCGCCGCCTGAACGACGTCGATATGGCCGGCGTCGATTTCGCCTCGATCCCGCGCGCCAGCATCGAGCGCATCGAGATCAGCCGCGGCAACTCCGGGGCGGTGCTGTACGGCGATAACGCCGTAGGCGGCGTCATCAACATCGTCACCAAGACCAATATCGGCAAGGCGCCGGCGTTGCGGATCGAGGGGGCGTTCGGTTCGTTCAAGCAGCATGAAGGGACGGTCGCGGCCTACGGGTCAGCCGGAAAGCTCACCGCTTCGACCTACGTCAACGGCATCGAATCCGATGGCTATCGCAACAACAACGTGATGCGGCAGCATTCTGCGGTCGGCGACATACGCTACACCGCTGACGAGGGTTCGCTTTCGCTCAACGTTTCGGGCGACGACCAGCATCTCGGCCTGCCGGGCGTGCGAAAGATCACCGGAACGATCAATGAGTTCCTGTCCAATCCCAAGGGCGCGACCACGCCGCTCGATTACGGCGACAAGCAGGGCTTTAACGTTACGCTCGGTATGACGCGGATGGTGACGCCCGGCACCGAGGTCGTGCTTGACGGAAGCTGGCGCTACAAGGCGCAGCAAACTGCAGCGCTCTTGCAATTTCAGGAAAACTATATCGATACGAAGCTCGCGACGGCTTCATTCACGCCGCGCGTCATCAATAATGTTGCGTTGATGGGAATGCCGGTGAAGACGATTGCCGGCGTTGATATCTACAATTCGATCTATGGGTCCAGCCGTTCGGTGCGCAAGGGCGACTTGCCCAACCACCATTATGACATCAACCAGACCAGCATCGCGCCTTATGCGCAGTCGACCTGGTCGGTGCGTCCGAATGTCGATATCAGCGCGGGCGCGCGCATCCATTACAATAATATTTCCGCGCGGGATATTTATGATCCGACAGCGCCGTCGAGCTTCCCCCCGCCACAGGCCATTCCGCTCGACAAGCTGGACGTCGCGCGGGCCTATCACTTCGGCATCGAGTATCGCCCGCTGGACTATTTCACCTTGTTCGGGCGCGCCGCGCGCAGCTTCAGGTTCGCGAATGTTGACGAGCGTGTGGGGCTTGCGCCCTTCGGCGATCCGACGAACTTCAATCTGAAGACACAGGTATCGCGGGACTACGAAGGAGGGTTCCGCTTTCGCTGGGCCAAGTTCGAATTGCAATCTTCGATCTACGACATGTTGCTGACCAACGAATTGCATTTCGACCCGGTCAATTTCGTCAGCCTCAATCTCGACCCCACGCGGCGCTACGGCTTTGAAAACATGGCGACGTGGCACGCCGCCAATACCCTGCGGTTCTCGGGCGGGCTTTCCTATACCCGCTCGGTGTTCCGGGAGGGAGTGAACTCGGGTCATGAAGTGCCGGTAGTGTCGCGCTGGACTGAAAGCGCCGCGGTGTCGTGGGATATCTGGCAGAAGTATCTCACGCTTGATGCGGTGGTGCGCTACGTCGGCGCGCGCCGGCTCGACAACGATCAGGCGAATTTCCAGCGCATGATCCCGCCGCACACGACAACGGATATTCGCATCGGCGGCGAGTGGGACAAGTTCTTCTGGTCGTTCGCCGTGCAGAACCTGTTTGACGTGTCATATTACGAATACGGCGTGGCGAGTACGGCGACATTCGGCAATTCCAATGTCTATCCGTTGCCGGGCCGGGTCTGGATGGCGCGTGGCGGCGTCAAGTTCTGATCCTGGCGATTGACTAGTCCGCGCGCGGCATCGTGCGGAACGCCAGCACCGCGACCGTAAGATTGGCCGCGCCAAGCAACATCAGGAGGGCAGGCGTGGAAACGCCGGCCGCCTGCATCAACGCGACCGCGATGCTGGCGCCCGTCATGAAGGCGGCATTGAGGACATTGACGGCAGCGACAACGCGCGCACGGCGTTCCGCGCCGGCCCAGACCTGAATGGCGGTGAACGACGGCACGATGAACAGGCCGCCCGCGACGGCGATGCCGGTCAGTGCCGCTGCGACATGCAGGCCGGTAATCGAGTCATAGAGCGCGCGGGCATCGGCGATCTGCACGGTGCCGGTCGCCAGCCATCCAAGATCGATGGAGAAAATGCCCAGCAACGCGGCGGCGATGGGGATCGGCGTCAGCACGACGCGCCCGCGCGCGATCAGCGAGGCCAGCGCGGAGCCGGCGCCGACCGCTATCGAGAAGATGGCGAGGAAAACGATCAGCACGTCCTCGCTGCCGCCGAAGTGATTTTTCGCCAGCGGCGGCAGCAGCGCCAGGATGACCGCGCCATCGAGCCAGAACCAGCTTACGACCAGCGCCGCCCACCATTGCCGCTTGTCGGCCTTCAATTCGCGCACGAGGCGAAACGTCGATGCGGCGATGTTGGTGCTGATGCGCAGGTCCGGTGCGGCGCGGCCGCTGGGCGGGATGAAGCGCGCGGTGGCCCAGCACGACAGCGCCAGCAGCATCATCAGGCCGGCGAACGAGGCGGGATCGCCGCCGTTGCGCGCTGCGATTCCGCCAACGATGGTGCCAGTGAGGATCGCAACGAATGTCGCGCCTTCGACCAGCGCATTCGCGGTCGGCAGTTCGGCGCGCGTCATGTGGTCGGGCAAGATGCCGTACTTGATCGGGCCGAACAGCGCCGACACCACGCCGAACAGGAAAAGCGCCACGAACAGCACGAATACCGAATGGCTCCAGAAGCCGGCGACCGCGACGCCGGCGATGGCGATTTCCGCGAGCTTCAGCCGCTCGGCGACGCGCGCCTTGTCGAAGCGGTCGGCAATCTCGCCGCCGAGTGCGGACAGCACAAAGAACGGAAAGATGAACACCGCGCCCGCAAGCGAGATCAGCGCCTGCGCGTTTTCCGCCGACAGCTTGAACAGGATCAGGAACACCAGCGAGGTCTTGAGAAAATTGTCGTTGAACGCGCTGAAGAACTGGCACCAGAACAAAGGTGCGAAGCGCCGCGTCGTCATGAGGGTCCAGAACATCGGCGGCTATTGGTTCTCTGCGTGTGAATCCGGAAGTGGGCAGGGAGGGCAGCGTAGGGTGTACGGTCTGGCGAGCATAGCCTGTGGGCACGATAAGTTGCGCTGATGCAGGCGTTGATGCTTGAGTTGCCGTGCCGGTGCACAGATAATCCCGGTTGCGTCACCACAATAAGTCGCGAACGCGGCACGCTTTCAGGGAGGGTTTCATGCGCCGGATTTTAGGCGGTCTTGTCTTGCTGGCCGGTATGTTCGCGGCAATTGCCAGCGTTGCGGCCCAGAACTATCCGACCCATCCCATCACGCTCGTCGTGCCGTTTCCCGCCGGCAGCACCACCGATCTCGTCGGCCGCATTCTGGCGGATCGTCTGGGCGACGCGCTCGGCCAGCGTGTCGTGATCGACAATCGCGGCGGCGCGGGCGGCGTCGTCGGTTCGGAAGGCGTGATGCGTGCGGAGCCGGATGGCTACACGCTGCTGATGGGCACCATCGGCACGCATTCGATCAACCCCTACGTCTATCCGAAGATAGCCTATGACCCTATTCAGGACTTCACGCCGATCATCCAGTTCGGCACCGCGCCGAACGTGCTGGTCGTGCATCCTTCGCTGCCGGTGAAAACGGTCAAGGACCTGATCGACTACGTGCGCGAGCTGCCGGGCAAGACGAATTACGCCTCGTCGGGCAACGGCACGTCGAACCATCTGTCGGGTGCGATGTTCGTGTCGCGCGAAGGGCTTGTGGCATCGCATGTGCCGTATCGCGGCGGCGCGCAGGCGATCACCGATCTGCTGCGCGGCGAAGTGCAGTTCATGTTCTACCATTATCTGCCGCTGCTGCCGCACATTGCCGAGGGCAAGCTGCGCGCAATTGCCATCACCAGCGCCAACCGTATTTCCGCGCTGCCGGACGTTCCGACGATGGGGCAGGCCGGCGTCAAGGATTTCGAAGTGTCGGCATGGTTCGCGGTCTATGGTCCGGCCAAGATGCCGCCGGCGCTGGTCGAGAAACTCAACACCACGATTGCGGGAATCATGAAATCCGAAGCGACCCGGAAAAGCCTAACCGACCAGGGCATCGACCCTGTCTTTGGTACGCCGCAGGACCTGCTGGCGCTGACCAGGTCGGAAATGCTGCGCTGGCAGAAGGCGGTCGAGCAGGCGGGCGCCAAGCTGTCGCAATAAGTCTGCAGGCGAGATTCTCCGGCGCGCGGGCGAGGGGCGAATCGGCGTAATTCATTGCGCATGAGCATGGCGGCGGCAGCCTTACCCGAAAACAGCGCCGCTGCGCCCGGCGGGCGCGGCGTGTTCTGGCTCAGCGTCGCTATCGTCGCCACGATCAAGCTGCATGTTCTCCTGAGTTCGGCGGGGGACGTGTTGGGCGATTACGCCCGGCTGGTGGCGCTCGCCGACGACATGCTGCGCTCCAGCCGCTGGTTGTTCGAAGGCGACATCGACAAATACGCCTTGCCGCCGGCGATCTGGAAGACGCCCGGCTACCCGCTGCTGATCGCTGGATCGAAGCTGCTGCTGGGAGAGAACTGGCCGTGGGGGCTCGGCATTCTCCAGTCCGTCATGAGCTTCGTCGCGGGATTGTTCGTGCGGCGTTTTGCTTTGGCACTGGGTTTCGGACCAAAGGCGGCGGCGCTTGCGTTCGTGATGTATGCTTTTTCCGTTCCGGCATCGACCGACACGCTCATCATGCCGGACGGGTTCTACGGCAGCATCGCGACGATGGTCATTGCCGCGCTGGGCATCCGGTTTCTCGGCGGACGCGTGCTGCCGCTGCGCGCCGCACTCGGCGCTGGCCTCGCCCTCATGGCGTGCTTCTGGGTCCGCGAGGGTTTTGCATTTCTGGTGGTGCCGTTCGGCCTCGCACTGGTGGCGCCGTTCTGGCTTGGCGGTATGGCCATGCGCAGCGCTGTATTCCTGCTTGCGGTGTTCTGTGCGCCGGCATTGTTCAGCACCGGCGTTGTCATGGTCTGGAACAAGTATCGCACCGGCGATTACCTCGTCGCCATCGTGAGCCAGACCGTCTATCTGCTGACGGTGCTCAAGGTCGCCGAGAAAGTGCCCGGCGTTTTCGATGGCGACACGCCGCTCGACCGCGTTGCCCGCACGATCACGCTGAAGGACCATGACTACGGCGACGCGCAGGCCATCGACGAAGTGTTGTTCCGCGATTACGGTATCAAGGCGCCGGAACTGATGCGGCTCGCGCAGGCGAAATACTGGCAGACCGTGGCGCGCTTTCCCGGCACGTTTGCGCTCACCATGTGGGAACGGCTGCGCTTCCGGCAGCAGGCGTCGATGCTGGGTGACGTGCTGATGCGGCTCGACGATCTCGACTGGTGGCGCTTCGTCGGCCCGCAGAAGCCCTACATGGCAGGCTGGCGCGCCGATGCGCAGAAATTCATCGATACGCGGGATTTCAAGTATCTCAGCGGAGCGGTGGTGGTGAACGCCGCGCCGCGCATCGTGCTGCGTGGTGTCACGCTGGTGCTGTTCGTGCTGTTCACGTTCGCGCTGCCGCTGATCGTCATGCGCGATTTTTGGGTGGCGAAGAATCCCGATGCTGCACGCCAGGCCATCCTGTTCGGATCGCTGTATCTGCTCTACTGGGGAATCATCTTCATCTACATGCTGGTCAGCCTCGAGATCCGGTATCTCGGTCCGATTTGCGTCATTCCGATTGTCGGCTCGCTGTGGTCGTGCGGGCGGATTGCCTCGTTGATGCCGCCGTTGCGGCTATCGAAGGCGTAAACGCAGCCATCACGGCGGGAGGCGAGGGAAGATCATACCGCGCTTCCTGTTCAGGCAGTTTGTTCAGGAACGGAAGCGGCATCTGCGACGTTCACACCGCAATGGAGGACACCATGCGGTCGCCGTACATCATTTACTTCGCCGGAGTTGGCACCGTGGTTGCCGCGCTTGCCGTCGGGTTTGGCGGCGGGCTCGCGCTCACGACGACTTCCGCTTTGAAGGAAGACCTGGCGGTCACGGTTGCGCGGCAGGAGCGATTGAAAATCATCGGCAAGTCCGAAGTGTCGCGCATTGATGCGGCCAAGGCGGATGCTTCGCCGGGGGTGGCTTCTGTTGCTGTAACGGCACCTGCACCTGCTGAGGCTGCATCCTCGGGCACCCTGACGACGATTACGATGCAAGCGCCGCTTGCGGTTCCGCCCACAGCGATGGCGCAGAATGTTACGGCGGTTGCTCCCGTGCCAGCGCTGGCAACGCAGCAGAGCGTAGCGGCGGAGGCGGTTTCCCAGAAATCCGAGGCTGCCGAGAAGCGCAAGACAGACCGCAACAGGAAACAGGTCGCCGAGCGCAAGGCGCGCGACAATTATGGGCGCGATAATTCCTACCGGCGGGAGTGGAGCAGCGGTGACGATATTGCCGACCCCACCCGTGCGGGCACCCGGACCATGATCGTTCGGACCTATGAAACGCGGTCGCGTGGCCTTGCCGGACTTTTCGGCTCCGGCGACGATGATTAACTGGGTTTAGGAGCCTTTTCCGGCGCTTGTCGGGAAGCTGCCTTGCTGGTAGCTCTCCGCGCGGGCCGGTTTAGCTCAGCGGTAGAGCAGCGGTTTTGTAAACCGAAGGTCGGGAGTTCAATCCTCTCAACCGGCACCATCATCCCAAATATCCCGCCCCCATATCCCGAAAACCGCCGTCAAAAAAATAGCCCCGCCGAAGCGGGGCCAGGGTGGTGTTGGGGGCGGCTGTACCGCCGCCCCCTGTGTAGCCAATGTTACTTCGTGATATCGACGTCCTTGGTCTCCGGCAGGAAGAAGAAGCCGACGACCACGGTGATCGATGCGAAGATGATCGGGTACCACAGGCCGGCGTAGATATCGCCGGTGGAAGCCACGATGGCGAAGGATGTTGCCGGAAGCAGTCCGCCGAACCAGCCGTTGCCGATATGATAGGGCAGCGACATCGAGGTGTAGCGGATCTTGGTCGGGAACAGTTCGACCAGCAGGGCTGCAATCGGGCCGTACACCATCGTGACGAAGAGCACGAGGACGAACAGCAGTCCTATGATGGCCGCAACCTGCGGACGGAAGATGTCGATCGGGCTCGACATCTTCACGATGGCAGCGTCACCCGCCTTGGGGTAGCCAGCGCCCTGGACCGCCGCCAGTACCTGCGGGTTGGATGCTGCAGCTGCGGTGTATGGAACGTCCTTGCCGTTCACGACAACCTTCACGCCGGAGCCGGCTGCGCCGTAAGTCGTCGAGTATTTGACCGACTGTTGGGACAGGTAGGCACGGGCAGTGTCGCAAGGCGCCATAAAGACACGGGTGCCGACCGGGTTGAACAGATCGCCGCAAAGCGCGGGATCCGACACCACTTCGACCTTGACCGTTTCGATGGCCTTTTCCAGCGCCGGATTGGCGTTGGTGGTGATCATCCTGAAGATCGGGAAGAAGGTCAGGGCCGCGATCAGGCAGCCTGCCAGGATGATCGGCTTGCGGCCGATCTTGTCGGACAGCGCGCCGAACACGATGAAGAACCCGGTGCCAAGGAGCAGCGACCAGGCGATCAGCAGGTTGGCGGTGTAGCCATCGACCTTGAGGATCGATTGCAGGAAGAACAGTGCGTAGAACTGTCCGGTGTACCAGACGACGCCCTGGCCCATGACGCCGCCAAGCAGCGCGATCAGTACCAGCTTGCCGTTGCTCCAGTTGCCGAAGGCTTCGGTCAGCGGCGCCTTCGAGGCTTTGCCTTCGTCCTTCATCTTCTGGAAGATCGGCGATTCGTTCAGCTTCAGCCGGATCACGACCGAGATGCCGAGCAGAATGATCGACAGCAGGAACGGAATGCGCCAGCCCCAGTCGGCGAAAGCGGCTTCGCCCATGATGGTACGGGTGAACAGGATCACCAGCAGCGAGAGGAACAGGCCGAGCGTCGCCGTGGTCTGGATGAACGAGGTGTAGTACCCGCGTTTGCCCATCGGAGCATGTTCGGCGACGTAAGTGGCGGCGCCGCCGTATTCACCGCCGAGCGCGAGGCCCTGCAGCAGGCGCAGACCGATCAGGATGATCGGAGCGGCGATGCCGATGGTTGCGGCGTTCGGCAGCAGGCCGACCACGAAGGTCGATAGACCCATGATCACGATGGTGACGAGGAACGTATATTTGCGGCCAACGATATCGCCGACGCGGCCGAATACGATCGCGCCGAACGGACGGACAAGGAAGCCGGCGGCGAAGGCGAGCAGCGCGAAGATGTCGCGGGTGCCCGGCGGATAGGCGCTGAAGAACTGCGCGCCGATGATCGCGGCGAGCGAGCCGTAGAGATAAAAGTCGTACCACTCGAAAACAGTACCGAGCGAAGACGCGACGATGACGAAGCGTTCGTCCTTCGTCATGCCTTCGGCCTTTTGGCCAACGACAGCTGTCGTCATGAGAATTTCCCCCGTCCGCATTTTGATTGAGCGCCCCGGCACGTTCTGCACGAATGCACCGCCGCTTATGGTGAAAAAACTATTACTCATCACAACTGTGTGTCTGTTCCCCAGTGGTCTTACGCCTAAAGTCGAACAGTCTGTAAGCCGATGAAAAGACTGGTATATCTATACTGCGCCGCACACGGCTTGGGGATTTGCGCTGGACAAGTCGCCGCAGATTCATCGCGTGAACGCCGCCGCGGCCGTCACTAGCAACCCGTTAACAATATTGGGCGAATCCCGCGCGTCCTGAACCAGCTGTTTGGAATCGCGCCCGTATTCTCGTCCGGCGATTGAAGGCTGACGGGACGGGAATGAAACTGCGCGGGATTATTGCACTGGCTTTTTGCTGGCCGCTGGCCGGCGTTGCGCCCGCGTTTGCGTCCGAAACCGGCCCCGTGATCGTCATTCCGGGGCGGCCCGGTGTTCCCATCATCGTCAATGGTCAGGACATTTCAGGCGCCGTCATCGAGGGCGACTGGGGTCTGGCACGTCCGGGCCAGATCGAGCCCCGCATCCTTTATCGCTATGGCAACGGTGCGCTGATCGGGCCGGCGCGCCAACTATTTTCCAGCCACGGGCCGCGCGCCGCGCATCGGCCGCAAGGAAGTCGATGTGCCGCGTCCGCAGCGGCCGGCCGAGAATTTTTTCCGCTCGTTCGGCGCGCAGTCCGATCCGACGCCGGTGACGCCGCCACAATCAATGCCGCAGTCGCCGCCTGTCATCGTCGCGCCCAATATTCGGCGTGGCCACCATCAGTAGATTTTGACGAGGATTTTTTGCGGGGCGCAAAAGTTTGCCGCGCTGGAGTTTCGGGGGAAGTAAAATGCGTACTCGTCTGGCTGTCCTGATTGTCGCCATTGCCGGTGCTGGCGCGCTGTTCGCGGCGCCATCGCCTGTTGAAGCAAGCTGCGGCTACAATCCCTGCTACAACCGCGGACACAACGGTTATGGATACGGCTATCAGTACGCGCAGCCGCAATATCAGCAGCAGTATTATTACCAGCCGCAGTATCAGCCTCAATATCAGCAGCCGGCTTACTATCAGCCGCCGGTCTACCAGCAGCCGCATTATCCGCCGGCGCAATACGCGCGGCCATGCTGCGAGCCGAACTTCTGGGACAAGCTTTTCAATAACAATGGCTGCTGCGCGCAGACTTATGCGCAGCCAAACTATTTGGCGTCTGAACCGCCGCGTCGCGAGTGGAGCAACAATGACTGGTCGTGGTCGGATCGCCGCGACATCAACATTGTCAATCATGGTCCGATGTATGTGACGCCGGGCCATGTCTCGGTTGCGCGTGAAGGTTTTGGCGAAAACTACGCCCTCGCAAATCCCGGCTACCATAGCCAGGGCTTTGCGCGCCACGAGCCGCAGATCGAAGAGACGTATGTGCAGCCGGTGCCGCGCGCGCGATTCTATCGCAAGCAGGTGCGCCGTCCGCACCATCTGTCACGCACGGTTTTTCGTCAGACCTATCCGAATGCCGTGATCCGTAGAGCCTACGCCCCGGCGCGCCCGCATTAAATCAAGGTGCGTCCGCGCCCGCACGCCACCTGGGCGCCGGGCGCTCCCTCGACGTCGGCTTCGTCCCATGAAGTCGCACCGCGCAAGGTGCTGCAGGACTGAGAGCAGCGCTTTACTTCTTCTGCCCGTTCGTTGCGACGTAGAGCGCAAGCGCCGTCGCATTCGAGACATTGAGGCTGGTAATCTTGCCTGGCAAATCGAGGCGGGCGACCTGATCGCAATTCTCGCGCGTCAGGTGGCGCAGGCCCTTGCCTTCCGCACCGACGACGATGGCCGTTGGGCCGCTCATGTCGATGGATGCGATATCGGCGTCGCCCGAGGAATCCAGGCCGATCACGAAGACGTTTTTCTTCTTCAGCACTTCGAGCGCGCGCGACAGGTTCGTCACCGCGATCATCGGTACATGCTCAAGCGCGCCTGATGCGGCCTTGGCCAGCACGCCGGTCATTTCCGGCGAGTGGCGCAAGGTGATGATGACAGCCGTGACGGCGAAAGCCGCCGCCGAACGCAGGATTGCGCCGACGTTGTGCGGGTCCGTGACCTGATCGAGTACCAAGATTACTCCGCGTGCTTCGACATCGTCGATGTCGGGCGAGGGGAGTTGCTGGACTTCCGCGAGCAGGCCCTGATGCACGGCATCGGGACCGACCAGTTCGTCGATGGCTTCGCCCTTGGTGACTTCGGCTTCGATCGGCAGCGGGACGTTTTCTTCCTTGAGACGGTGCATCATGTTTTCCGTCGCCAGCAGGCGGATAAACTTGCGCTGCGGATTTTCGAGCGCCGCCTTCACGCTGTGCCAGCCATAGAGCAGCACCGGGCCGTCGCGGTCACGTTCGCGCGGACGCCACTGCTTGCGTGGGGATTTGCTGAAAGGGGGCTTGCCCGAACTGGGCTGGCCGCGACGATCGGAAGGGGCGCGAGCCGGGCGCTGGCTGGTGCCTGACGCGCCCCATGCTTCGGCCTTGCCGCGCGGCTCAGCCGTCGGACGGCTTTTGGCGCGATCCGGTTTGCGGTCCTGAAACGGTCCGCGTGGCTTTCCGCCGTCTTCGAAACGGCGCGGCTTGCCGCCGTCCTCGAATTTGCGCGGCGGGCGCGCGTCACGGTCGCTACGGCCGGACGCTGGACGTCCAGAGGCGGGGCGGCCGGAATCCGGGCGGCCACGAGATGGGTCTGAGGGGCGGCGTGGGCCGCCGGAACCTGGGCGAGTTGGTTTGCGCATGGGGCGTTCTGTCATGGGCGGGCGAGAATGGCAATTTTTACGCCCAAAGCAGGGGTGAGTATCGCTATTTGGCGTGGAGGTTGACACCCACCGGGGGGGCCACCATAAGTCCCCCCGAAATATCTGATGTTTGTCAGGTATTGGTCGCAATGATTGGCGACGGGAGAGTGTCCCGAGCGGCAAAGGGGGCGGACTGTAAATCCGCTGGCTTAGCCTTCGTAGGTTCGAGTCCTACCTCTCCCACCAACCTTCGCGCCTTCCGGCGCTTTGTTTGGCACGCCAGCCTCAGATGCGAAGGTTGCCCGCCGAAGCCTTGGTGCCTGAGCCTTGGCGAGGGCGGGCTGACCCGTCTGGCGTTCGCGGGTGTAGCTCAATGGTAGAGCAGCAGCCTTCCAAGCTGAATACGAGGGTTCGATTCCCTTCACCCGCTCCAGCCTTTTTAATAGCTTGCGCGAGACATTCTTCCGGCTATGAGAATGGCCGGATAACCGCGGATGGCGGAAGCCAGCTGGGCAAGTGGCCACGCGATGACATTTGAGGAAGCATGACGATGGCCAAATCTCACATCATGATCGTCGGCGGCGGCATCGGCGGTCTGTTCGCCGCCAATGCACTGATCTCGCAGGGCCTCAAGGTGTCCGTGTACGAGCAGGCCCCGGCACTCGGCGAGATCGGCGCCGGCGTCTACATCACGCCAAACAGCGTGCGCCAGCTTGAGCGCGTCGGCCTCGGCGCGGCGACCGAAAAGTGGGGCGCTCGCGTCGGTGAGAAGTCCTATTACTTCCGTCACGACGGAACGCCCATCGCGCCGGTGCAGGTGACGGACGCCTCGGGCTGGAACGCCAACTTCGGCATGCACCGCGCCGATCTTGTCGATTATCTCGCTGGCAATCTGCCAAAGGACATCATCCACTGCGGCCATCGCGCCGTGAGCTTCGAGCAGGACAGCAGCAAGGCGAGCGTGACATTCGCCAACGGTGTCGTTGCCGAAGCCGATGTTGTCGTTGCCGCCGACGGCATCCACTCTGAACTTCGGCCCTATGTGTTTCCGCCATCGAAGCCTGTGTTCCACGGCACGATTTCCTATCGCGGTCTCGTGCCGCGCGAGCAACTGCCGGACTGGCCGATGGATCGCTGGGAAATGTGGGCGGGCCCGTCCAAGCACTTTCTGGTCTTCCCGGTGCGTCACGGCACCATGGTCAACTACGTCGGCTTCGTGCCAGCCGACGAGGAGATGAAGGAATCCTGGTCCGCGCCCGGCAACCCGGACACGCTGCGCGCCGAGTTCGCCGGCTGGGACCCGCGCATCGGTCAGGTGTTGAAGCAGGTCGACAAGTGCTTCCGCTGGGCACTCTACGACCGCGAGCCGCTGCCAACCTGGACCAAGGGGCGACTGACGCTGCTCGGCGACTCCGCGCATCCGATGCTGCCGCATCTCGGCCAAGGCGCGAACCAGTCGATCGAGGACGGCATGGCGCTGGCGACGATCCTCGCGCAGGTGGACAACGCGGATGTGCCTGCAGCGCTGCAGGCTTACGAACGGCTGCGCCGCGAGCGCGTCGCGCAGATCCAGCTCGGCGCGCGCCAGAATGGTCTGCGGGTCGATTCCGCCTACACCGATCTTGCTGTCCGCGACGCCGAACTCGCCGCGCACGCGGAATTCCGCAAGCACCTCTATGCCTATGACGTGGTGCCGGCTGCGAGGGCGGCGGCAACGGCGTTGGCATAAGCTGGAGTGACGGAAGCCAGCATGTCCACTGAACTCGAAGAAGCAAAACGCCAGCTCGAGATCGCGCACGCGGTGTCCACCGCGCTTGGCCAGCTCATCAGCGACATGCTGATCGGTTACGAGCTCAAGAGTCCGCGGCAAGGACACGCGCTGGAGGAAGCGCGGACAGCGCTCGACCAGAATATCGAGAAGTTTGCGATCCAGGGCGTGGGGCCTGACGGCCAGCCCGTCGATGCCTCACGCGTGTTCCGCGCGGAGATCAAGGGCTATCTCGACAAGGCCGAGGACTTCGCGCGCTACAAGTTGAAACTACCCGCGCGAAGCTAGCCAATCGATGTTTGCTGCGACTTTTGCAGGGGGGCGTGCGAGCGACCAGTAGCGATCAGCTACACGGCCTTCCGCCGCGCGTGGACAACCGAAACTCGATGCATTGCATCGTGATGTCGCGTACCGGCTCGCTTTCACGCTGATAGCGATAGACCTTGCGATAAATGTCAGTCGACTCGTTACGGCCGCAAACGAGCCGATTGCGGCTGGAAATCTTGCGCGACGATTTCTCGGTCAGCGTGATAATGCGATCCGGGTTGTCGTGCTGCTTGAAGGTCATGACCGGATTGAACGCAGCATCTCCGCCTTCCGATTCATAGGTGCTGGCGGGATCGTCACCGCTTTTCACGATGCTGTCGCGATCGATCATGTCGCGTAACTTTCCGAGATCCACTCCCGCCGGCACCACGGCCAGAAAATTGCGATTGTAGGCAACCTGCTGGTCCCCGAGCTTTCCGTCGAACTTACCTTGGCATCCCCAAGTCCAGACACCTGCCGTGGCACAAGACGGCGCGGCAATCGCAAGCGCAACCGCTCAGACGCAAACAGCGTTCTTGCTTTTCATGGGATGACCTCGCAACGCCGCGGGCGAAGGCTATCAGGTATCGCCGCCATCGTCGCCGGTGCTTGCTTCTGCCGTGCGTGGGAAGGCGATGGCGGTGCCGGCGACGGCGACCGCACATCCGAGCAGCATGTCCTTGAGGCGTTCGCCGAGCAGCGCATCGAGGGTGCTGATGGAAGGTTCGGCGTAGCCGTACATCAGCAGGATGAACAGCGCGATCAGCGCGGTGTGTAGCCAATAACGTTGCCCGACATGGTGCGGAATGAACGGCGCGGCGATCACGGCGACTGCCAGCAATGCCCATTTCTGCGAAATCGCCGAGGCAAAGCCCCACGCAACGAGGACGCCGGCGAAGGTGCCGAGAATGCGCTCGACGATGCGCTGGTAGCTGGAGCGCGCATCGGCCTGCATGACGATGAGCGTTGTCGTCACCACCCAGACGGCGCGGGTCGGATCGAGCGTCAGGCCGATCCACAGCGAAGCGCCGGCAGCGGCGGCGTAAGCGAGTGCGAATCTGACCCAGCCAAGATGACTGCTGGGGCGTTGCGGCTGGGGTCCAGCAGCGGAGCGCGGCAGCGGCCCGAAAATCAGATGGTCGGCGATGCGCGACAGCGCGATGAGCGCAACCGTCGCGGCCAACAGTTCCGCGTCGAAGAAGTCGAAGATCGGCAGGCCTGCCGCAGCGGTGAACGCGACCGCGCCGTAGCGCACCGCCATCAGTAGTTCACGCCCGCCGCGCGCGGACATGCCGACGCCGAACGCGATGGCGATGAACACCGGCCAGAAAATGAATGGCTTGCCCTCGAGCAAGTAACCGGCAGCACCGCACACGGCCATCGACGCCGCAGCGCCGGCCAGCAGCAGGAGCCGCGCCGGCAATCCTTTGTCGGTGTCGGCAAATGAGAGGGTCAGCGCGGCGATACCGCCGAGGAGGGCGGTGTTGCCGTGTCCGGTTGACGCAGCGAAGGCGACCGGCACGCCGATGTTAACCAAGAACATCGCGCCGCGGCGAAGATGGGATTTTTGCACCCGAAACGCTGTGACCTTGAAGTTTTGAAGGGTCATTGACTGGAAAATCGGGTTAGAGGAACGGACGCGCAGCTTATTCGTTCATATCGAGTGGTGACGAGGCCGATTTCGCGCTGTATAGAGTTCGCTGGCCGCTAGGGGTGTAGCTCAACTGGTAGAGCGTCGGTCTCCAAAACCGAAGGTCGCAGGTTCGAGCCCTGCCGCCCCTGCCAAACTCCCAAATATGGCAAAACCGCTACGCCGTGCCCCTTGGCCCGGCTTGATTTTATGCCGCATCGGGACTACTAAACCGCATCGCTTGCGGCCCGGTAACGGACTTCCGCGGCGAACCTCTCCCCAAAAAAGGACCTCTGTGGTCGGTCTGTTCCTTAACGGTCGGGCGGCGAGTACCTATTTGGGCGAGTGGTGGAGTGTGCGGCGGTAGCCGTATCTGAATTTGTGCAGTTGAAAATTCCGCCGGATCGGAAACCACGATGGCCAGCCCGTTCAAGTTCTTGCAGGAAGTGCGCGCCGAGACCCAGAAGGTCACCTGGCCGTCGCGCAAGGAAACCGGCATCACCACGGTAATGGTGTTCATTCTCGCCGCCGTTGCGGCGATCTTCTTTCTGGTTGCGGACCAGATCATTCGTTTCGTCGTGACCTTGCTGCTCGGTATCGCTTCGTAACGCGAACAAACTTTTCGGAAACCCACTGATGGCCAAGCGCTGGTATATCGTTCACGCCTACTCGAACTTCGAGAAGAAGGTTGCGGAGTCGATCCGCGATCATGCCAAGCAGCGTGGTCTCACGGATCTGTTCGAAGAGATCCTGGTGCCGATCGAGAAGGTCCAGGAAGTGCGGCGCGGCCGCAAAATCGATACCGAACGCAAGTTCTTTCCCGGCTATGTGCTGGTGAAGGTCGATCTGACCGACGAAGCGTTCCATCTCATCAAGAATACGCCGAAGGTGACGGGCTTCCTGGGCGCTGGCGACAAGCCGATGCCGATCACGGAAGCCGAAGCCAACCGCATCCTGCATCAGGTGCAGGAAGGCATCGAGCGGCCGAAACCGTCGGTTTCGTTCGAAGTCGGCGAGCAGGTTCGCGTATCGGACGGTCCGTTTGCCTCGTTCAACGGTACCGTCGAGGAAGTCGACGACGCCCGTTCGCGCCTCAAGGTCGCGGTGTCGATCTTCGGCCGCGCCACCCCGGTGGAACTGGAATTCGGTCAGGTCGAGAAGGTTTAATAACCTTTAATACTTGACCGCGAGCCGCAGGGGCGTCACAACCCCGCGGTGAATGGCAGGCGCGTCTTTCAAAGGACACGTTTGTTGTCGAGGGGCTGGGTGCCGAAAGGCGCTTGATCTCAAATAAGGTCGTGGAAGGTGAGGCGGCTGCCAACCGTCAATATCCGCACCACGAACCCTGAACCGGCCGGCAGCGCTTTCGAGCGTAACGGCTACGCACAGGAGAAACGAAAATGGCAAAAAAAGTTACCGGCTTCCTGAAATTGCAGGTGCCGGCGGGAGCGGCTAATCCGTCCCCGCCAATCGGACCCGCGCTCGGTCAGCGTGGTCTGAACATCATGGAATTCTGCAAGGCGTTCAACGCGCAGACCCAGAAACTCGAAAAGAATGCGCCGATCCCGGTCGTAATCACGATCTACGCGGACCGCTCGTTCACGTTCGAAATGAAGACCCCGCCGATGTCCTACTTCATCAAGAAGGCGGCGAAGGTCGAGGCCGGCTCCAAGACTCCGGGCCGCGACAAGGCCGGCGCCATCACCAAGGCGCAGGTCAAGGAAATCGCCGAGCAGAAGATGAAGGACCTCAACTCCGACACCGTCGAGTCGGCCATGCGCATGGTTGAGGGTTCTGCCCGCTCCATGGGCATCGAGATCAAGGGGTAACGGCGATGACAACTCAGGGAAAACGTACAACTGCTGCCCGCGAGGGTGTTGATCGCGAAAAGCTCTACTCGATCGACGAAGCCGTGAAGATGGTCAAGGAACGCGCCAAGGCGAAGTTCGACGAGACCATTGAAATCGCCATGAACCTCGGCGTCGATCCGAAGCAGGCGGACCAGATGGTGCGCGGCGTCGTCTCGCTTCCGAACGGCTCCGGCCGCTCGCAGCGCGTCGCTGTGTTCGCACGCGGCGTCAAGGCTGATGAAGCCCGCGCTGCCGGCGCCGACATTGTCGGTGCTGAAGACCTCGTCGAAAAGGTCAACGGCGGCACCATCGACTTCGATGCCTGCATCGCCACGCCGGATTTGATGCCGCTCGTCGGCCGTCTCGGCAAGGTGCTCGGCCCGCGCGGCATGATGCCGAACCCGAAGGTCGGCACCGTGACCATGGACGTCGCGACTGCGATCAGGGGCGCCAAGGGCGGTTCGGTCGAGTTCCGCGTCGAGAAGGCCGGCATTGTGCAGGCTGGTATCGGCAAGGCTTCGTTCGACGCCGGTAAGCTCATCGAGAACATCAAGGCGTTCGCTGACGCGGTGAACCGCGCCAAGCCGCCGGGTGCCAAGGGCGCTCACTTCATCAACCGGGTGGCCATCTCGTCAACGATGGGTCCGGGCGTGAAGGTCGAGCCGTCGAGTGTGCTGGGTGGCGGCAACTAAGCCTTCGCTTCACGGCTCAGGAAATAAAACGGCCGGCGCCAAAAGCGCCGGCCGTTTGTTTTGGTGCTTCGCAAGACTGCGGTTCGCGCAACTGCGATGCAATGTGCTGCGCTTTGAAATGAGTGCCTGCGCGTGGCGCTGCGGTCAGCTTTGATAGTTGACGACGAAAGCCGCGGAGATGCTGGCGCTCTGGCCGTTCGCGCCATAGCCCGCCTTGCTGAGACTCTGCTGCAGCGACTGCACGAAGTCATTGAGCAGCTTCAATGCCTCGTCACTGACCGACGAAGCTGATGACGGCTGCGCGCTGGACGATTGCGAGCTGTCTGCACTGTTCAGCGCAGCCAGCAGCGGATCGGTCCCATCCGTCGTGCCTGTGCTGTCTGCAGGAGGCGGGCCACCGCCGCCATGGGCGTGATGGCCGTGTTGCCCCGCGAACACCTTGGCGAAGACGTTCTTTAATTCCTCGGCCTGATCGCTGGTCAGCTTGCCGTTATCGACTTCCGACGAAATCAGATCTTCGATTTTTGACTTGGCCTGTCCGGGAGATGCGCGCGACGTGCCATCTGCCCTCTGGTTCTTGATGGCAGCGTCGATGTCGTCGAGCGCGCCGGTCAGTGCGTCCTGATCGTTTGCCTTGACGGTGCCGGCCTTCACCTGGGAAGCCAGCTCGGTCTTCAGGCGGTCGAGCGGGGATGGGTAGGCGGACTGACTGCTGGATACGGAACTACAGCTCATGGGTGAAACCTCGCGTGCTGAAGGGGTGTCGAGGGCCCTTCTGGGCATCGCAGGCTGAGTTCCATCAGACACGATTATGCTTAACCGCCGGTTACCGCCTGCGACAATTTGGCATCATTATGGAGTATTTAATTACCTCTTTTAGAATGATCTCGGGGCTAAATCCTCTGCCGTCCAATAAACTTCCCGGTTCGCAGGCGGAAATAAGGGGTTGGCAAGCCGCTTCCGAGCCTTTAGATATTCCCTCACGGGCGTGCTGGCTCATTTTGTCGGCACGCCTTTGCGCGTTTTCTGAAAAACCAGCAAGGAGCAGCCTCAACCCTTTGGATTTCCTACGGGATTTATCTGAAAGGAGGAGGGTCCAAGTTCGTTTTTAGGGACGCGCATCCTGTCCGAGACTGCAGGTGCAAGGCTGTTTCGCCCAAGACGATTCCATTTGGGCAATCTGGTCGCGCTTAATTTCCTGCACAGATAGGGACTGACCATTTGTGGACCCATCCGAAGAGGATGACGTCCGCCATGGTTCGAACCTCGGTACCTGGGTGGCGATAGCTGCTGCAGGGGACAGGCGATACGCCGGTTTGTCGGGATCTCGGTCCAGCCAAGCAGGCGAATAAGCGTCGTTCTGTCCTCTAACCGTCATCGGACGTGTCCGAAGCCGGCGCTGAAACGGAACGGCTCGTCGCAACCCGCGGCTGCCGCAAGTCAGCCGCCCAGTGAAGAAAGAGCAAAAGTGGAACGAGCGGCAAAACAAGAGTCCATCGCGTCGCTGAAGGAAGTCTTCAAGACTTCCGGCGTCGTCGTTGTGGCTCACTATGCCGGTCTCACCGTTGCCCAGATGTCGGTCCTGCGTAAGCAGGCGCGCGCAGCTGGTGCCTCGGTGAAGGTCGCAAAAAACCGTCTCGCCAAAATCGCTCTGGAAGGTACGGACGTGGCTTCTATTTCGGCCCTGCTCAAGGGGCCGACGGTTCTTGCGTATTCGCATGATCCGATAGCCGCGCCCAAGGTTTTTGCCGATTTCGCCAAGGCGAACGAGAAGTTCGCCATTCTGGGCGGAGCAATGGGCAAGACCGCGCTGAATCCTGAAGGCGTCAAGGCGCTCGCCGCCCTGCCGTCACTGGACGAACTGCGTGCCAAGATCGTCGGCCTGATCCAGGCTCCGGCGACCAAGATCGCGCGTGTCGTCAGCGCCCCGGCGGGCAAGCTCGCCCGGGTCGTTCAGGCTTACGCTTCCAAGAGCGCTGCGTGAGGCTCCTCTTAAACGTATCGAATGGTTCGAATCTCAAAGGAAAAGTGACCAATGGCTGATTTGTCGAAGATTGTTGATGACCTGTCCTCCCTGACCGTTCTTGAAGCGGCGGAACTCGCCAAGATGCTTGAAGAAAAGTGGGGCGTGTCGGCTGCTGCGGCTGTTGCCGTTGCTGCTGGTCCGGCTGCTGCCGCTGCGGTTGAAGAGAAGACCGAGTTCACGGTCGTTCTCGCTTCTGCTGGCGACAAGAAGATCGAAGTGATCAAGGAAGTCCGCGCCCTTACCGGCTTGGGCCTCAAGGAAGCCAAGGACCTCGTCGAAGGCGCGCCGAAGAACGTCAAGGAAGGCGTGAACAAGGAAGAGGCCGAGAAGATCAAGGCGACCCTCGAAAAGGTCGGCGCCAAGGTCGAACTCAAGTAATCGCGTAATACCGGCGGCTGCGGGCAATAAGGTCCGCAGCCGCCGTACTTGCCGCTTCGGCGGTGAAACTGAAATTTGGCGCCACGCGCCTGTCCGGATAGCCGCGATTGGATTGCGACTTTCCGGAGAGCCGCTCCGGTAGCCTCCGACGAAGACCGCGCTCGTATTGGGCGTCGTCGATATTCTACGGAGCAGGAGCCTCATGGCACAGCAGACGTATACCGGCCGCAAGCGGGTTCGTAAGTTTTTCGGAAAAATTCGGGAAGTGGCGGAGATGCCGAACCTCATCGAGGTTCAGAAGGCATCCTATGACCAGTTCCTGCTGGTGAAGGAACCAGCCGGTGGCCGCCCGGACGAAGGTCTGCAGGCGGTCTTCAAGTCGGTATTCCCGATCAGCGATTTCTCGAACACCGCGATGCTCGAATTCGTGCATTACGAATTCGAAGCGCCGAAGTATGACGTCGATGAGTGCCGTCAGCGTGGCATGACCTACGCAGCGCCGCTCAAGGTAACGCTGCGCCTCATCGTGTTCGATATCGATGAAGAGACCGGCGCGCGTTCGGTCAAGGACATCAAGGAACAAGACGTCTACATGGGCGACATTCCGCTCATGACCAACAACGGTACGTTCGTCGTGAACGGCACCGAGCGCGTCATCGTTTCGCAGATGCATCGTTCGCCCGGCGTGTTCTTCGATCACGACAAGGGCAAGACGCATTCCTCGGGCAAGCTGTTGTTCGCCGCCCGTATCATTCCGTATCGCGGTTCCTGGCTCGACATCGAGTTCGACGCCAAGGACATCGTGCACGCGCGTATCGACCGCCGCCGCAAGATTCCGGTGACGTCGCTCCTGTATGCGCTCGGCCTCGACGGCGAGACGATCCTCAATACGTTCTACAAGCAGGTCATCTACAAGCGCGCCAAGGAAGGTTGGCGCGTGCCGTTCGATGCCACCCGTCTGCGCGGTTACAAGGCCGTCAACGATCTCGTTGACGCCGACTCGGGCAAGGTTGTCGTCGAAGCCGGTAAGAAGATCACCGTGCGTCAGGCGCGTCAGCTTGCGGAGAAGGGCCTCAAGGCGCTTCGCATGTCCGATGAGGAATTATACGGCCACTACGTCGCGGAAGACCTCGTCAACGCGAAGACCGGCGAAATCCACGCCGAAGCCGGCGCCGAGATCACCGACAAGGTGCTCAAGGCGCTGACTGAGGCGGGCTACAAGGAAATCCCGATCCTCGATATCGACCACGTCAATGTCGGCGCCTATATCCGCAACACCCTGACGGTCGACAAGAACATGACGCGTGAAGACGCGCTGTTCGACATCTACCGCGTCATGCGTCCGGGTGAACCGCCGACCGTGGACACCGCCTCGGCGATGTTCCAGTCGCTGTTCTTCGACCCTGAGCGTTACGACCTCTCTGCGGTTGGCCGCGTCAAGATGAACATGCGTCTCGACCAGCAGGTCGAGGACACCATCCGCATCCTGCGCAAGGACGACATCCTCGGTGTCATCCGCACGCTGCTCGACCTGCGCGACGGCAAGGGTGACATCGACGACATCGATCACCTCGGCAACCGCCGTGTGCGTTCGGTCGGCGAACTGATGGAAAATCAGTACCGCATCGGCTTGCTCCGCATGGAGCGCGCCATCAAGGAGCGCATGTCGTCGGTCGATATCGACACCGTCATGCCGCAGGACCTGATCAACGCGAAGCCCGCGGTCGCCGCGGTGCGCGAGTTCTTCGGTTCTTCGCAGCTCTCGCAGTTCATGGACCAGACCAATCCGCTGTCGGAAATCACCCACAAGCGCCGTCTTTCGGCGCTTGGACCGGGCGGCCTGACCCGCGAGCGCGCCGGCTTCGAAGTGCGCGACGTGCATCCGACCCACTACGGCCGCATCTGTCCGATTGAAACGCCGGAAGGCCCGAATATCGGTCTGATCAACTCGCTCGCGACCTTCGCGCGCGTGAACAAGTACGGCTTCATCGAGACGCCTTACCGCAAGGTCAAGGACGGCCGCGTCACCGACGACGTGCATTATCTGTCGGCGATGGAAGAGGGTCGCTACTCGGTCGCGCAGGCCAACCAGCCGATCGATGCCAAGGGCCGCTTCACGGAAGAAATGATCATCAGCCGTCACGCGGGCGACGTGCTTCCGCTGCCGCCCGATAAAGTCGACTACATGGACGTGTCGCCGAAACAGCTCGTTTCGGTCGCCGCGGCGCTGATCCCGTTCCTTGAGAACGACGACGCCAACCGCGCGCTGATGGGCTCGAACATGCAGCGTCAGGCCGTGCCGCTCGTGCGCGCCGAAGCGCCGTTCGTCGGCACCGGCATGGAAAGCGTGGTTGCCCGTGACTCGGGCGCTGCGATTGCCGCCCGCCGCACCGGCGTCATCGACCAGGTCGATGCGACCCGTATCGTTATCCGCGCGACGGAAGACCTCGATCCGACCAAGTCGGGCGTCGATATCTACCGCCTGATGAAGTTCCAGCGTTCGAACCAGAACACCTGCATCAACCAGCGTCCGCTGGTGAAGGTCGGCGATCAGGTTCGTAAGGGCGACATCATTGCCGACGGTCCCTCGACCGATCTCGGCGAACTCGCACTCGGCCGCAACGTGCTCGTCGCGTTCATGCCGTGGAATGGCTACAACTTCGAAGACTCGATCCTGCTCTCCGAGCGGATCGTGAAGGACGACGTGTTCACCTCCATCCACATCGAAGAATTCGAAGTGATGGCGCGTGACACCAAGCTCGGCCCTGAGGAAATCACCCGCGATATTCCGAATGTCTCGGAAGAAACGCTGAAGAACCTCGACGAAGCCGGCATCGTCTACATCGGCGCGGAAGTTCACGCCGGCGACATCCTGGTCGGCAAGATCACGCCGAAGGGCGAAAGCCCGATGACGCCGGAAGAAAAACTGCTGCGCGCCATCTTCGGCGAAAAGGCATCGGACGTGCGCGACACCTCGATGCGCGTTCCGCCAGGCGTGCAGGGTACCGTCGTCGAAGTCCGCGTGTTCAACCGTCACGGCGTCGACAAGGACGAGCGTGCGATGGCGATCGAACGGGAAGAGATCGAACGCCTCGCCAAGGACCGCGACGACGAACAGGCGATCCTGGATCGCAACGTGTTCGGTCGTCTTGGCGACATGCTCGACGGACGTCAGGGCGTTGCCGGTCCCAAGGGCTTCAAGAAGGATACCAAGATCACCCGCGCGGTGCTCGACGAGTATCCGCGTTCGCAGTGGTGGCAGTTCGCCTCGCCGAACGACAAGCTCATGGCCGAAATCGAAGCCATGCGTAAGCAGTACGACGAGTCCAAGAAGGGTCTCGAGCAGCGGTTCCTCAACAAGGTTGAGAAGCTGCAGCGCGGCGACGAACTTCCGCCGGGCGTCATGAAGATGGTCAAGGTCTTCGTCGCCGTGAAGCGCAAGATCCAGCCGGGCGACAAGATGGCCGGCCGTCACGGCAACAAGGGTGTCGTGTCCAAGATCGTTCCGATCGAAGACATGCCGTTCCTGCCGGATGGTACGCACGTCGATGTCGTGCTCAATCCGCTGGGCGTGCCTTCGCGCATGAACGTCGGTCAGATTCTCGAGACGCACCTTGGCTGGGCTTGCGCCGGCATGGGCCTCAAGATCGGGCAGGCGGTCGATGCCTACCACGCCAAGAACAAGGACACGAAGCCGCTGCGCGAGACCTTGAAGAAGGTCTACGGCGACGACGAAACGATCAAGTCGCTCGATGACAACGGTCTGATCGAACTCGGCGAAAACCTGCGCCGCGGTGTTCCGATCGCAACGCCGGTGTTCGACGGCGCCAAGGAAAAGGACATCGAGGACATGCTGGATCTCGCCGGCATGGACAGGTCGGGTCAGGTCTATCTGCACGACGGACGTACCGGCGAGCAGTTCGACCGTAAGGTGACTGTGGGCTACATCTACATCCTCAAGCTCCACCACCTTGTCGATGACAAGATCCACGCGCGCTCGATCGGCCCGTACTCGCTCGTTACCCAGCAGCCGCTGGGCGGCAAGGCGCAGTTCGGCGGACAGCGTTTCGGCGAAATGGAAGTGTGGGCACTCGAAGCCTACGGTGCTGCGTACACGCTGCAGGAAATGTTGACCGTGAAATCGGACGACGTCGCCGGCCGCACCAAGGTGTACGAGGCTATCGTTCGCGGCGACGACACGTTCGAAGCGGGTATCCCGGAATCGTTCAACGTGCTCGTCAAGGAAATGCGCTCGCTCGGCCTCAACGTCGATCTGCACAATTCCAAGCTGCCGCGTGCTGGCGAAGCCAACAGCGAAGCCGCCGAGTAACACGATTATTGTAGCCGCCGCGTAGTGGCGGACTGACAACATCGCCTCCCCCGTGCGCGGGGGAGGGAGCCTGAATTCAAAGACTGCGGTCGGCATTGGCTGACCAATCGGAGAAGACGATGAATCAAGAAGTCATGAATCTCTTCAGCCCGACCGCCCCGGCGCAGGTGTTCGACCAGATCCGTATTTCGATCGCGTCACCTGAGAAGATTCTGTCGTGGTCCTTCGGCGAAATCAAAAAGCCGGAAACGATCAACTACCGCACGTTCAAACCGGAGCGTGACGGCCTGTTCTGCGCCCGCATCTTCGGGCCGATCAAGGACTACGAGTGTTTGTGCGGCAAGTACAAGCGCATGAAGTACAAGGGCATCATCTGCGAAAAGTGCGGCGTGGAAGTCACGCTGTCGCGCGTCCGGCGCGAGCGCATGGGCCACATCGAACTCGCAGCGCCCGTCGCGCACATCTGGTTCCTGAAGTCGCTGCCGAGCCGCATCGGTCTGTTGCTCGACATGACGCTGAAGGATCTCGAGCGCATCCTGTACTTCGAATATTACGTGGTGCTCGAGCCGGGCACGACGACGCTTGAGATGAATCAGCTTCTCAGCGAAGACGAATACATGAAGGCGCAGGACGAGCTCGGCGCCGACAGCTTCACGGCCAAGATCGGCGCGGAAGCGATCCGCGACATGCTCAAGGACCTCGACCTTGAAAAGCTCCAGGCCGATACGCGCCTGGAACTCGCCTCGACCGAGTCCGAGATCAAGAAGAAGAAGGCCGGCAAGCGCCTCAAGCTGATCGAGGCGTTCCTCCTCTCGGGCAACAAGCCGGAGTGGATGATCCTGACCCAGGTTCCGGTCATTCCGCCGGATCTGCGTCCGCTCGTTCCGCTCGACGGCGGCCGCTTCGCCACCTCCGATCTCAACGATCTCTACCGCCGCGTCATCAACCGCAACAATCGTTTGAAGCGGCTGATCGAACTGCGTGCGCCGGACATCATCATCCGCAACGAAAAGCGCATGTTGCAGGAAGCAGTGGATGCGCTGTTCGACAACGGCCGCCGCGGCCGTGTCATCACCGGCGCCAACAAGCGTCCGCTGAAGTCGCTCGCCGACATGCTCAAGGGCA
>CANJBX010000023.1 GCA_947472885.1 Hyphomicrobiaceae bacterium
ATCGCTGAAGGTGCCTGGCTGAACCAGTTTGACGACGTTAGAATTCGACACGGCATATTACTCCTTCGGTGGAGAAGTGGAGGCTTCAACTACCCCCACGATATGCCGCCTTCCTGATCTACCCCGTCACCAACTTTTGACCATAGCTCAAGCACAGGCCAACCATGTCCTGTAGATGGTGCCTGCTCTGTTGATTAGAGCCGGATATCCGAAAGACGATCCATGAACGTCGTTCCGATATTGCGAGCGGCGGCGGCGTTGATTCCACGGTGACAAGTAACAACCAACAAACACGTCGCAGTTTGGGGGCAATCGTGCGCACAATCCTGAGCATTATCCTCGTTGTGGTCGGTTTGCTGGGCAGTTGGTTTGCCGTGACTTTGGCCTCGGCGCAAACCAAGGATGCGGCTTCGTTTGATCGGCATCTTCTTGCGCTTGCCGCGAAGGGGCACGCCGACTCACAATACAAACTTGGCGTCGCGTATGATGAAGGGCTTGGCGTTTCGAAGGATTATACCGAGGCGTTTAAATGGTTTAGCCTCGCCGCGGAACAAGGTCATGCCCATTCCCAATTTCGAGTTGGAGACATGTACATGTCGGGCCTCGGCATCGTTAAGAGTGATGCCGAGGCGGTGAAGTGGTTTCGCAAGGCTGCGGAACAGGGTCTCGCTAACGCTCAAGGGATGCTCGGGATAGCGTATGCCAAGGGTCAAGGCGTGCCGCAGAATTACGTGCTTGCATACATGTGGCTCCACCTAGCGACCGAAGGCAGGCAAGGGGCGGCGCAATTCCGGGATGCTGTGGGTGAACGCATGACTGTTGCTCAGATTTCCGAAGCGCAGAAGCTGGCGCGGGAATGGAAGGTAACGAGGAGACGATAACGGGGTCGATCTTCCACCGCGGCACTTCGGTCGCATTGAACATGCCCTTTTTCATCACAACCCTAACCAGCACGGTCTGCGTCACTTGGCCCAACGCCAGCGCCGGGGCCGCGATACTAGCTCGTAGGGTGCGTTAGGCACACAGCGCCGTAACCCGCCAATTGAATTGGATAAAGTTCGACGGCCGGTTACGCCTTTGGCTAGCCCGCTCTGCGCTTTAGCGCGGCAGCGTCGTCTCGCCCATCAGGAACTGATCGACCGAGCGCGCGCACTGGCGGCCTTCGCGGATCGCCCAGACGACGAGCGACTGGCCACGGCGCATGTCGCCAGCCACAAACACCTTGGGCTGCGACGTCTGATAGCTGAACGTGTCGGCCTTGACGTTGCCGCGCGGGTCGAGCGTCAGCCCAAGCTTCTCGATCATGCCGGTCTTGACCGGATGCACGAAGCCCATGGCGAGCAATACGAGATCGCCTTCGATCTCGAACTCGGTGCCGGGAATTGGCTTGAGCTTTTCATCGAGCTTCACGCAATGCAGCTTCTTCACCTGGCCGTTTTCGCCGGTGAATTTCGTCGTCGCAACCGAGAACTCGCGGGTCGCGCCTTCGTCATGGCTCGACGAGGTGCGCAGCTTGAGCGGCCAGTCCGGCCACGTCAGCAGCTTGTTCTCTTGTTCGGGCGGCTGCGGCATGATTTCGAAATTCGTCACCGAGACAGCGCCCTGGCGGATCGAGGTGCCGATGCAGTCGGAACCCGTATCGCCGCCGCCGATCACGATGACCTTCTTGCCCGTGGCAAGGATCGGCTTGTCGGCGGTCGCCGCTTCGCCGCTGACGCGGCGGTTCTGCTGCGGCAGGAATTCCATGGCGTAGTGAATGCCGGCAAGGTCGCGGCCGGGGATCGCAAGATCGCGGCCATGCTCGGCGCCGCCCGACAGGATCACGGCGTCATGGCCCTTCACGAGGTCATCGACCGACGTGTTCACACCGACATGCGCGTTGTAGTGAAACGTGACGCCTTCCGCTTCCATCTGGGTGATGCGGCGATCGACGTGAATCTTTTCCATCTTGAAGTCGGGAATGCCGTAACGCAGCAGGCCGCCGGCCTTGGCGAACTTCTCGTAGACATGAACGTCATGGCCTGCGCGTGCGAGTTGCTGCGCCGCCGCAAGTCCGGCGGGGCCGGAACCGATGACGGCGATCTTCTTGCCGGTCTTTCTGGTTGCGACTTCCGGTTTGACCCAGCCGTTCTCGAACGCCTTGTCGATGATGGCGCATTCGATGGTTTTGATCGCCACCGGATTGTCGTCGATGTTGAGCGTGCAAGAGGCTTCGCAGGGCGCGGGACACACGCGGCCGGTGAATTCCGGAAAGTTGTTGGTCGAATGCAGGTTGCGCGCGGCTTCCTGCCATTCGCCGCGGTAAACCAGATCGTTCCAGTCCGGGATCTGGTTGTTGACCGGGCAGCCCGACGGCGTGCCGACAATGTTGGTGGTGCCGTGGCAATAGGGAACGCCGCAATCCATGCAGCGCGCGCCCTGCTTGCGCACTTCTTCTTCGGCAAGCGGAATGACGAACTCGCGATAATGCTTCACGCGCGCTTCGACAGGCGCGTAGTCGCGTTCTTCACGCTCGATCTCAAGAAAACCCGTTACTTTTCCCATTGCCCGCCAGCCGCGCCTTACTCTGCCGCCTGCAACGAAGTCTTCGCCATTTCGGCGAGCGCGCGGCGATATTCGACCGGCATCACCTTACGGAACTTCGGCAGGAACTCATCCCAGTGCGCCAGAATATGCGCAGCACGGGCGGAGCCCGCAAGCCGCGCATGGCGCGAAATCAGAAGGTGGAGACGCGCCGCGTCGTAGCGCGTCATGTCCGACATGACATCGACCTTGCCGTGGCCGGTGAGGTCGTTGGCGGCGTGGTATTCGCGCGCGTTGACTTCCTCTTCCTCGGCGACCGGCTCGAGTTCGACCATCGAGAGGTTGCAGCGCGACTTGAACGTGCCGTCCTCGTCGAGGACATAGGCCATGCCGCCCGACATGCCGGCGGCGAAGTTGCGGCCGGTCTTGCCAAGCACGACGACAATGCCGCCGGTCATGTATTCGCAGCAGTGATCGCCGGCGCCTTCGACGACGGCAGCCGCGCCGGAGTTGCGCACGGCGAAGCGTTCGCCGGCGACGCCGCGGAAATAGCATTCGCCCGAGATCGCGCCATACATCACGGTGTTGCCGACGATGATGGAGTTTTCCGGCACGATGCCGGTGTCCGCCGGCGGACGCACCACGATGATGCCGCCCGACAGGCCCTTGCCGACGTAGTCATTGCCTTCGCCTTCGAGGTCGAAGGTGATGCCCTTGGCGAGCCACGCGCCGAAGCTCTGTCCGGCGGTGCCCTTGAGCTTCACATGGATCGAGTTGTCCGGCAGGCCCCTGTGGCCGTATCGCTTGGCAATTTCGCCCGAAAGCATTGCGCCGGCGGAGCGGTTGGCGCTCGCGATGGCGGTTTCAATTGTGACTGGCGTGCCGCGTTCGATGGCGGCCTTCGCCTGCGCGATCAGCTTGCGGTCGAGGACCTTCTCGAGGTGGTGGTCCTGCGTTTCGGTATGTGAGGTCGCGACGCCTGCGACGGTTTCCGGCTTGTAGAACAGCTTGCTGAAGTCGAGACCCCTGGCCTTCCAGTGCGCGATCACGCGCTCCTTATCCAGCATCTGGATCTGGCCGACCATCTCTTCGAACGTGCGGTAGCCGAGGTCGGCCATGATGGTGCGGACTTCTTCGGCGACGAAGAAGAAGTAGTTGATGACGTGCTCGGGCTGGCCGGTGAAACGCTTGCGCAGCAGCGGATCCTGCGTCGCGACGCCGACCGGGCAGGTGTTGAGATGGCACTTGCGCATCATGATGCAGCCGGCGGCGATCAGCGGCGCGGTGGCGAAGCCGAATTCGTCGGCGCCGAGCAGCGCGCCGATCACGACGTCGCGGCCGGTGCGCAGTCCGCCATCGACCTGCACGGCAATGCGGCCGCGCAGGCGGTTGGCAACCAGAGTCTGATGGGTTTCGGCAAGGCCGATTTCCCACGGCGAACCGGCGTGCTTGATCGAGGTCAGCGGCGAAGCGCCGGTGCCGCCTTCAAAGCCGGAAATAGTGACGTGGTCGGCGCGCGCCTTCGAGACGCCGGCGGCAACCGTGCCGACGCCGACTTCGGATACGAGCTTCACCGACACCATGCCCGCCGGGTTGACGTTCTTGAGGTCGTAGATGAGCTGCGCGAGGTCTTCGATGGAATAGATGTCGTGGTGCGGCGGCGGCGAAATCAGCCCGACGCCCGGCGTCGAGTGACGCACCCTGGCGATGGTCTGGTCGACCTTGTGGCCGGGCAACTGGCCGCCTTCGCCGGGCTTCGCGCCCTGCGCCATCTTGATCTGCATCATGTCCGAGTTGACGAGATACTCGGTGGTGACACCGAAGCGTCCCGATGCGACCTGCTTGATCGCGGAACGCATGCTGTCGCCGTTCGCCATCGGCTTGTAGCGGTCGGATTCTTCGCCGCCTTCGCCGGTGTTCGACTTGCCGCCGATGCGGTTCATCGCGACCGCGAGCGTAGTGTGCGCTTCGCGCGAGATCGAGCCGTAGGACATCGCGCCGGTCGAGAAGCGCTTGACGATGCTCGCCGCCGCCTCGACTTCCTCAAGCGGTACCGGCTTGCGGCCGTCGTCTGTTGCTTCCTTGATGCGGAACAGGCCGCGGATGGTCAGCAGGCGTTCGGACTGATCGTTCACGATCCTGGCGAACGCCTTGTATTGTTCCGGCAGGTTGCCGCGCACGGCGTGCTGCAGCGCACCGACAGTCTCGGCGGTCCAGGCGTGATCTTCGCCGCGCATGCGCACGGCGTAATCGCCGCCGACGGGGAGCGCGTTGCGGTAGATCGGCGCGTCGCCGAACGCCATGCGGTGACGCCGCACGGTTTCTTCCGCGATCTCGTCAAAACCGACGCCTTCGATCCGCGTCGCGGTGCCGGTGAAATATTTGGCGACGAAATCCGTCCGCAGGCCGATGGCGTCGAAAATCTGCGCGCCGCAATAGGACTGGTAGGTCGAGATGCCCATCTTGGACATCACCTTCAGGAGGCCCTTGCCGATCGACTTGATGTAACGCTTGACGACTTCCTTGTCGTCGAGCTTCTGCGGAAAATCGTTCTTGATCGCGTGCAGCGTCTCGAACGCGAGGTAGGGGTTGATCGCTTCCGCGCCGTAGCCTGCGAGACAGGCGAAATGATGCACTTCGCGCGGCTCGCCGGATTCGACGACGATACCGACCGAGGTGCGCAGGCCCTTGCGGATCAGGTGATGATGCACGGCGGCGCAGGCGAGCAGCGAGGGAATCGGAATGCTGTCGGCCGAGGCGCGGCGATCCGACACGATGATGATGTTGATGCCTTCGTTCACCGCGTGTTCGGCCTGCGCGCAGAGTTCGTTGATCGCCAGCACCATGCCGGCCGTGCCCTGATCGGCGGGCCAGGTGGCGTCGAGCGTCAGCGACTTGAAATGGCTGTCGCTCACCGTCGAGATCGACCGGATTTTCTCCAGGTCCTCGTTGGTCAGGATCGGCTGGCGCACTTCGAGGCGCTTGGTGTTGGACATGTCCTCGAGGTCGAACAGGTTTGGCCGCGGGCCAATGATCGAGACGAGGCTCATGACGAGTTCTTCGCGGATCGGATCGATCGGCGGGTTCGTCACCTGCGCGAAGTTCTGCTTGAAATAGGTGAACAGCGGCTTCGGCTTGGCCGACAGCGCCGAGATCGGCGTATCGGTGCCCATGGAGCCGGTGGCTTCCTCGCCGGTCGTCGCCATCGGCGACATCAGCACCTTGAGGTCTTCCTGCGTGTAACCGAACGCCTGCTGGCGGTCGAGCAGCGGCAGGTTGGACAATTTCGCGCGGCTGCCGGCAGCGGGGAGTTCTTCCAGCACGATCTGCGTGCGCTTGAGCCATTCCTTGTAGGGATGGCTGAGCGCAAGGCGCGCCTTGATTTCCTCGTCGGGAATGAGGCGGCCTTCGACGAGGTCGATCAGCAGCATCTTGCCCGGCTGCAGGCGCCACTTGGTGACGATGTCCTTCTCGGGAACCGGCAGCACGCCCATTTCCGACGCCATCACAACGCGGCCATCGCGCGTCACGTAATAGCGCGCGGGGCGCAGGCCGTTGCGGTCGAGCGTCGCGCCGATCTGGCGCCCATCTGTGAACGCAATCGCCGCCGGCCCATCCCAAGGTTCCATGAGCGCCGCATTGTATTCGTAGAAGGAGCGGCGCGCTTCATCCATCAATGGATTGCCGGCCCAGGCTTCCGGGATCATCATCATCACCGCATGGGCGAGCGGATAGCCGCCCTGGGTGAGGAATTCGAGCGCGTTGTCGAAGCACGCGGTGTCCGACTGCCCTTCGTAGGAAATCGGCCACAGCTTCTGGATGTCGTTGCCGAACAGCGGCGAGGACACCGAGGCCTGCCGTGCGGCCATCCAGTTGTTGTTGCCGCGCAGCGTGTTGATTTCGCCGTTGTGCGCAATCATCCGGTAGGGATGCGCAAGCGACCAGGTTGGGAATGTGTTGGTGGAGAAGCGCTGGTGGACGAGCGCGAGGGCGCTCTCGAAGTCCGGCGCGTGCAGGTCGGGATAATATTTGCCGAGCTGATCGGCGAGGAACATGCCCTTGTAGATCACCGTGCGGCACGACAGCGAACACGGATAGTAGCCCGATGCCGAACGCGCCTTGCGCAGATAGAGAATGCCCGAGATCGCCTTGCGCAGCACGTAAAGCCGGCGTTCAAAATCGTCTTCCGTCTTGCAGCTTGCAGCGCGTTCGATGAACACCTGCATGTGCCACGGTTCGGTCGGCTTTACCGTCTCGCCGAGGCTGGCGTTGTCGCAAGGAATTTCGCGCCAGCCGAGGACGCGCATGCCGTCGCGCTTTGCCTCTTGCGCGTAGACGTCCTGGATTTCCTCCCGCCACGCCTTCTCATGCGGCAGGAATAGTTGGCCGACGGCGTAGTGGCCGGGCTCGGGCAGGGCGAAGCCCGATTCCTTGGCGACGCGGACAAAAAACTTGTGCGGGATCTGAACCAGAATACCCGCGCCGTCGCCGGCGCGCGGATCGGCACCGACAGCGCCGCGGTGTTCGAGGTTGAGCAGGATGGTCAGGCCGTCTTCGACGATCTGGTGCGATTTGCGGCCCTTGATGTCGGCGATGAAACCGACGCCGCAGGAATCCTTATCGAGCGCGGGATCGTAGAGCCCACGAGCGTGCGGCGTACCGGGATCGGTGGTGTCGTTCCTCGCGCTCATCTTTCCCTCGCCTCTCTGATGAAGAGACGCCTCATGCCTCCATCGCGCACCTTTCGCTTCCGCGCGCTTCCTTGAGCGTACGGCACGAGGGCGCGCGTTGTCGTGACCACATCCGCCTTTCGCCGGTGTACGGCATTCAGGCGGCTATTTTCCTTGCGGGTGCATCACTTGCGACACACGCCCCGCCACGCAGACTGGACTGGTCCCCTCATCCAGGCCGCCGTAGGCGCCACAAAGCAGGACAGCATTGCTGTCCTAAGTTGACCATGCCAAAATTCTGCCACGGATACAAGTCGTCGCACACCAAATTTCGCAGGTTCCGACATTTTGTTGCGAGGAAGTCACTTCCCGGATTTCCCTGCTGTCGGCGGCGCTGGCTCCGGCGTAATGCAGTTGCCGGATGGGCAGGTTTTGGGTGAATTGAGGCCGACATGAACTTCGCAAGCGACAACGCCGCCGGTGTGGCGCCCGCCATTCTTGAGGCGCTAGCCACAGTCAACGCCGGCCACATGCTCGGCTATGGCAACGATGCCGTGACGGGGCGGCTGGCCGAGCAATTCAACCGCCTGTTCGAGCGCGAGGTGGCGGCCTACCTCGTTCCAACCGGCACCGCCTGCAATGCGCTCGCGCTTGCGCACGTTTCGCCGCCGTGGGGCGGCGTCCTCTGCCACCACAATGCGCACATCGTCACCAGCGAGGCCGGCGCGCCGGAATTTTTCGGTGGCGGGCTGAAGCTGATCGAGCTGGAAGGCGAGGGCGGCAAGATCACGCCGGAAATCCTGCAGGCCAAGCTCGAGGGCGCGGAGTGGGGCGGCCCGCATCACATCACGCCGTCGGTGCTTTCGCTCACGCAGGTCACGGAAGCCGGCACGATCTACCGGGTCGCGGAAATCGAGCGCCTTGCGCGCATCGCGCATGATCGAAAGATCGCTGTGCACATGGATGGCGCGCGGTTCGCCAATGCGGTGGCATCACTCAATGCTTCACCCGCGGAAGCCAGCTGGAAGGCCGGCGTCGATGTGCTGTCGTTCGGCGCGACCAAGGGCGGCGCGATGGCGGCGGAAGCCGTGATCTTCTTCGACAAGGCAAAAGCCGAAGGCATGGGTGAACGCAGGAAGCGCGGCGGGCAACTCGTGTCCAAGCATCGCTTTGTCGCGGCGCAGTTCGAGGCATTTCTTGCCGACGATTACTGGCTCAAGCTCGCGCGTTACGCCAATGGCAAGGCGAAGCGGCTCGGTGAGAAGCTTGCCGCAGCGGGCTGTCCGCCGGTGTGGTCGGTCGATGGCAATCTGGTGTTCGCGGTCCTCTCAAGGGAGGCTCATGCAAGGCTGACGGCGGCAAAAGCCATGTATTACGCGCGTCCGACAACGACGGTGCCGAAGCATATTGCCGTCACGCCCGGCGCGATCCTGGCGCGCATGGTGGTATCGTTTGCAACGACGGACGATGAAGTCGATCGCTTTGCCGCAATTGTGGCAGGCACATAATCGGCCCCAGCATTGCCCTAAAGGCACCATGCTATCGCCCTCTGCCCGGTAACTAATCCGCAACTCATACAGGAAGCGGCATCACGTTATCGGGGAGAGCTTGCAATGAAAATTCTCACCACGTTCGTATCGCTTGCGGTCGCCGCCTCGCTCGGCGCGCCAACGCTTGCATCGGCGCAGACCTATCGCGAAACGATTTACGATCTGTTGGGCGATGATCGCGCGTCCGTCTACCGCGTGTCGGACATCGGCGATCCTGTCTATGGCGCGCTGCCGCCGTTTGAAGTGCTGACGATTGTGCGCTCGATGGGTTTCCAGCCGCAAAGCCCGCCGATCCTGCGCGGCCGCGTCTACATCGTGCGCGCGTTCGACGATCAGGACATTCCGGTGCGCGTCGCCGTCGATGCGCGCTCAGGCCGTGTGGTGAATGTCGCGGAGCGCGTCGCCGGACGATTTGGCCAGGTGGTTGAGGAACGCTACGGCGCCTATCCGGTGCCGCCGTCGCCGGTGCCTTACGGCTCGGTTTATCGTGAGCCGGAATATAATGGCCAAGTCTATAACGGCCCCGTCTATCGCGGGTCGGACGCCACGACCTATTCGCCTGCACCTTATTCACCATCGGTCGCGCCGCGTGATGCCGCACCGCGTCCGCGCGTTGCGTCTCGCACACTGGCAACAACGCCGATGCCGCGCGCCAAGCCGCAAGTTGCCACCGCAGCGAAACCAGCAACGCCACCCGCCGCAACTTCTTCAACAACACCAGTGCCAACCGCTGTGCCTGCAACGACAGCCACATCTTCGATTGTCGAGGATACCGGCCGCCGCGATACGTCGATCCCCGCGCCAGTCGCATCCCGCAAGGCGACGCCACCGGCAGAAGAAATGGCTGCGAATCCTGCATCCCCGCAGGCTGGCGCGCCGCAGCCGGACCCGTCTTTGGTGCCGGTCGCACCGCTGGAATAGCGTCAGCAAGACGCGCTGCGCGGTCCCGCCGCGTTGCCTGATGGCCGGAAAAGTAGCACGCTGGTTGCCATAACAAGCGTGCCGGAAAACCGGCATCATCGGGGGGACTACGCATGAAGGCATCGCTCATGATGCGCGCCGTGCTTGCCACGGCGCTGCTTGCTGCTTCCGCTTCACATCTGTCGGCGCAGGACTGGCCGAACCGGCCGATCCGCATGACCGTCGGCTTTGGCGCCGGTGGCGGTACTGACGTTGTGACGCGCATCGTCGCCGAACCGCTCGGTGAGGTGCTGGGCCAGCGCCTGATTGTCGAGAACAAGCCGGGCGCGGGTGGTGCGATTGCAGGCGAGGTCGTCGCGCGCGGTCCGAAGGACGGTTACGACGCGCTGATGATTTCCGCCGGCCACACGGTATCCGCCGTGATGGTGAAGTCGGTCGCCTATGATGCGGTCAAGGATTTCACGCCAGTCGGCATCGTCGCGAACTCCGCGTTCGTGATCGTCGTGAACAAGAGTTCCCCGGCCAACACTTTGCAAGAACTGATCGCGATTGCGAAAAAGGATCCGGGCAAGCTCAACTACGGCACCGTCAACCTGGGTTCGACCCAGCACCTCACCGCCGAACTGTTCCGCCAGCGCGCCGGCATCAGCGCGCAGAACGTCACGTTCCGCACCACGCCGGAAGTCATCACCGCGCTGCTGCGCAACGACATCGCCTATGCGGTTGATCTCGCACATGCCGTACGCGGGCAGGTCGAAGCCGGCGAACTGAAAGTCCTTGCGGTCGCGACCGCGAAGCGCTGGCCGACATTGCCGAATGTGCCGACCGTGATTGAATCCGGCCTGCCGGGATTTGAAGTGTTGGGCTGGTACGGGATGGTTTTCCCCGCCGGTGTGTCGCCGGACATTGTCGCGAAAACCCAGAAGGCGCTGGCGCAGGTGCTGGCGCGCGAGAGCGTGCAGAAGCAGCTCAATGGTGCGGGCGCGCTCGCCGGCCTCTCGACGCCGGAAGAATTCGGCAAGCTCATTTCGGATGAAGTCGTGCGCTGGCGTGCGGTCGCGAAAGAAGCCGGCCTGCAGGCGCAATAACCTCACAACATAAAAGCGCCCCGGAAAATCCGGGGCGCTCTGGCATTTTCAGGGGCATGATCTTTTCCGAAAAACCGGAAGTCCACTTTTCGGGATCATGCCGTGCGTTGGGACGCTCGTTGTAACGACTGGAGGAAGTTGTTACGCGGCTTTCGCTTCGACGATCTTCGGCTGCTGCACGCTGCCGTTGCCCGCGCCGCCAATGGCAATCTGGCGCGGCTTCTTGGCTTCGGGTACTTCGCGCACGAGATCGACGTGCAGCAGACCGTTTTCAAGCGAGGCACCCTTCACCTCGACATGCTCGGCAAGCTGGAACACGCGCTCGAAGGCGCGGGCGGCGATGCCCTGATGAAGCACTTCACCCTTCGATTCGTCGGACTTGGCCTTCTCGCCCTTGATCGTCAGCGTGTTTTCTTTCGCGACGATGGAGATTTCGGGTTCGGAGAAGCCGGCGACCGCTACCGAGATACGGTAGGCGTTCTCGCCAGTGCGTTCGATATTGTAGGGCGGGTAGCTCGGCACGCTGTTGTCGAAGCCAGCGGCGTTATCGAGCAGGGAAAACAGCCGGTCGAAGCCGACGGTAGAACGGTAGAGAGGGGCGAAATCAAAAGTACGCATCAGCATATCCTCCGAGGTTGAGCGACATGCGAACGAACCGCCATCATGGCCGGATCGATCGAGACGCAGCCATCTGGCCTGCGCTGGGATTTAGATAAGTGGCGGTGACGGGATCGCAAGATGCTCGTAAGATTCAAATTTCAATAGTAAAGTCATACGCTTGAGAAATAGCCGTGGGCGGCGTACCGGCTTGGACATTTGCCCTGACATTTCCGTGCTGTGGCCTGCTATAAGCGGCCCAGCCACTCCGAAAACGAATTTCCGCGCATGAAATTGATCTCCATTCCCGCCAATCCGGTGCCTGAAGGCGCCGTGCTGGCGATGCTCAAGACGCCTGACGGCATCACGCTGCGCACGGCGCGCTGGGCGCCGCCGCCGGGCCGCAAGGGCACGGTCTGCCTGTTCCAGGGCCGCACGGAATTCATCGAGAAGTATTACGAGACGGTGCGCGACCTGCGTGACCGCGGCTTTGCGGTTGCGACGTTCGACTGGCGCGGCCAGGGCTTGTCGGATCGCCTGCTCGCCGATCCGCACAAGGGCCACATCCAGAATTTCTCGCGCTACGATATCGACCTCGATGCGTTCATGCATGAAATCGTGCTGCCGGATTGTCCTCCGCCCTATTTCGCCTTGGCGCATTCGACAGGTTCCGCCGTGCTGATGCGTGCAGCCGCGCGTGGCGCGCGCTGGTTCGACCGCATGGTGTTCACCGCGCCGTTGATCAGGCTGGCGCGCGTGCCGGTGATGGGATTTGCCGGCGGTGTCGTGCGGACGTTGCGCATGATCGGCATGGGCTCAAGCTATGCGCCGGGTGGAAGCGCGACGCCGATAGGCCTCAAGCCTTTTGTCGGCAATATTCTCACGTCCGATCCGGTGCGTTATGCGCGCACGGCGGCGGTGCTGGAGGCCGAGCCTGAGGTCGGTATCGGCGGGCCGACGGTTGCCTGGGTCGATTCCGCATTTCGCGTCATGTCGGAATTCGCCCAGCCCGGATATGCCGAGCAAATCCGGCAAGCCATCCTGATCGTTGCGGCAGGACGCGACAAAATCACATCGACGTCGGCGATTGAAACCTTCTCGCCGCGCCTGCGCGCCGGCTCGCATCTCATCATCGCGGGCGCGCAGCATGAAATCATGATGGAACAGGACGGCTATCGCCAGCAGTTCTGGGCCGCGTTTGACGCTTTCGTGCCCGGTACGCCGCTTTATAAATAGCGCGCGCTATTTTCCCGCCAGCAACGCCATCGCCTGCGCATGCACGCGCTTGTCGCCCGCCGCCACGATGCGTCCGCCTTGTCCGGCCGGTTCGCCTTCCCATGTCGTGACGATGCCGCCCGCGCCATGGATGATCGGCACCAGCGCCGCGATGTCATAAGGCTTGATGCCGGTCTCGATCACGAGATCGATGTGGCCCGCAGCCACCATGCAATAGGCGTAGCAATCGCCGCCGTAGCGCGACAGCTTCACCTGGCTCTCGACGGTGCCGAAGGCGGCGCGGTCGGGTTCGTCCATCAACAAGGGACTCGTGGTGTAAAGCACGGCGTCCTTGAGGTTCGCGCAGGGCCGCACGGTGAGTGCGCGTTCGCCGCTGCGCCCGCGATAACGCGCCTTGTTGCCGTCGCCGTAAAACCGCTCGCCGATGAAAGGCTGGTGCATCATGCCGTAGGAAGGGGTCCCCAAGCGCGTCAGCGCGATCAGGGTGCCCCAGGCCGGCATGCCGCTGATGAAGGACTTGGTGCCGTCGATCGGGTCGAGCACCCAGACGAATTCGGCGTCCGGTTTTTCCTCGCCGAACTCCTCGCCGATCACACCATGGGCGGGGAAATTCTTGTGGATCAGCGCGCGCATCGCCGATTCGGCAGCGCGGTCGGCGGCGGTGACGGGATCAAAGCCGCGCTGGCCGCCCTTGTCGTCGATACTGAGCGACGTGCGGAAGTAGGGCCGGATCGCATCGCCGGATACGTCCGCCAATTGATCCACAAATGCCGCGAAATCCACTGCCGTCATCGCTCGCCCCTCAGACGAAATATGCGTTTATACGCAATACTTTCGTCACGATCCTGTCGTTAAATTATTATAATACCGCCGTGTCATTTGCGAATGCTCGGTATTCGGTGACGGCAGGCCCTTAGGTGTTGCTTATTGTGCATCGCACTAGCATATTGTTGCAGTGCGGTAGCTTGATTATTCGAGCTACTGCCGCCCTCCTTGGGCGTTTCCTCCCTAGACTTGGGCCGCTCCTTGAGAGCGGCCCTTCTTTTTTTCCGGGACCGCTCTGCCAGACAAGTCGTTAAGGGGACCTTCCGGCGATATCCGGTGTTATTCTGCCGCTGTCCGGTAGGGCTGCAGCTCCTCCAGTGGCAATTCGCCCAGGCGTTCGGCCAGGGTCACGAGATTGGCGGCCAGCCGGTCGAAGTTCGCCGACTTCTCGTAGCGACGTTCGTCCATATAGAGCCCGCGGTTTACCTCCAGCTGGATGGCGTGTAGCCCGGCTGGCGGATCGCCGTAGTGTTCCGTGATGAAGCCGCCGGCGTAGGGCTTGTTACGGCTGACCGTGTAGCCAAAGCCCAGCAGCACCGCTTCCACCATTTCGGCGACCGCGCCGACGCAACTGGTGCCGTAGCGGTCGCCCAGCACGAAATCGGCGCGCGGCCGCTCGTCCTTGGTGCCGGCAGACGATGGCATGGAATGGCAATCGACCAGCACGGCGACCTTGAACTCGCGGTGAATCTTCGTCACCAGCCGGCGCAAGGCGCGGTGATAGGGCTTGTAGAGGCCTTCGATCCTGCGCAGCGCATCGTCCACCGGAATGCGCTGATCGTAGATTTCCTGGGAATCGCCGACGACGCGCGCCACGGTGCCGAGGCCACCCGCCACCCGCATCGAGCGCGTATTGGCGAATGATGGCAGCCGGCCGTCGAACATGCGGGGATCGAGTTCATAGGGCTCGCGGTTGACGTCCACGTAGCAGCGCGGGAAATGCGCCCGCATCAGCGGGTAGCCGCGCCCGACCACGCCGGCAAACAGCTCGTCGACGAAGGTGTCCTCGGAGCGCCGCAGGGCGTTGATATCGAGCTTGGCCGAGGCCAGGAACGCGCGAGGATAGATATTGCCGCTATGGGGCGAATTGAACACGATGGCGCCCTGGAGGTGCTCCGGCTCAGCGATATCGAAGGGTTTTTCCAGTTCGTCGCGCAATTCGCTCATGGCAGCCCATTCATGGATTTGCGCAAATCTTTGCTTGGGTTTCTTGGCATGGGTTGATTTAACCGGCGCGAAGCCGTCAGCTTCCCACAACGCTTTACGCCTCGCTAGCCATTACATCGCGTTTGTCCCCGTGGCAGGGTTTACCAAGAGGCTGAGTTCACCTCGTATTTACCCGCCTGCTGGCTTATTGGCCGTAGGCAGGGGTTGGGGTCGCAGGTTCGCGAACCCGCAATAGCAGGGCAGGCAGAACCGCATAATGTCAAAAATCCTATTGGCGGAAGACGATACCGACATGCGCCGGTTTCTGGTGAAGGCGCTGCAGAATGCCGGATTTAACGTCACTTCCTACGACAACGGCCTTTCGGCCTATCAGCGCCTGCGCGAAGAGCCGTTCGAACTGCTGCTGACCGACATCGTGATGCCGGAAATGGACGGAATCGAGCTGGCGCGCCGCGCTGCCGAACTCGATCCGAATATCAAGATCATGTTCATCACGGGTTTTGCCGCCGTGGCGCTGAACCCGTATTCGACGGCTCCCAAGCACGCCAAGGTGCTGTCCAAGCCGTTTCACCTCCGCGACCTCGTCAATGAGGTCCAGAAGATGCTGACGGCGGCCTAAAAAGACCATTCCCCCGTACCAGCGGGGTTGTCGGCACCCCGATCAGGCTGTATTAGCACGGCCACCGATTTCTATCGGGCGCGTAGCTCAGCGGGAGAGCACTTCCTTGACATGGAAGGGGTCACAGGTTCGATCCCTGTCGCGCCCACCATTCCCTCCGCAACATCCGGTCTATGAACCCGCCCGCTGCGGCTCGCGGCCCCAGGCGACGAAGCCGCCATTGCGAAATCCGGCGCCGTCCTTGCCGTAACGCAGGGCTGAGCCATCCGCCGCCATCACGCTGCCGCCCGCTGCGGTAAGAATGGCGTGACCGGCCGCGGTGTCCCACTCCATGGTTGGCGCCAGCCGCGGATAAACGTCGGCGCTGCCTTCGGCGATCTTGCAGAACTTCAGCGACGACCCGCAGGCTTCGCGCGACGTGACATTGAGTGCGTCGAGCAGCGCCGCTGTTTTTTCGTCGCCGTGCGAACGGCTTGTGAGCGCGCGCAGGCCCGTTGAAGGATAAGGCACGGTGGCAATCTGCCGGAGCTGGTCGAGCGAGGTGATCTTGCCGCCTGGCATCAGCTCGGCGCGCAGCGCAACGGCGCCCGCGACATAAATGCGATGCAGCGCCGGTGCATAGACACAGCCCACCAGCGGCACGCCGTCCTCAAGATAGGCAATGTTGACGGTGAATTCGTCGCGGCCGGTGATGAACTCGCGCGTGCCGTCGAGCGGATCGACCAGCACGAAACGTTGCGCGTCGCGCGGCGGATTTTTTGCGTCGAAGGATTCCTCGGCGACGATGGCGATGTCGGGAAGGATGTGCGTCAGGCTGCCGCGAATGATCGTCTCGGAATCCCTGTCGGCGTCGGTCACCGGCGAGTTGTCCGGCTTGACGCCGATGGAGGCCCGGCCGCCCCGATAGCCCATGATGATCTGGCCAGCATCGGACGCGATCTGCGCGAATTGCAGTGCGAGTGCGTTGCGACCGTTGTCGTCCATCAGATTGCTGCCGCGGTCCGAAGAAAACAGGGGATGAGTTTCCCGAAAGCGTCTGAAAGCCGCAGGTCCGGTTGAGGCCCTTCAAACGATTTTCATACTGGCCCGAATCACTCGCACATGCATAAGCATAAGATAAAAAAGAAACGAAATGCGGCCGACTGAGGGAGATTGCAATGCCCAGCGTGCTTCTTGGCTTCCTGCTGATCTGGGTGTCGTCGTTTCTGATCTTTGCGTGGCTGATATGGCGTGCGCCAATCATGGAAGACCTGCTCGACGACGGCGACCCGCCGGAACCGGCCAAACAGGGCCATGCCCACGAGCAGACTGCGTAACGCAATCGCCGGTTGATGAATGTTTGGGGAGCCGCGTGAGGCTTCGCCAATTGTGACGCGCTTGCCTTAGCCGCGGTGATAAATGTCTTCGAAGCGCATGATGTCGTCTTCGCCGAGATAGCTGCCGACCTGGACTTCGATCAGTTCCAGCGGAATGCGTCCGGGATTGGCGAGGCGGTGCATCGAGCCAATCGGCAGGTAGATCGACTCGTTCTCGTGAACAATGCGGGTGTCCTCGTCGAGCGTGACTTCCGCCGCACCCTTCACGACCACCCAATGCTCGGCGCGATGATGATGTTTTTGCAGCGACAGCTTGCCGCCCGGTTTCACGACGATACGCTTGACCTGATAGCGCGGGCCGGCATCGACGCCCTGGTAGTAGCCCCACGGCCGGTAGATGCGTTTGTGTTCGGTCGCTTCCGGCCGCTTGCCTGATTTCAGGATCGTGACGAGATCCTTGACCTTCTCCGACTGGTTCTTCGGCACCACCAGTACGGCGTCGGAAGTGGCGACGACGATGATGTCATCAAGGCCGATCACGGTGGTCAGGATGGTTTCGTCGGAACGCACAAGGCTGTTGTGCGTATCAAGCAGCACGGCGGGGCCTTCGACGGCGTTGCCGTCGGCGTCGCGCTCAAGCTCCTGCCATAGCGCCGCCCAGCTTCCGATGTCGGACCATCCGAAATCGACGGGCAGCACGGCGGTGAGGGTGGTGCGCTCCATCACCGCGTAGTCGATGGATTTTTTCGGCGCCTTGCCGAACACGCCTTCCGGCAAGCGGTGGAAATCAAGATCGGTGGTGAGGCCGTCAATCGACGCCCTGGCAACGGCGTGCATTTCCGGCTCGAACTTCTCGACTTCCGACAGCATCACGGCGGCGCGGAACAGGAAGTTGCCGCTGTTCCACAGGTAGCCGTCTTTCACGTAACCAGCCGCGATCTCGGCGTTCGGCTTCTCGACAAATTTCTCGACCGCGAAAGCGTCCGTGCCGGCAAGCCGCGCGCCCGGCTTGATGTAGCCGTAGCTCGTGGCCGGCGCGGTCGGGCGTACGCCGAAGGTTACGAGGCGTCCGGCCTCCGCTGCCGCCAGTGCCTTCACGCAGGAGGCGCGGAAATCTTCGTCGTCATGCACGATATGATCGGCGGCGAGTACCAGCACCACGGCTGCAGGATCGCGCCGCTGCGCAAGTTCGCTGGCGACGCAGATTGCCGGGCCGGAGTCCCGCGCCATGGGCTCGAGCAGGATGTCGGCCTCGCAGCCGCAGTTCTGGATCTGGTCGGCGACCGTGAAGCGGAATTCCGAATTGGTCACGACGATGGGGCGGGTAAAAATCTTGGGGTCGCGCACCCGCAGCAGTACTTGCTGGAAGGTCGAACGGCCGCCGGTCAGTTCAAAGAATTGCTTGGGCCGCGTTTCGCGCGACAGCGGCCACAATCGTGTTCCGCTGCCGCCGCACATGATTGCCGGCGTGATGAGATGCGAACCCGCAGCCATGAATTGATCGATTCCTGAATGCAGCAGAAAACAGTCAGCCGGAGCTTTGTGCGTAAAGTCGCACATATTATTGGTTATGCAGTGACGGGAAGGGGAGATCAACGCAAGATGTTCGCGCGATGCTAAATGCCGCGAACGGCCGGAAACAGGGCTTTCATGTACGGATTTATGGCAGCGGATGTGACAGAATTGTTGTATTCAGGGTCCATAAGCTGCACCCAGCGGCAGCAATTAACCATACCGTCCGTCGCGCGCTGACCGCCGCTTGCGGTGATTTCTTATGGCCCTGCGAACCTGTGCGGAAGCGCCGGTTCACACGGGTTTTGCTGAAGAAAGGCCCACCATGCACGTTGCAATGATCGGCACTGGATACGTCGGCCTTGTCTCCGGCGCGTGCTTTGCCGACTTCGGCCACAACGTCACCTGTGTGGACAAGGACGCCTCGAAAATCGAGGCGCTGCTGCGCGGTGAAATCCCGATCTTCGAGCCGGACCTCGACCGGCTGGTGGCGTCCAACGTCAAGGCCGGGCGTCTGAAGTTCACGACCGACCTTGGCGAGCCTGTCGCGAATGCCGACGCGGTGTTCATCGCCGTCGGCACGCCGTCGCGCCGCGGCGACGGCCACGCGGACCTGAGCTATGTCTACGCCGCCGCACGCGAAATTGCCGCCGCGCTCAAGGGCTACACGGTCATCATCACCAAATCGACGGTGCCGATCGGCACCGGAGATGAAGTCGAGCGCATCGTGCATGAAGCGCGGCCCGGCGCCGAATTCGCCGTGGTGTCGAACCCGGAGTTCTTGCGCGAAGGCGCGGCGATCCAGGATTTCAAGCATCCCGACCGTATCGTCGTCGGCACCGACGACGAGCGCGCTCGCGCGGTCGTCGCGGACCTCTACCGGCCGCTGTATCTCAATCAGGCGCCGATGGTTTACACCAGCCGCCGCACGGCGGAGCTGGTGAAGTACGCGGCGAATGCGTTTCTCGCGACCAAGATCACCTTCATCAACGAGATTGCGGACCTGTGCGAAAAGGTCGGCGCCGACGTGCAGGAAGTCGCGCGCGGCATCGGCCTCGACAAGCGCATCGGCTCGAAGTTCCTCAACGCCGGTCCGGGCTTCGGCGGTTCGTGTTTTCCGAAAGATACCCGCGCGCTGATCAAGACCGCGCAAGACTATGACGCGCCGCTGCGCATCGTCGAGGCGGTGAACGCCGTCAACGACAACCGCAAGCGGGCGCTGGCGCGCAAGGTTTCGGCTGCACTTGGCGGTTCGCTGCGTGGCAAGCGCGTTGCCGTGCTGGGGCTGACGTTCAAGCCGAACACCGACGACATGCGCGAAGCGCCGTCGATTGCGCTCATCACCGCGTTGCAGGATATGGGCGCCAGCATCCGCGCCTACGATCCCGAAGGCATGGAGCAGGCCAAAACCGTGTTGCAGGACGTGACCTATTTCAGCGAACCCTATGAATGCGCAACCGGCGTCGATGCGCTGGTGATCGCGACCGAATGGGAACAGTTCCGCGCGCTCGATCTGCCGCGCCTGAAAGAGATCATGGCGTCGCCGGTGGTTGTCGATCTGCGCAACGTCTACCGGCCCGCCGAAATGGCGAAGCTCGGTTTTGTCTATGAGAGTGTCGGCCGTCCGGGCGCCAAGGCAGATGCCAGCGTGGACAGCCCTAGCACCACGCCGCCGGGCGCTTTCGTAAAGTAACGGGCTGTCGCTGGACAGGCGGAGGCGGGATTATCCGCGCAGGTTCGGCCCGCGGCCTTCGCCCGGCTTGTCGCCGAAGATCGCCAGTTCGACCAGTTCGCAGATCGAATGCGCGGCGGTGATGTGAATCTGCTGGATCAACATCGTCGAAGGTGTCGGCGCGCGCAAAACCAGATCGCACATGCCGGCAAGCGGCGCATTGGAATTGCCGGTGAAGGCAACGGTCTGAACGCCAGCTTCCTTCGCGGCTTCGACCGCCTTGAGGATATTGGGCGATTTCCCCGAAGTCGAAATGGCGATCAGCATGTCGCCGCACCGTCCGAGGCCCTGTACCTGCCGCGAGAACACATGCTCATAGCCATAGTCGTTGCCGATGGCGGTCAGCACCGAGGTGTCGGTGGTCAGCGCAATCGCCGCCAGTGGACCACGATCAAACACGAGACGCGAAATCAGTTCCGCCGCGATGTGCTGGGCGTCCGCTGCGCTGCCGCCGTTTCCTGCCAGCAGGACCTTGCCGCCAGCGCGCAGGCAACGCTCCATGCTCTCGGCAATGTCCGCGATGGATTTCACAAATGCAGCGTCCTCGAGCGCAGCGACGACGACATCACGCGATTGCTCGAAATGGCGGCGAATCAACGACGCAGGTTGGCTGCTCATGGCGCGCTCCGTCTCAGATGTTGTGATATTCTCTATACCAGCGCACGAAATTCCGCACGCCGGTTTCGACCGGAGTCGATGGCTGGAAGCCGGTGAGTTTCTTCAACAGGCTGGCGTCCGCGAAGGTGCGCGGCACATCGCCTTGCTGCATCGGCATGTAGTTGCGCACCGCCTTCTTGCCGATGGCGGTTTCCGCAGCCTCGACATAATCGAGCAATTTTACCGGCTGGCCGTTGCCGATGTTGACGACGCGGAACGGCGCGGCGGGAGAGAGGCCGAGATCATCGTCGGTTTCGACTGGTGCTTGCGGCACCGCGTCGGCAAGCAGCACGATGGATTTCGCGAGATCGTCGATATAGGTGAAGTCACGTTCCATATCGCCGTTGTTGTAGATGTCGATGGGCGTGCCTTCGAGGATGCCCTTGGTGAACTTGAACAGCGCCATGTCCGGGCGGCCCCAGGGGCCATAGACCGTAAAGAACCGGAACGCCGTGGTCGGAATGTTCCACAGGTGCGCGTAGGAATGCGCCATCAGTTCGGTCGCCTTCTTCGTCGCGGCGTAGAGCGTCAGCGGATGGTCGGTGCGGTCACTTTCCACGAACGGCATCTGCGTATTGGCGCCGTAGACCGAACTGGTCGAAGCGAGCAGAAAGTGTTTCGCCGCGTGCGCGCGCACCAGTTCCATCACGTTGAAGGTGCCGACGATGTTGGAATCGACATAGGCGCGCGGATTTTCCAGGCTGTAGCGCACGCCCGCCTGCGCGGCGAGGTGGATCACGATGTCGGGCTTGAACGCCGCATAGACGCGCGTCAGCGTAGCCATGTCTTCGAGCATCAGTTCATGGGCTTCGAAATGCGGCGACTGCAACAGCATCGCGTGACGGCGATGCTTGAGGTTCACATCGTAGTAGGTCGTCATGCCGTCGATGCCGCAGGCCGCGTGACCGGCAGCGGTCAGCAGCTTGGCGACATGGAAGCCGATGAAGCCGGCGGTCCCTGTCACCAGAAAGCGCACGTCAGGCCTTCACGACGTTGTCGCCCGCAACGCCGGCGCGCGCGCAGGCATTGCGGGTGTCGATCACGAGCGGCGCGCATCGCGCCATGGCGGCGTAATCGACGCCGTCGTGGTCGGTCGCGATCAGGATGGCGTCGTACTTTTTCAGCATGTCTTCGCTCCAGGCGATGCAGGGGCGGCCGGTGACGTGCGGGTGTTCGCGCGTCTTGGGAATCTTCGGCACATGCGGATCGTAGAAATCCGTCGTCGCGCCGCGGCCTTCCAACAATTCGATCAGCTTGAAGGCGGGGCTTTCGCGGATGTCCTCGACGTTCTTCTTGTAGGCGATGCCGGAGATGAGAATCTTCGCGCCGCGCAGGCCGCGTCCGAAGCGGGCGTCGAGTTCGCGCGCAATCCGGTCCACGACATAATGCGGCATCGAGGTGTTGATCTCGCCCGCGAGCTCAATGAAGCGCGTCGAGATATCGAATTCGCGCGCCTTCCAGGTCAGGTAGAACGGATCGATGGGAATGCAGTGCCCGCCGAGGCCCGGTCCCGGATAGAACGGCATGAAACCGAACGGTTTGGTCTTGGCGGCCTCGATCACTTCCCAGACGTCGATGCCCATGGCGTCGTAGACGACCTTGAGTTCGTTCACGAGCGCGATGTTGACGGCGCGGAAAATGTTTTCGGTGAGTTTCACTGCTTCAGCGGTGCGCGTGGAAGAAACCGCGACGGTGCTTGTCACGACCGAGCCGTAGAATGCCTGCGCCAGCTTCAGCGCGGTCGGATCGTCGCCGCCGACGACTTTCGGAATCGATTTGGTGGAGTGGACCGGATTGCCGGGGTCTTCACGCTCGGGCGAGAAGGCCAAAAAGAAATCCTTGCCGCTTTTCATGCCGCCGCGTTCGAGGATCGGCTTCATGATTTCGTCGGTGGTGCCGGGCCATGTCGTCGATTCAAGAACGATCAGATGACCCTTGCGCAGATGCGGCGCGATGGCCTCGGTGGTCTTCTCGACGTAGCTCAGGTCCGGCTCGCGGTGCGAGGTCAGCGGCGTCGGCACGCAGATGATGACGGCATGGACCTTGGCGACTTCGGAAAAGTCGGCGGTTGCATCGAGCCGGCCATTGGCGACGGCGTCGGCGACATCCTTGCCGGCGATGTGCTTGATGTAGCTCTTGCCAGCCTTAATCGCGGCGACTTTTTCGGGATCGACGTCGAAGCCGACCACGCGGTATCCGGCGCTCCACGCGGCCAGCGCCAGCGGCATCCCCACATAGCCCATGCCGACGATCCCGATGACCGCGGTCTTGTCGAGGAAAGGCCGTTCCCAGTCAGTTGCGGAGGTCATCGGATTTTCGGATTTCGGTCGGTTTGCGGAGGTCAAATCGGGCTTCCAGGCGCGGTTTTTAGTGTATTCGCGCCATGCGCTTTGCATTGGCTTTGTTTCAAGTCTTGCCCCACCCGTCAAATGTTCTGTCCCCGGATCGGCAGGGTCATGCTAATTAATTGTAAATACACACATTTTATCCAATAAGGCGCTGTCCCTTGCGGATGGCTTTAATGCACCCTGCGGAATTGACGGATCGGCACTCGATCCCTATGGTCCGGCCCGAATCCGACCTCGCCCGATACCCGGCCTTTTAGGCTGGCGGGCCATCAAGGCTTAGAACAATGAAAGTCCGGAACTCCCTCAAGTCCCTGCGCGGCCGTCATCGCGACAACCGTATTGTCCGCCGCAAGGGCCGGGTCTATGTGATCAACAAGACCCAGCGCCGCTTCAAGGCGCGTCAGGGCTAATACCCTGCTGCTACGCGGTATTCCCGCGACGTATCCTGTTCACGCGACATTGAGCCACCGCCCGATTGCGGTGGCTTTGTTGCGCGCTACACTGTGCACATGAGTCTGCGCATCCGCCTTGCTCCCGTCCGGCTGACTTCTGCGGTGCTGGCCCTCTTGGCCGCATTGAGCCCGCCTGTGGCAGCGCAGTCGCCGCCCGCAGTCCCTGCGCCCAAGGGATCGCCGGATGGCAAGTGGGTGCAACCGCCCGCGGATGTTCCCAAGGTCCTGCGCGGCGACCGTACCCGCAGCATCGACTTCCTGTTTGAAGCCCTCAAGATCGCGCCGGACGACGACAGCGCCAAGGGCGTTGAAAACCGCATCTGGGCACTATGGCTCGTTTCCGGCAGCGACACCGCCGATCTCCTGATGAGCCGGGCCAGAACCGCCGCCGAGGCCAAGGACTACAATCTTTCCATACGCCTTCTGAGCACCATCATCGAATTGCGCCCCAGCTATCTCGAAGCGTGGAACCGCCGCGCCACGATCTATTTCCTCAAGCGCGACTACGGCAATTCGCTCGCCGATATTCGCGAAGTGCTGATGCGCGAGCCACGGCACTTCGGTGCGCTCGCCGGGCTTGGCGTCATCATGGAAGAAGTCGGCAACGAGAAGCAGGCGCTTGAGGCGTTCCGCAAGGCGCAGAGCATCTATCCGCGCCTGAAAGGCGTGGACGACCAGATCAAGAACCTGAAGGAAAAAGTCGAAGGCCGCGATATTTAACCGGCTTTCGGTGAAACGGCGGGCGCGGTGAAACGTAGCTTGTCCGTGCGCAGGGCAATCCACATGATCGTGACGTCTTTTGTCGTCCTGGCGGCCCTGTTCGCCACCGGCGCAGCCGTGACCGCATTCGCGGTTCCCCGCATTGAGGCGCGAAATACCGCTCAGGGCCGCATGGTCGATGTGACCGGCGGCAGGATGCATGTGGTGGAACTTGGAACTCCCCGGCCGGGCGAGCCGGCCATCGTCATGATCCACGGCGCCAGCGGTAATCTCGAAGACCTCCGCCCGCTCGCGAATTTGCTCAAGGACCACCGTGTCATTCTGATCGACCGCCCCGGCCATGGTTACAGCGACCGGCCTGGCGGCGCGTGGGACGCTTCGCCGGCGCAACAGGCGAAGCTGATTTCCGAGGCGCTGACGAAGCTCGGTGTCTCGCGCGTGGTGTTGGTCGCGCATTCCTTCGCGGGCGCGGTCGCCACCGCATTTGCACTCGCCGAGCCGCGGCGTGTCGCGGGCATGGTTCTGCTGGCGCCGGTGACGCATCCATGGCCGGGCGGCATCGCGTGGTACTACACGCTGACGGCAACGCCTGTGATCGGCGCGTTTTTCGCCTATACGATTGCGCCGCCCATCGGCATGGCGCTGCTGCCGAAGGTTGTCGAGGCCGTTTTCGCGCCGAAGAAGCCGCCGCCGGATTATGCCGAGCGCACCCATGCCAGCCTTGTGCTGCGTCCAAGCGAGTTCCTCGCCAATGCGCAGGACGTTGCGGGCCTTCTGGATTTCGTGAAGCAACAATCGCCGCGCTACGGTGAACTCAAAATGCCGGTGGCGATCTTCGCCGGTGACAGCGACGATGTGGTATCGGTCAATATCCATTCGCGTGCGTTTGCAAAGCAGGCGCTGCAAACCCGGCTCACCGTGTTGCCCGGCGTCGGCCACATGCCGCACTACGCCGCGCCGCAGTTGATCGCGCAGGCCATCGAGAAAATGGTGCAGGCGAACTAGCCCCCGTTTTCGCATGTTGCCTTCCGCCGGCTGGCTGGACGATAGTCTTGGTGCAATCGGGGGAACGCCGTGAACAAGAACGTCCGCTACGAGCTTTCAGGGCGCAAGGCGCTGGTCACCGGCGCGGCCTCGGGCATCGGCCTTGGCGCTGCAACGGCGCTGGCGCAGGCCGGAGCGAAGGTTGCCATCAATCATCTGCCGGACGATCCGCGCGGCGTTGAGGCCGTCGCGGCGTTGCGCGCGCAGGGCCATGACGTCATCAGCGCACCGGGGCGCGTTGGCGTTCCCAAGGAAACCGAGAAGATGGTCGAGACGGCGATTGCCGCGCTTGGCGGGCTCGACCTGCTCGTTAACAACGCCGGCACGCCCGGCACGAAGACGTCCATCCCCATTGACCGGCTCGACATGGTCACGGACGAAATGTGGGACAGCATCCTGTCGACGAATCTCGTCGGCGTGTTCCGTGCGAGCCGGGCCGCAGCGCCCGCGCTCAAGGCGTCGCGCGGCTCCATCGTCAACACGGCTTCGATTGCAGCACTCGGCCTTGCCGGCAGCAGCATGGCCTATTCGGCGTCCAAGGCCGGCGTGCATAACCTCACGCGCAACCTCGCCCGCGCGCTCGCGCCGGAAGTGCGCGTCAACGCCATTGCGCCGGGTGCCGTCGAAAGTCCATGGCTCGACTGGACTGGGCAGCAGTTGAAACACCAGGTCGAGAAGTCGCTATTGAAGAAGGTCGGAAAGCCGTCGGACTACGCCGACGTGATCCTGTTCCTCGCTTTCGGCACCGAGATCGTCACCGGCGACATGATCGTGGTGGATGCCGGGCTGACGCTTTAGAGGGGCGCGACATTTTTCTTCACCTCTCCCCGTTTACGGGGAGAGGTCGGCGCGAAGCGCCGGGTGAGGGGCATCTACAAAGCCCCTCATCCCGACCTTCTCCCCGCGCGCGGGGAGAAGGAGCGCACCTGCGCTAGCCGCAACGAAGTCAGTTCAAATCGGATCAGTTCTCGTCCGCCGCACTCGCCCCGACATACGCAATCCGCAGCATGTTGGTCGCGCCGGGTGTGCCGAGCGGAATGCCGGCGACCACGATGACGCGCTGGCCCGCTTTCGCGAAGCCTTCGCGAAACGCGATGCGGCAAGCACGGTCGATCATGTCTTCCTGATCGTGGGCGTCCTCGTCGATCACGCAATGCACACCCCACACGACCGACAGCCTGCGGCCGGTTGAAACATTCGGCGAAATGCCGATGGTCAACGGACCCGGCCGTTCGCGTGCGACACGCAGCGCGGTCGAACCGGAAGCGGTCCAGCACACCAGCGCGGCAAGATCGACGGTTTCCGCGATCTGATGCGCGGCGGCGGCGATGGCGTCGGCGCCGGTGGCTTCCGCTTCGGGCCGCGCGCCATTGATGATGCCGCGATAGGTCGGATCGCTTTCAACTTCGATGGCGATGCGGTTCATGGTCTGGATCGCCTCGACCGGGAACTGACCGGAAGCGGATTCAGCCGACAGCATGATGGCGTCGGCGCCCTCGAAGATCGCGGTCGCCACATCGGAGACTTCGGCGCGCGTCGGCACCGGGCTGGAGATCATCGATTCCAGCATCTGCGTTGCGACAACGACTGGCTTGCCGGCGCGGCGGGCGGCGCGGGTCATCTGCTTCTGCGCGCCCGGCACCTTCTCGACTGGAAGTTCCACGCCGAGATCGCCACGCGCCACCATGATGGCGTCGGCGATATCGAGAATGTCGTTGAGCCGCGTCATCGCCTGCGGCTTTTCGATCTTGGCCATCACGGCGGCGCGGCCGCGCGTGATCTTCTTGGCTTCCGCAATATCTTCCGGCCGCTGGATGAACGACAGCGCGACCCAGTCGACGTTGGCGTCGAGCGCGGCTTCGAGGTCGGTGTGGTCCTTCGGCGTCAGCGCGGAAAACGGAATCACGGTGTCGGGCAGGCTGACGCCCTTGCGCGCCGACAGCTTGCCGCCGACGAGCACCTTGGTCACGGCGCGGGTTTTCGTCGCGGCCGTCGTGACGAGGCGGATCTTGCCGTCGTCGAGCAGCAACGTATGACCGGGCTCCAGCGCGGCAAGGATTTCAGGATGCGGCAGGTACACCCGCGTCTCGTCGCCCGGCGTGTCGTCGGCGTCGAACACGAAGCTGGCGCCGTTCTTGAGCATGACGGAGTCGGTCTTGAACGAACCGACGCGCAGCTTCGGCCCCTGCAGGTCGGCGAGAATGCCGATCGGGCGGCCACAGTCCTTCTCGACCTTGCGGATCGCCTTGACCAGTTCGCGCATCTTGTCCGGCTGGGTGTGGCTCATGTTGATGCGGAACACATCGGCGCCGGCCTCGAACAGCTTAGCGATCATCTCCGGAGAAGATGAAGCGGGTCCAAGTGTCGCGACGATCTTGGTGCGGCGTTGACGCCTCATGGTTTTTGTCCAGACGGCGGTGTGACAGGCGGCAGCGATTGCTGGCCGCGTGGCGGAATAGGCATCAGGGGCGAACCGGGCGGCAGTGCGCGCGGTTGTTCGCCGCTATCGGTCAGTTGCACGGTCCAGGATTGCTGTTCGCTGGTATCGACTTCAAAAAAGCCGGTGCGGTCATAGCCGCGCGCGAGACAATCCTCGGTGCCACGCACGGTGAACTCGCGGTCGCGGGTGCACAGGAACGCCTGGCCCGACCATTCGCCGCCGCGGTCGTAATCGACGGCGTAGATGTAATAGTAGCGCGCGACTAGGGTGCCGCGCAGCAGCGTTTCGCAGGCGCGCGACGGCAGGTTCCACCAGCCTTCGGTGGTCCAGCCGTCCTTGTCCTTGTAGCCGACCGAAACGCCGACACGGCTCGGCGTGTTGTTGCACAGCCGGAAATCCGCCTTCGCCGGCGTTGCCGCCGCGAACGCGATTGTCACCGCGAGCGCGGCGAGGAGGAGGGCGATTTTCGGTCTTTGAAACATCTTTGGGAATTTTGCGGCGTGAATGAGCGAGTCAGTTGTTGTCGATCATAATGGCACGAAAATCGTTGACGTTGGTGTAGGTCGGGCCGGGGTTCACCAGATCACCCAACCTGTTGAAAAACGGGGTGGAATTGTTGTCTTGAAGAAACGCGGCAGGATCGAGGCCGATAGCTCGCGCACGGCTTGCCGTGGTGGCGTCCACATAGGCCCCGGCGGGGTCGTCGGCCCGTCCGGTGCCGCCGTCGGTTCCGTCGGTGTCGGCTGCCAGTGCCGAGATGCCGGTCATGCCGTCGAGGTGGCCCGCGAGCGCCAGCGCGTATTCCTGGTTCGGGCCGCCATGGCCCTTGCCCCGGATGGTGACGGTGAGTTCGCCGCCGGAGAGGACGACCGCGCGGCGGCCCTGCTGCTGGAGGTCGCGGGCCATGCGGGCATGTTCGGTGGCCACAGTGGAGGCTTCGCCCTCGATCCGGTCGCCGAGCATGATGCATTCGTAGCCGAGTTCGCGCACGCGCTTTGCCGCCGCATCGAACGCATCCTGCGGCCGTGCGATCAGGTGAAATTCCGTGTTCTTGAAAGTCTTGTCGCCGGGCTTTGGCGATTCATTTTCCGGGTCGTTAAGTGCGCGCGTGATGGCGTCGGGCAATTCGAGCTTGTAGCGCGCGACGATGGCGCGCGCGTCGGCGAGCGTCGTCGGATCCGGCACCGTCGGTCCCGAACCGATCACCGCAGGGTCGTCACCCGGTACGTCAGAGATAGCGAGTGTCACCACGCGCGCAGGTGCGGCATTTGCTGCAAGCCGTCCGCCCTTGAGACGCGAGAGATGCTTGCGCACAGTGTTGATCTCGCCGATGCCTGCGCCACAGCGCAGCAGCGCGCGCGTGACGGCCTGCTTCTCGGCAAGCGAGATGCCGGTCGCAGGCGAAATCCAGTTTGCCGACGCGCCGCCCGACATCAGCACCACGGCAAGGTCGTCGGCAGTGCACGACTGCGCGAGCCGCAAGGTCTTTTCCGCTGCCGCAAGTCCGGCAGCGTCCGGGATCGGATGGCCGGCCTCAATCACCGGGACTTTGCGGGTCGGCCGGCCGTAGCCGTGCCGCGTCACCGCGATGCCGTCGAGCCGTTTGGCGGGAAAGCCCGCGTCGAGATAATGCCGCTCCGCGACCTCGGTCATCGCGCCTGCGCCCTTGCCCGCGGCCAGCAAGACGAGCCGGCCCCTGGCGGGTGGCGGCGGCAGATGCGCGGGCAGGCACGATGCCGGGTGCACGGCGGCAACCGCCATTCGGAACAGGTCATCGAGCAGGCTGCGGGCTGGTGTCATGGGGCAGGGAATTTCGTCACGCTGGGCAAGGGCCTAGGACAGGGAGAGGTGCGAGTCACTCTATATACCGCAACCCTATGGCGGGCACGCGCGCGGGCAACTATCTTGAGGTCAGATCACAAGGATACCGATGATGGATGACAAGACCCGGACCGAACTGGAAGCCGCCGTCTATCGCCGGCTGGTGGAACATCTGCGCACGCGGACCGACGTGCAGAACATCGACCTGATGAATCTTGCCGGGTTCTGCCGCAACTGCCTGTCGAACTGGATGAAGGACGCCGCCGACGAGCGCGGGGTGCCTTTGACCAAGGACCAGAGCCGCGAGCGGGTCTATGGCATGCCCTATGACGAGTGGCGCGCCAAGTACCAGAAGGAAGCTGGCCCCGATCAGAAGGCTGCTTTCGAGAAAGCTGCGCATAAACACTGACACTTGTGGACGGTCTGGCCGCGCGCCTTGACCGGGGTGCCCCGGTTCCCGAACGTGCCTCCTCAATTTTAGCGTTGAGTGCCAGGAGTACCGAATGTCCACCGCTGCCGCCACGAAGGAAGAAACCGCCCACAAGTTCGCCAAGGACCAGCTCAAGGCTTTCGTCGAGCGCGTCGAGCGGCTTGAAGAAGAAAAGAAGACGATCTCCGACGACATCAAGGACGTCTACGCCGAGGCCAAGGCGATCGGCTATGACGTCAAGGCGCTGCGCACCATCGTGCGGATGCGCAAGCAGGACATCGACGAGCGCAAGGAACAGGAGACGATCCTGGAAACCTACATGCAGGCGCTGGGAATGCTCTGAGGCTGATTTCCGTCATTGCGAGCGAAGCGAAGCAATCCCGGTCAGGCATGCACACCTGACCGGGATTGCTTCGTCGCGCTATACGCTCCTCGCAATGATAGAAGGGCTGCCTTTGCGGGTCTGACGACTGAGTTATTTTGAGAAACTTCGGCGGCGCCTTACTGCGCCAGCATCGCCGTCCGCGTCACGAACGAGACGCTTTCGAGGAACACCACGGCCTCGCCGCTGAAGCGGTTGGTGGTCATGCCGGTCATCGGATCATCCGAGAACGTCATCGCCAGCGCCGACTTCGGCTTGCGCATCAGCGGCCGCAGTTCCTTCGGGTCCGGTGTACCCATGATCGTGGCGCTCATGAAATTCTGCAGGTCCGGCGCTATCACGATGGCGCGCATCCAGATGTCGTCGAAATTGACCGACGCCACGATCTGGACCGGACGAACCATGCCGGCCGGCGTTGCCGGCGCATTCGCCACCTGCGGCGGGCGCGGCATATTCGCGATGACCGATGCGTAGCCGAGCGGGATGTTGTTTGACGGCATCGGCACGGCGCCGGAGGCTTCGGCGAACGCGACCTTGAACGAGTTGGCCGTGCCGATCTGCTTCAGGCCGTCATCGCCCCAGGTGCCGCGCGCGGAGAACACGTTGCCGCTAGCGACGACGGTGTTGCGGGTGGATTTGGTTGCGGTGGTGGTGGCCTTGCCGGCGTCGGCGAGGATACGCGCCGCGGCAATAGGAGCATTTTGCGCGACCTGCGAGGGGCGTGCCGGACGGATCGGCGGCATCGGAATGGCGGCCACCCTGACCGGCGTGATCTGCTCGCTGCTACCGGGCACCGGGGCAGGCAGGGCCGCTGCGGCAATTCTCGCCGGAGCAGGGGCTGCAGCAACCGCTGCTACCGCAGCAACGGTGCGCGGCGCTTCACGCTGCGGCTCCCGCTTCATGGGCCCTACAGCTGGATTGTTGGTGATGCTGGAGGAACTGTCCTGACCCACAGCGGTGGCGGTGGTTTCCTCGGCCTCATCCTTCGAATTGAAAATGGCGGCCAGCAGGTTGTTCTTCGGCTTGGCGCCGGTTGCGACACCCGCAGACGCCATCGCGATACGGGACGGCATGCTGGTGCCGCGGTTCTCAATATCGGCAAGGGCGAGGGCGTACCCTCTGAGCGGCTGTCCGTCGCTCGGGATATGAACGGTGCGGCCATCCGGGAAAACCCTGGCGAGCTGGTCGGGGTTCATGCGCGGCCAGTGGCGCACGCTGCCGACGTCCATGTGGACGAATGGCGAGCCCGATGCCGGATAGTAGCCAACGCCGCCGCGCTGCAGCTTCAGCCCCATCTCGCGGGTCTGCTCCAGCGAAGCGCCGGGAATGTAGAAATCAATCGCCTTGCCCTGCGTGTGCTGGCTGAATTCCGCGACGCCCGATGAGCGGCGGCGCAGCATGGCGTTGGTGCCGGGCGAGCGATAGCCGCAGATGATCCAGATCGGCTTGCCGTTGCCGACTTCCTGCTGAATGGACCACAGGATGTCGATGGCCTGCGGGTCCATCCTGGTCGACTCGTTCTTGCGCCAGTCGCGCATGATCCAGTCGATCTTCTTCAGCGCGTCGGCGTCATAACGCCCGTTGCGCTTGTAGGTGACGGTGAGTTCTTCGTTGGTGTGAACGTGGTGCAGCGAGAGGGTGCGGGTGTCGCCGTTGGCGGCTGCGGTCTGCGTATTGTCGAAACCACAGGCGACCATGAGCATCGCAAGCGCAGAACGCGCGAGACGCGACGATCGGTATGTTGAGAGTCTCGCGATACCTACCGACAAACCCGATCTCACTGATACGACACGGCACAAGAACGCATCGCGGCGTACCGCGATGAACGTGACTAATGATGTCCTAATCGGGATCGGTTAATTCGCGCTAAAGCGCGTCCCCCCGCCCCTGCAACATCCCCTAAGTATCGGAGGACTATGGCAGAAAATGGCCGCGGCACGCACGGCGGGATCGTTCGGTGGTTAATGGGTACGGCTGGCGGTGTTTTAAGACCGCCAGCCGGCTATTTCTTGTGATTCTTTCGCAGTTACCAGGAGAACAGCGAACGATCCACAGGCCGGCGTGCAGTCGTGCCGCCGCGGGTCGTGGTCGGCTGGTCCTGGACCTGCTGCCGGTTGCCACCGCCGAACAGCGCTTCGAAGAAGTTGCCGCCGCCGCTATTGGAAGCATAGGCCCCGGCGACGCCCGGCGGCAACGAGACCGACGGGCGGCTGTAGTTCGGCTGCGGGTTATCGACCGGCACGTCGAGGATCTTACGGTCGCCCTTCAGGAGCGCGATGATCGCGGCGTCGCGGCCATAGACGTCGTCGCGGGTCTGCAGCTTGCCTTCGTCCACGAACGCGGTCTGGTACGTGATGTGTACCGGGATATGCGTCTGCAGCTTGATGTCGATTTCCGACGGGCCGTACATGCTCTTGAGCTTTTCAGCCGAGTAGCCGTCCTTCGGGTTCGCCAGGCTGAGGATCATTTCGCCATACTTCAGCGGGTTTTCGACGCGCATGCAGCCGTGGCTGTAGGCGCGCGGGAAGCGGGCGAACAGGTGCTTCTCCGGGGTGTCGTGCTGGTAGACGAGGAACTTGTTGGGGAAGTTGAAGCGGATGCGGCCGAGCGCATTGCCGTCGCCCGGCGGCTGCGCGATGTGGATGCCGCCATCGGCGGCCTGCGTGAGCTTGAAGCCCATGCGCTGCAGCACGGTAGGGTCCTGCTGGAGCGCCGGGAGATATTCGCCGTACACGATTGACGGCGGCACGTTCCAGGTCGGGTTGACGGTGATGAACTTCATGGTTTCGGAGAGCAGCGGCGTCGCGTGCTTGCCCGGCTTGCCGGTGACGACGTTGGTCTGCCAGACCTGCGCTTCGCCGTTGTAAACGCGCAGCGTGTAGTCCGGGATGTTGAGGATCACGCGCTTGGCGCCGAGATCGCGCGGTACCCAGCGCCAGCGTTCGAGGTTCGCGACGATGGTGTCGGCGAGATGCTCGCGCTTCGGGCCGTTCATCGCGGTGATGGTGGCGGCGCCGAGGTTGCCGTCCGGCTTGATGTTATTGGCCTTCTGGAACTTGGCGACGGCTTCCGACAAGTCCTTGTCGTAGGTGGTGTCGCCGGCCTTGGCGGCAACGCCGAGACGCTCGCGCAGCTGCGGCACGCGCGGATCGGTCATTGCGGTCTTGCCGAGCTTGAGCGTCGGGCCAGCGCCGATGCGAACCGGCGCGGCTTCAGCCTTGACGCCACGGGCCTTGGCGAGCTGCGCCTTGAGCGCCTTGTATTGCGGATGTTGCGGCTCGTAGCTCGCCAGCACGCCTTCGACGTTCTTGGCGTCGGACAGCTTGCCGAGTACGTCTTTCGCTTCCGGCGCTTCGGGATTGTAGACGATGTCGGCGCTGACGCGCGAAAACGCGATGCGGCCGGTCTGCGCATGACGCGCATAGGCGAGCACAGACGCGGTCAGCTTGGCTTCCGCATCGGCGAGTGCGGCGGCATCCATGCCGGCCTTGAACGACGGGATCGGATAGTCGGCCGGATCGAGGCCATCGGCATCGACCTTCGAGAGATAGGCAACAGCCGCCTTGGCGCGGTCATTGGCGCCGGCGTTGCTGGTCCAGATCGGCGCGAACTTGCGGGCCGAATAGAAAGCTTCCGCGCCACTGCGATCGCCGGTCTTGAGGAACATGCGGTCGCTCTTGGCTGCGAACAGGTCACGCAGCTTTTCAGTGACGGCATCGGCCGACGCGGTGTTCTGCGGCTTCACTTCCGGGGTCTTGGCAGCTTCCACAGGCTTGGCAGCTTCAGCGGGCTTGGCTTCGACCGGCTTCGTCTCGGCAGCCTTCGGCGCTTCGACAGCCGGCTTGGTGTCGACGGCCTGCGATTCCATCGGCTTCGACTCGAGCGGCTTGGTCTCTGCGGACTTCTGCTGCGCGGGTGCCGGCGTTACCGCGGGCGCATTCATGATCTGCGGAGTGGATGCAGTCGTCTCACCCACGTCGCGCTGCGACGGCGGCGTTATATCGGCCTGCTCGGGAACCGGGACTTTCGATTCGATGGCGGAGGTGGTTGGCGTGTCGGTCTGCGCGTGAGCGGCAGGACCCGCGGCGGTCAGTGCTATTGCGATCGCAGTGCCGGCGAGCAGACGTTCAATACGGAAGATGGCCATAGTCCGAATTCCCCTCCGGCGCGCCAGTGCCGCGCGCCCTTCAATGCAGCTTAATGAGCGACTCACATACGCATATCTGTGCGCCGATCCCATGGTCGCAATCCATGGCAGCACAGCTTACGTAATGTCACGCGACCATAGCTCAAAATGGTCCGGCCATGTCGCAATAAATCTTCGGAGATAACGGCATTTTGTCAGGAGTGTTACTCCCCGGATACGTCCGTTAACGGGCCCGCTTCTGCACTCAAACCCAGGCTTTCCAGCTTGCGATACAGCGTTGACCGGCCGATTTGCAGTTTTCGGGCGACCTCGGACATCTGGCCTCGGTAGTGGGTTATGGCGAAGCGGATAACTTCGGCCTCGATTTCCTCAAGCGGACGGACATCGCCATCGTTCAGCATGGTTAATACGCCGGGCGGGGTTGCCATATTTCCGGCAACGGCTGTCGATGGCCAGCCGGCATGGTCGCCGATGGTAATCGGGCCGAGCGGCGGCGAAACAACCGGGGGCAGCGCTGCCTCGTTTCCGGTTGCGGAAAACGTGTTTGATTCGGCGTGTGTTTCCACCGGGGTCATCGCGACCTGCGGAATTTCATCGACACCGATTTCGTCGCCGTCGGCCAGCACCACGGCGCGGAAAATCGTGTTCTCGAGTTGCCGCACGTTGCCGGGCCAGCGATGCGCTGCGAGGAGCTGCAAGGCCTGTGCGGAAACCGAGCGCACGCGCTTGCCTTCCTCCGTCGCGAAGCGAATGAGGAAGTGCCGCACCAGATCGGGAATGTCCTCGCTGCGTTCGCGCAGCGGCGGAATCGAAATCGGGAAAACATGCAGGCGATAGAACAGGTCTTCGCGGAAGCGGCCGGACTTCACATCCGCCATCAGGTCGCGATTGGTCGCCGAGATGACGCGGACATCGACCTTCACCGGCTTGCGCGCGCCGACCGGCTCGACTTCGCCTTCCTGGATCGCGCGCAGCAATTTCACCTGTGCCGCGGGCGGCAGTGCACCAACCTCATCGAGAAACAGCGTGCCGCCGTCGGCTTCGACGAACTTGCCTGAATGGCGTTCGGTGGCGCCCGTGAATGCACCCTTCTCGTGGCCAAAAAGGATCGATTCCACAAGGTTATCCGGGATCGCGCCGCAGTTGACGGCGACCAGTTGCTTGGCGCGGCGCGTGCTCGATCCGTGGATTGAGCGCGCGATCAGTTCCTTGCCGACGCCGGACTCACCGCCGATGGAAACCGGAATTTGCGAGGATGCGGCCTTCTCCGCGCCGCGCAGCACGGCATGCATCCGTGCCGAGCGGGTGATGATGTCCTTGAAGGTCAGCGTGCCGGATTGCGTGCGCTTGAGGCGCGTCAGTTCGCCGGCCAGCGCGCGGGTGGCGAGTGCATTGCGCAGCGAGACCTGCACGCGTTCGGGGCTGGCAGGCTTTACCACGAAGTCAGCTGCGCCCGCGCGCATCGCGGTCACGACATTGTCGATGCCGCCATGGGCGGTCTGCACGATCACGGGAATCGCAATGCTGCGTTCGCGCATCTGCGCCAGCACGCCGAGGCCGTCGAGGTCGGGCATCACGAGATCAAGAATGACGCCGTCGATGGCGTTGCTGCTGTCGGACAGGATGGCGAGTGCGGCGTCGCCGGAATCGGCGGTCATGGTCTCATAGCCGAAACGCGCGGTCATCGCCTCGACCAGCCGGCGCTGCACCGGATCGTCATCGACAATCAAAATACGCTCGGCCATTTCTTGCCCCAATGAACTTTGTTTCAATTCGGGGCACTGTGGCCGAGTTCGATTAATGTCTTGTTAAGTGGGCGTTTGCGCTGTGGCGGTCTGACAAAGGTGGCGCCAGCGAGAGTGCCGCTGATGTGCAAACGCGCCCCGTGGCAACACGCATGCAAAAAATCAGCAGGTCACGGCTTTGCCACAAGGCGCGGCTCAAGTAACGATTAAAAACGCGCGCAACACCGACAGATTGAATTTGCATATGCCCCAACGTGCCCGCCCTTCGCGAACCCGCAAGCCTCTGGCGATGGAAGCCAAAAGCCGCAAAGCGGCGCCGAAGCGGGCTAATGCCAAGGGTGCTACGCTAAAGGGCCTCCGCGGTCTGCCCGAATGGAATCTCAATGATCTTTATGCCGGGATTGACGCGCCGGAAGTGAAGCGCGACCTCGACCGCGCCGACAGCTACAGCGTGGCTTTCGAGGAAACCTTCAAGGGCAAGCTCGCGGCGCTGGCGGAGGGCGAGGATCCCGGCATCAAGCTCGCGGAAGCCGTCACGCGCTACGAGATGATCGACGACCTCCTTGGGCGTTTGATCTCGTTCGCGCATCTCGTCTATGCGGGCAATACCACCGACCCGGTACGTGCAAAATTCTTCGGCGACGTGCAGGAGCGCATCACCTCGGCGTCGTCGCATCTTCTGTTCTTCACGCTTGAACTCAACCGCATCGACGATGCTGCGCTCGACCGCGCCATGGCGGAGCCGAAGCTCGGTTATTACCGGCCGTGGATCGAGGACGTCCGCAAGGAAAAGCCGTTTCAGCTTGAAGACCGCGTCGAGCAGCTGTTCCACGAAAAATCCGCCAGCAGCTTCAGCGCATGGAATCGCCTGTTCGACGAAACGATTGCGGGGCTGCGCTTCAAGGTCGGCGGCAAGCTGCTGCCGATCGAGCAGACGCTGAACATGCTGCAGGACGCCAAGGGTGAGATGCGCAAGGCGGCGGCGCTGGCGCTTGGAAAAACCTTCAAGGAAAACCTGCGCGTCTTCACGCTCATTACCAACACGCTTGCCAAGGACAAGGAAATTTCCGACCGCTGGCGCGGCTTCACCGACATCGCGGACTCGCGCCACCTCGGCAACCGCGTCGAGCACGAAGTGGTCGATGCCTTGGTGAAGTCGGTGCAGGATGCCTATCCGCGGCTTTCGCACCGCTATTACGCGCTGAAGGCAAGGTGGTTCGGCAAGAAGCGCCTGATGTATTGGGACCGCAACGCGCCGCTGCCGAAGGTGGCGACGCCGAACATTGCGTGGCCGCAGGCGCGCGAGACGGTGCTGTCGGCCTATGGCGACTTCTCGCCGCGCATGGCCGACATTGCGCAGCGTTTCTTCGACAAGAACTGGATCGACGCGCCGACCCGGCCCGGCAAGGCGCCGGGTGCGTTCTCGCATCCGACGGTGCCGTCGGCGCATCCGTATGTGCTGCTCAACTACCAGGGCAAGACGCGCGACGTGATGACGCTCGCCCATGAACTCGGCCATGGTGTGCATCAGGTGCTGGCCGGGCGGCAGGGCGCATTGATGGCGCCGACGCCGCTGACACTCGCGGAAACCGCCAGCGTGTTCGGCGAAATGCTCACGTTCAAGCGGCTGCTTGCGCAGACGAAAGACAAGAAGGCGCGCAAGGCGATGCTGGCGTCCAAGGTCGAGGACATGCTCAACACCGTGGTGCGCCAGATCGCGTTCTATACGTTCGAGCGCAAGGTCCACACCGAGCGCAAGGATGGCGAACTCACGTCGGAACGTCTGTGCGAAATCTGGATGGACGTGCAGCGCGAAAGCCTCGGCCCGGCCATCGAGTTCAAGCCGGAATATGCGGCGTTCTGGACCTACATCGGCCACTTCATCCATTCGCCGTTCTACGTCTACGCCTATGCGTTTGGCGACTGCCTCGTGAATTCGCTCTATGCGGTCTACGATAACAGCCACGAAGGCTTCGCCGAGCGTTATCTCGACATGCTGGCCGCCGGCGGGACCAAACATCACGCCGAACTGCTCAAGCCATTCGGCCTCGATGCGCGCGAGCCGGCGTTCTGGCAGGGCGGGCTGAGTGTGATCGAAGGGATGATCACGGAACTCGAAGGGCTGGACTAACTTCCCGTGTAGTTCGGCGCACGGCGTTCTATCAATGCGGCGAGTCCTTCGCCAAGATCATGCGTCGGCACCATGCGGGCGAATTGCTCGCTCTCCATCTGCAGCCCTTCCGCGATGGCCATATTCAGCCCGCGCGTGACAGCGGTGATGATGCTTCCTGTCGCGAGCGGGGAATGACGCAGGATGCGCTCCGCGAGGTGTCGCGCCGCGGGCAACAGGTCGTCATGCGGCACGACGGCGTTGATAAGGCCCATCGCCAGCGCCTGCGCGGGCGAGAACGGATCGCCGGTCAGCAGCAATTCCAGCGCGCGCTTGCGCCCGGCGAGTCGCGGCAGGCGCTGCGTGCCGCCGAACGTCGGCGGCATGCCGAGATTGATTTCCGGTTTGGCGAACAGCGCGTTCTCGCTGGCGACCGCGAGGTGCACGGCCTCGGTGATTTCGCAGCCGCCGCCGAATGCGATGCCATTGACGGCGGCGATCACCGGCTTGCGGAAGGCTTCCAGCCGCGCCGTCATCGCCTGTCCGCGCCGTACGAAGTCGCGCATGGCGGTGTCGGCGCCCAGCTTCACGCTTTGCGAAAACTCGTGGATGTCGCCGCCCGCCGAGAACGCGCGCCCCGCGCCGGTGAGGATGACGGCGTGCACATCGGGCATCACTTCAAGCTCGTCGAGCAGCACCATCAGGCGGTCGATGGTCTCGCAATTCAGCGCATTGAGCTTGTGCGGCCGGTTGAGCGTCAGCACGGCGATGCGGTCGGCAACAGTCAGAGGCACGGTGTCGGACATGCGGTTTCCCCGGAGTTTCAAGGCCGGGGCACTCTAGGCGTAACGTCCATTGTATAAACTCACTGGTCGGTATACATTGCGGCATGGCATGAACGAAGATGGCGACCCGCGAACGCATCATTTCCGCCGCCTCCAGGCTGTTCTACAGCGAGGGCATCCGGGGCGTCGGCGTCGATGCGGTGGCTGAGAAAGCCGGGCTGACTAAGAAAACGCTCTACTATCATTTCCAGAGCAAGGACGAGCTTGTCGCTGCCTATCTGGCGGCGCGCGATCAGCCCAATCTAGCCTTGTTCAAGCAATGGTTCGACGCCGCCGAAGGCGGGTTGCCTGCGAAGGTGCAGGCGATTTTCTTGAACCTCGCAAAGTCCGCGCGGCATCCGAAATGGAAAGGCTGCGGCTTCCTGCGCACATCGGCTGAACTCGCCAACATGCCCGGACATCCGGCCATGAAGATTGGCGCTGCGCATAAAAAGAAATTCGAGAACTGGCTGCGCGAAATGTTCGAGGCCGATGGCATTGCAAACGCGCCGCTGCTGGCGCGGCAGATCGTGCTGCTGCTCGACGGTTCCTTCGCCGTCGTCCTCCTGCACCGCGACCCGTCGTATATGGAGAGCGCCGGAGAGGCGGCGCGAACACTGGTGGAAGGGATGATAAAAAATAGCTAGAAAATTATTTTATAATAATGGGTTATATGAAGTAATACATTTGTTGAACGGGCGCAAAAATAATGTTATACATTTTGTATAACGGAGTACCGGACATGAACGAGAAGCCCAAAAACCCCGAAATCGAAGATGCTGTCATCCAGATTCGTAAAATTGGCAATTCGCTCGGTCTCATCCTGTCAAAGGAGCTTCTGGCACGGTTAAAGTTGAAGGAAGGCGATCAGCTTCACGTTATTGAGCAGCCGGAGCGCGGAATGAAGTTGACGCCCTACGATCCCAAGCACGCAAACACGATGCGAATCGCACGCGAAATCATGGACGAATATCAAGATACGTTCCGGGCACTTGCCAAATGATCGAGCCGATCTGGCTCGACCTTGCCGAAGTCGTCGATATGCATTCCGAACAATTGGCAATGTTCGGCGGGCCGGGCGGTATTCGCGATCAGGGCATGCTTGAATCTGCGCTCGCGCGTCCGGTCAACCGTTGGCACTATGGTGAAACTGACCTTGCCGGGCTTGCGGCGTCTTATGCTTTCGGGCTGGCGAAAAATCACGCATTCGTGGACGGCAATAAGCGGATTGCGTTTCATGCATTGATGACTTTCCTGCGCAGCAACGGAATCAATTTTCGTCCTGATCCAGCCCATGCCAGCGCTATTATGATCTCCCTCGCCGCTGGTGAAGTCAGCGAAGAAAGCCTGACGCGCTGGATCAGGGACAATTGGCCGAAAGCCTGACCAGCTATCAATTTTCGATTACGTCCGATTTCAGGTTAAATTTTCGGATGAACACTGAACATTGAAGGCTGAAGCTGTCGGGACGGCCCGCATGCGGACCGTCCCGACAGAACGCAGAAGGACTAAGCCAAGGCCTTGACGTACAGCGCTATCAGCCGCGTCCAGGCCTTTTCGGCGTCCGGTTCGTTGTAGACGCGCGAATCCGGCGGGCACCAGCCGTGCGCCCCGGAGTAGACCTCGATCTCGGCCGCCAGTTTGGCTTTCTCGAAGGTTTCCTTGAGGACGTTCTTTTCGTTCGGCGAGCGCTGATCGTCGTTCGAGGCAATCGCGATCAGGAACTGCGCCTTGGTCTTCACGGCCTGCGTGAGCGGGCTGTTCGGCTGGTCGGTAACAAGGCCACCGCCGTGGAACGAGGCGACCGCGCCGATGCGGTCCGGCATCGCTGCGGAGGTGCGAAACGCGATCGGGCCGCCCATGCAGTAGCCCTGCGTCCCGATCTTCTTGTCTTTCGCCACCGACGGTTGGCTGTCCAGCCACGCGACGAACGCCTTGGCGTCGGTCATGTGCGTCGTCTCGTTCAGCGCCTGCGCAAGCGGCATCAACTCCGGAACCGGAGTCGTCGCACCGTTTGCCGCCGTCGGCGCTTTTTTCACGCGGTAGAACGGATTGACGACGACCACCGAGTAGCCCGACTCGGCGAGCCGTTTGCCCATCTGCCGGAACGCCGGGCGCAGCCCGAAGATGTCCGGCCATACGAGGACGCCCGGGGCCGTGCCCGTTGCAGGGCGAACGAAGTACGCATCCGCTGTGCCGTCCGGCGTTGTGATGGTCACCTCGGATTCGGTGACCGAGACCGCGTTGGCAACCTGCGGCAGCACCATGCAAGCACCCGCGCCGACCAGCGCTCCGAACTGCCGGCGCGTCACTAACCCGCGCTTCTCGAAGTCGTGTGAATCGTCCTCAAAATGATCTTGATCACACATTATGTATCCTCCCTGATTGTTTGCACGTCACCTTCGCACAGAGGTGTAATATCAAACCGTTCCGGTCGAGGCGATTCCAGCAATCGTGCATGCCGCCTTGATCCCGAAATAGTGATCGAGCATAGCCGCCGTAGTGCGGACGTCTCAAGGTTTATGTTCGGCTCTGGAAGGCGGTCCGAGTTCCATGCCCGACAAAAAAGACGACCGCGAACGCAACCGCTTCTCCGCACGTGCCGCGCGGTATGCCCGCGTCGGTGCCAATGTCGGTGGCGTGGCAGCGAAGATCGCGGCGACGCGATTGCTTGGCCGTGACGGCAACAACGCGAAGAATGCCAATCAGCTGACAGCGGTACTCGGCGGGCTGAAAGGCCCGATCATGAAGGTCGCGCAATTGATGGCGACCATTCCCGACCTGCTGCCGCCGGAATACGCCGCCGAACTCGCAACCTTGCAAAGCGAGGCGCCGCCGATGGGCTGGGCCTTCGTCAAGCGCCGCATGAATGCCGAACTCGGTGCGGGCTGGCAGGAAAAATTCGGTGAGTTTGAACACAAGCCTGCGGCTGCCGCCTCGCTCGGTCAGGTCCATCGTGCGCGCTCGCACGACGGCAAGGATCTGGCGTGCAAGCTACAATATCCCGACATGAAATCCGCGGTCGAGGCGGATCTGCGCCAGCTTGGCTGGCTGTTCGCGATCCGCTCGCGCATGGACACCGCCATCGACACCAGCGAGATCGCCAAGGAGATCGGCGAGCGGCTGCGCGAGGAACTCGACTACGTGCATGAGGCGAAACATGCCGCGCTCTACGCCGATATGCTGGCGAAAGTGCCGGAAGTGCGCGTGCCGGGCGTCTGGCCGGAACTATCGACGGGACGTTTGCTCACGCTCGACTGGCTCGAAGGCAACAAGCTGCTCACCTACAAGGACGATAGCCTCGCGGTTCGTAACCGCCTTGCGACCGCGATGTTCAAGGCGTGGTGGTTGCCGTTCTCCCGCCACGGCGTCATTCATGGCGATCCGCACCTTGGCAACTACACGGTGTTTTCCGAAAAAGGATCGCCGCAGGGCATCAACCTGCTGGACTATGGCTGTGTGCGAATCTTCCCGCCGAAGTTCGTCGGTGGCGTGGTCGATCTCTACAATGGGCTGCTGCATGACGACCATGCGCGGGTCGTTCACGCCTACGAGACCTGGGGCTTCAAGAAGCTCAACCGCGAACTGATCGACGTGCTGAATATCTGGGCACGTTTCATCTATGGCCCACTGCTCGACGACCGCGAGCGCACCATCGCCGATGGCGTGAAGCCCTGGGAATACGGCCGGCGCGAAGCCTTCCGGGTCCATCAGGCGCTCAAGCAAAAGGGGCCGGTGACGATCCCGCGAGAATTTGTTTTCATGGATCGTGCCGCCATTGGACTGGGCGGGGTGTTTTTGCACCTTTCGGCCAAGCTGAATTTCTACCGGCTGTTCAACGAGGCCATCGAATCGTTCTCGATCGCCAAGGTCGCCGACCGGCAGGCGGCGGCGCTGAAGCGGGCAGGGTTGGCCTGAGGCTGCACGGGCAGCCGTGGCGGGCTGCCGCAAAGGGCCGGATTTTGGGCCAAAAGTCCCGGCCAGAATGCACGCAATGCTAGATTGCGACAGGGCGAGCGTTGCCCTCGGGCGGCAATTGCGCTACTTCCCGCAGCAGGAAATCACGTCACTCTGGAGATTGAATATGTCCGCCCATGGCGAGGTCGAATACGAGACCGCAACCGGCAACGATTACCCGGAGCATGAGGCAACCTACGAAGCCTTCATCCACCTCACCATCGTCGGCATTCTCAACGTCATCACCGTGATGGTCGCGCTGACGCTCGGCGGCGTGCTGGGGCATTGGGGTGCGACGGCGCTCTTCGTCATCCTTTCTGTTGTCGGCGTGTTTCAGGGGCTGGGTTCGGGTTCCTGGATTTTCAGCTCGGTCATCACCGCGCTGTCGATCGTGGCGCTTGCTTTATACGGGCTGGGCTGATCGTCTGATCGGGCTGGTTTGATTTGGTTCGCGTGTTTGGGGCTGCTCGCGAACAGGAGAGGGTGGGAATGCGCATTGCTGTCGCGCGTGAAGTAGATTCCTCCGAGCCGCGGGTCGCGGCAACTCCAGACACCGTCAAGAAATTCAAGTCGTTTGGCGCCGATGTCGTCGTCGAGCCGGGTGCGGGCATCAAGTCCGGCATTCTGGACGCCGAGTTCGAGGCCGCCGGCGCAACGCTCGTCGCCGGCGCCGCGAAAGATGCGGACGTTGTTCTCAAGGTCCGCCGGCCGACCGACGCCGAACTTTCCGGCTACAAGCGCGGCGCACTCGTCCTCGCCATCATGGACCCCTACGGCAACGACGCGGCGCTCGCCGCGCTGGCGAAAGCCGGTGTCGTCGCCTTCGCCATGGAACTGATGCCGCGCATCACCCGCGCCCAGTCGATGGATGTGCTTTCAAGTCAGGCCAACCTCGCGGGCTACCGCGCCGTCATCGACGCCTCCGCCGAATACGGCCGCGCGCTGCCGATGATGATGACGGCGGCAGGCACCGTGCCTGCGGCGAAAATTTTTGTGATGGGCGTCGGCGTCGCCGGATTGCAGGCGATTGCGACCGCGCGCCGCCTTGGCGGCATCGTCACCGCGACGGACGTCCGTCCGGCGGTGAAGGAGCAGGTGCAGTCGCTCGGCGCGAAGTTCATCGCGGTCGAGGACGACGAATTCAAGCAGGCTGAAACCGCCGGCGGCTACGCCAAGGAAATGTCGAAGGACTATCAGGCCAAGCAGGCCGCGCTGGTTGCTGAACACATCAAGAAGCAGGACATCGTCATCACCACGGCGCTGATTCCCGGCCGTCCCGCGCCGAAACTCGTCTCGAAAGAAATGGTCGCCTCGATGCGTCCCGGCTCGGTGATCGTCGATCTCGCGGTCGAGCGCGGCGGCAATGTCGAAGGCGCGAAGCCCGGCGAAGTCGTCGAAGTCAACGGCGTCAAGATCGTCGGCCACAACAACATGCCGGGCCGTCTGGCGGCTTCTTCGTCGGCGCTCTACGCCAGGAACCTGCTGACGTTCCTGGAGACCATGATCGACAAGAAAGAAAAGCAGCTTGCGATCAACTGGGACGACGATCTAATCAAGGGCACTGCGCTGACCCGCGACGGCGCCGTCATCCATCCGAATTTCAAGCCGAAGACAGCGGCATAGGAGATGATCCCGATGGTGCGCGCGGCAGGCTCATCTTCACCTCGCCCCGCTTGCGGGGAGAGGTCGGATCGCGAAGCGATCCGGGTGAGGGGGATTTTCCTCACGAACACTCATCGTAATTTTTGCTCTCAGCCCCTCACCCCGACCCTCTCCCCGCAAGCGGGGAGAGCGAGAAGCGGGCAGCACGATCGGAGCTTCTAATGGACCATCTCGCAACCGCAGTCGATCCGTTTGTCTTCCGCCTTTCGATGTTCGTCATGGCCATCTTCGTCGGCTATTACGTCGTCTGGGCCGTGACGCCCGCGCTCCACACGCCGCTCATGTCCGTCACCAACGCGATCTCCTCGGTGATCGTGGTCGGTGCGCTGCTCGCGGTCGGTGTCGCGCTTGCCGGCAACGACCAGGGCCCGGTCTGGGCGCGCGCGCTCGGCTTCGTCGCGCTGGTGTTCGCCTCGATCAATATTTTCGGCGGCTTCCTGGTCACCCAGCGCATGCTGGCGATGTACCAGAAGAAACAGAAGTAAGGGGACGGACAGATGAGCGCCAATATCGCGGCGACCCTTTACCTCGTCGCCGGCGTCCTCTTCATTCTCGCGCTGCGCGGCCTGTCGAGCCCGGCTTCAAGCCGTCAGGGCAACATGTTCGGCATGGTCGGCATGACCATCGCCGTGCTCACCACGCTGGCGGCGCATCCGCCGACCGGCTTCGGCGCATGGGTACTGGTGCTGCTCGGCATTGGCTTCGGCGGCGCCATCGGCGCGGTGATCGCGCGCCGCGTGCCGATGACCTCGATGCCGGAACTGGTTGCGGCGTTCCATTCGCTCGTCGGCATGGCGGCGGTGCTGGTCGCGGCGGCGGCGTTCTATGCGCCGGCGGCGTTCGACATCGGCACGCCCGGCAAGATCCACACCCAGAGCCTCGTTGAAATGTCGCTTGGCGTTGCCATCGGCGCGATCACGTTTACCGGCTCGATCATCGCCTTCCTGAAACTGTCGGGACGCATGAGCGGTTCGCCGATCACGTTGCCGTTCCGGCACTACATCAACATCGCGCTGTTTCTCGCTTTGATCTTCTTCATCTATGGCCTGTGCGTGTCGCAGAGCCAGATGGATTTCTGGATCGTTACCGTGCTGGCGCTGGTGTTCGGCGTTCTCCTCATTATCCCGATTGGCGGCGCGGACATGCCGGTCGTCATCTCGATGCTCAATTCCTATTCGGGCTGGGCGGCGGCGGGTATCGGCTTCACGCTCGGCAACTCGGCGCTGATCATCACCGGCGCGCTGGTCGGCTCCTCCGGCGCGATCCTGTCCTACATCATGTGCAAGGGCATGAACCGTTCGTTCGTCTCGGTCATCCTCGGCGGCTTTGGCGGCGAAACCGCCGCTGCTGGCGGCGCAGCCGAACAGCGTCCGGTCAAGCTCGGTTCAGCGGAAGACGCTGCCTACATCATGAAGAATGCGCAGAAGGTCATCATCGTGCCGGGCTACGGCATGGCGGTAGCGCAGGCGCAGCACGCGCTGCGTGAAATGGCCGACCATCTCAAGAAGGAAGGCGTCGAGGTGAAGTACGCCATTCACCCGGTCGCTGGCCGCATGCCGGGCCACATGAACGTGCTGCTGGCTGAGGCCAACGTGCCCTACGACGAAGTGTTCGAACTCGAGGATATCAACTCGGAGTTCGCGCAGGCCGACATTGCGTTCGTCATCGGCGCCAACGACGTCACCAATCCGGCGGCGGAAGACGACAAGACTTCGCCGATCTACGGCATGCCGGTGTTGCAGGTGTGGAAGGCGGGGACGGTGATGTTCATCAAGCGCTCGCTCGCCTCCGGCTACGCCGGTATCGACAATCCGCTGTTCTACCGCGACAACACGATGATGCTGCTGGGCGACGCCAAGAAAATGACCGAACAGATCGTCAAGGGCATGGGCTGAGCGCGGTCCGCCACGCTCTCGTGTCCCGGACGAGCGCCGCAAAGCGGCGCGATGATCCGGGACTCAGGGCTGCAATACGGATGTAGAATTTTTCCGCTGGGTCCCGGATCTCCATCCGCTCAGCGAGGGCGCTTCGCTCCTGTCGTCCGGGACAAGAGAGCTGCTATTCCGTTCCGGCGGTTGCTTCGCTTTGTTCGCAATGACAGCATAAGAACAAGAAAACTCTTGCGGAGAGCGGAACGATGCCTAAGCGCGCGGGTCACATCAAACTCGGCGCGTTTCTGCATCCCTCCGGGCATCACATCGCCGCGTGGCGGCATCCCGATGCCTATGACGCCGCCGCCGTCGATTTCAAGCACTGGACCGAACTGGCGCAGACCGCCGAGCGCGGCAAGTTCGACATGCTGTTCCTCGCCGACATGACGGCGATGCGGAACTGGCCGCTCGACCGCTCCAGCCGTGTCCACACTTACGTCGCCGGCTTCGAGCCGATCACGCTGTTGTCCGCGCTGTCCGTTGTGACAAGCCACATCGGTCTCGTCGCCACCGCGACGACGACCTACAACGAGCCGTTTCACGTCGCGCGCAAGTTCGCCTCGCTCGACCATCTCAGCGGCGGCCGTGCCGCCTGGAATCTGGTGACATCGACGAATATCGGCGAAGCCTTCAACTTCGGCCGCGAGGAACATCTTGAGCATGACGCCCGCTATGACCGCGCCGCGGAATTTGCCCGCGTTGTGCGCGGCCTGTGGGATTCCTGGGGTGACGGCGCATTCGTGCGTGACAAGGAATCCGGGCGCTATTTCGATCCGGCGAAAGTGCATCCGCTCAACCACAAGGGCGAGCATTTCTCGGTGCGCGGCCCACTCAATGTGCCGCGTTCGCCGCAGGGCCGCCCGGTGATGGTGCAGGCCGGCACGTCCGACGTCGGGCAGGACCTTGCGGCGGAAGTCGCCGACGTTTTGTTCGCGACCAGCCAGACGCTGGAGAACGGACAGAAACTTTGTAAATCGCTGAGAGAGCGTCTGGTCAAGGCTGGCCGCGAGCCGGACGAGATCAAGGTCATGCCGGGCCTCGCGCCGTTCATCGGATCGAGCCAGCAGGAGGCCGACGACAAGTTCGACAAGCTGCAATCGCTGGTGCACCCGGAAATCGGCCTGCAGTTATTGGGCGAGATGCTCGGCTCGATTGATCTGTCGGGCTATCCGCTCGACGGGCCGCTGCCGGAAATCACCACCACCATCGGCAGCCATACCGCGCTCAAGCTGTTCACCGAGATGGCGAAGCGCGAGAACCTGACAATCCGCCAGCTTTACCTGCGCGCCGTGCTGCGCGGCCACAACGTCGTGCGCGGTACGGCGGTGAAGATCGCGGACCATATCGAGGAGTGGTACGAGAACAACGGCGCCGACGGCTTCAACATCATGCCGCCCTACCTGCCGGGCGGGCTTGACGATTTCGTCAATCTCGTCGTGCCCGAGTTGCAGCGCCGCGGCCTGTTCCGTAACGAGTATGAGGGAAAGACCTTGCGGGAAAATCTTGGCCTGAAACGGCCGGAGAGCCGGCACGCCGGGCGCTAGTTGTCATTGCGAGGAGTGCAAGGCACGACGAAGCAATCCCGGTCAGTTGTGCACACCTGACCGGGATTGCTTCGCTTCGCTCGCAATGACGATAAAGTGGTGGCCAAGGAGACTCACCCATGAGCAGTCCGCCGCCCCAGGTACGCCGCACCGACCGCGTGATGTCGCAGGACACCATGCAGGCTGTGCTCAAACGCGGTTACTCAGGCCGGCTCGCGACCACCGGCCCCGACGGCTATCCCTATTGCGTGCCGCTTCTCTACGTCTGCATGGACGACGAGGTCTATGTCCACAACACGGCGGCCAGGGGCCATCTGCGCAGCAATGTCGAGCATGACGCGCGGGTGTGTTTCGAAGTCGATGAGCCCGGCGAGGTGTTCGACTATGGCCGCTTCGAATGCGACTCCTCGGTCGCCTATTCGAGCGTGATCCTGTTCGGCAAGATCCGCATTGCCGGTGATGAGGCGACAAAGCGGAAATTCTGCGATGAGCTGATGGCGAAGTATCGCAAGCAGGGCGTGCCGCGTCCGGCCGGATTTTATCCGCGGCTTGACCAGATCACGGTTTACGCCATCAAGATTGAACGCATGACCGGCAAGGAACTGGCGCTGCCGGATGTTTCCGAACAGTGGCCGGCGAAGGACCGGACGAAATCGCCGAGTGCAACTCCGCCCTCATCCTGAGGAGGCGCGAAGCGCCGTCTCGAAGGACGAGGGCGGCCCCATCCTTCGAGACGCATCGCGATGCGATGCTCCTCAGGATGAGGCCGTTCGAGACTTGCGGCCTTAGGCCTTCACTGGAAAATACGACGCCAGCCAGTCCTTCACGATGGAAGCGACGCGCGGGTTGCTCTCCGCGAACATGAAATGATCGACACCGTCGATCAGGTGCAGTTCGACCGGCGACTTCGCTTTCTTGAACAGCTCGATGGATTCCGACGACGGCGTCACAGAATCATTCACCGCATGCAGCAGCAGCACCGGCCGCGGTGAAATCGCCGCGATCATGTCTTCCGGGTGGAACAGGAAGATGCCGAGCGCGGTTTCCGCCGTGAACTGCATGTGACCGTCGCGCAGGAGCGCGCGCAGGCGTTCCGGCACCGGCACGATGTCGAAGCGCGACACCATCAGCGACTCGCCGGTCTTCTCGCGGTGACGCACGCCTTCAACCATCATGCCGAGAAACTTGTTCCATTTTTCCGCCGGCGGATGCTGCTGCACGGACTTGCGCGGACCCGAACCCCAGCCGCCTTGCGAGATCAGTGCGGCAACGCGCGGGTCGGAGCCTGCAGTGACGATGCCGACGGCGGCGCCAAGGCTCGATCCGCAGATCGCGATGCGCTGGCCGTCAACTTCCGGCCGGCCTTCAAGGAACGTCAGGGCATTTTTGGCGTCGATGACTTCTTCCTGCGGCACAATGCGGCCGGGCGTGCCTTCGCTCTCGCCGCAACCGCGGAAGTCGATCTGCAGGCAGACGTAGCCCCATTCGAGCAGCGTCTTCGAGGCCCACACACCCTGCTCGCCTTCCTTGTTGCCGCCGAAACCGTGCAGCACGAGGAACGCCGGGCGCTTTTCAGCTGGCTTGTAGTCCTTGGGAATATGCAGGACGCCCGCGAGCTTGAGCCCTTCGGACATGATCGTAACGCGCTCGGACATTTTTATTTCCTCGATGCAGACTGTGATGACTGTTGTGGCTTACCTCGCCCCGCTTGCGGGGAGAGGTCGGCGCGTGAAGCGCGGCGGGTGAGGGGAAGTTGCCACGGGTGCGATAATTCCAAAATGCCCCTCACCCCAACCCTCTCCCCGTAAACGGGGAGAGGGGGCGCAGTAGCGCATGCCGCTGAATAAAATGAAACACGCATCACCCCTGCAACGGCAGTTTCGCGATGCGGATGTATTCCGGCCAGACCTGAAGATCATGCATCAGCCGGCGCTGGCCATCCTCGGGCGTCGAGATCCACGGATCGGTGCCGAATTTCTGCAGGAACGCGCGCGTCTCATCCATGGCGATCACCGAATTGAACAGCCGGTTGATCGTCGCGACGACCGGCTTCGGCGTCGCGGCAGGGACGATGGCCGCAAACCAGCTCGGCAGGTCGATGGCGATGCCTTGTTCGGCCATGGTCGGCAGGTCCGGCGCCGATTGCAGACGGTTTTGCAGGCCGACGCCAAGAATGCGGATGCGTCCGGCCTGTGCCTGCGACATCGCGACGATCGGATCGTAGAGTGCGAAGTCGAGTTGCCCGGAGGCGAGATCGTTCAGCGAATCCGGTGCGGACTTGTATTGCACATCGACGGCCTTCAGCCCGGCCAGCTCGCGATACAGCGCGCCCATGATGAGGCCGATGTTGGCCGACGCGCCATAAGTCGCGGCCGCGCCTTTTTCCTTCATCGCTTTGGTGAGGTCGGCGATGTTCTGCTAGGGCTTCTTTGCGTCCACCACCAGCATGAAGGCCTGCCGGTTGATCGTGGCCGCGACCTGCACGGCGGTCGCCGGATCGAACGGCGGATTCTTCAGGAGATGCTTCACCGTCGCCATGGTGTTGCCGGCGTGGGTGAAGATCGTGTAGCCGTCCGGCCTGGCGCGCGCGACATATTCCGCCGCCAGCATGCCGCCGGCGCCCGGCTTGTTATCGACGATGACCGGCACGCTGACCAGCGGGCGCATCTTCTCGGCCAGAAACCGCATCACGGTGTCGGAGCCGCTGCCGGGCGGAAACGCACTGACGAAATGAATGTCCTGCGCGGGCCATTTTTCCTGCGCCTGCGCCGGCGGCGAGACAACAGTGAGTAGCAGAACTGCAATGACGATCTTGAAATTGTAAATTGAAAATCGGCGGCTGCCGTTCGTCACCCTCCTCCCGCGAGCGCTTGCGAGCGGCGGGGAGGGTCGGCGCACAACGTGCGCCGGGGTGGGGGGCGTTTGTTGCTGGCGAGAAAACCGCTTCCCCCCACCCCCGACCCCTCCCCGCCGCTGCGCGGGGGGAGGGGAGAACGGGCGCGGAGATGCGGGTCTGGTCTTGTCTATTCCTGGGTGTAAGTCGCGCATGGCATGTCCGCCTTGAACGCTCACGCTACTTGTAGAGTGCCTTCGCGGCATCGACCATCGGATCGGTCAGTTCGAGCTTGCTGACGCCGAGGAGCTTGATGTTGGCAAGTTCGGCGTAGTCCGGCGGCAGTTTGCTCGAAAGCCCTTCCGCCGTCGGCAGCAGGCCCTCGCTCGCATAGATCGTCTGGCCTTCGTCGGACAGCATGAAGTCGATCAGCACGCGCGCGGCGTTCGGATGCGGCGCTTTGGTCAGGATCGACGATGCGTAGGGCAGGTAGACGACGCCTTCCTTCGGGATCGCGGCTTTCACCGGCAGGCCCTTGAGAGCCGGCAGATAGTTGAGAAGCCACGGCAGGTAGATCGCGAATTCCCCCCGTGCCACGCGGCGCTCCGCCTCGCGCATGTCGCGCGTGAAGGAGACGTTTTGCGCGGCGAGCTTTTCCTGGAATTCCTTGCCGAACTTCTCATAGGTCACGGAGAAGAAGCTCGAGCCGCCGCCGATGGCGCGGAAATCGTCGGAAAGAATTTTGCCTTTCCACTTGGGGTCGAGCAGATCGTTCCAACTGGTGATCGGATCCTTCACCATATTGGAGTTGGTCAGGATCGCGTAGTTCAAAAGGAACGTCGGAATGTTGATGTCGCGATCGACCCAGGTTTCCTGCAGGTCCTTGCGCATCCGGCCGCCGTTCGGCATCGGGCCGAGCTTGTCGATAGTGTTGTCGCCCTGCGAAATCTGCCGGGTCTGGTTGGCGGACGTGTGCATCACGTCGGCGGTGGCGTTGTTGCCGACGCGCTCCGAGCGGATGCGTTCGCGCAGTTCAGTGGCGCGCAGTTCCAGCACCTGCACGCGGATGCCGTATTTCTTCTCAAAGGCGTCATTGATCTTCTTGGTGGTCGGGTTGCCCGGCAATCCGGTGTAGAAATTCACCGAGCCTTCAGCCTTGGCGGCGGCAACGACCTTGTCCCAGTCGGCGGGCGCCTGCGCGGAAGCGGATGCAATGCCGGCGGCGAGGCCGAGAGCGGCGATAATTGCGAGGCGCATGATCTTCTCCCATTACGTTTTTATATCTCTGTCATCGCGAGGAGGCCGCTGCGCTCCTCGCAATGACAACAACTTCTACGCCGCCACGCTGAGATCCACCGGCTGCTCGCGGCATGTCGCGCGGCGCATGTCGCGGCGATACCTGGTGTCCTCGAATTCCGTCGCGCGGTGCATGGTCGCGAGGTTGTCCCACATGAGGAGATCGCCCAGCTTCCACTTGTGGCGATAGATGAATTGCGGCTGGGTCGCGAAACTCATCAGGTTCTTGATCAGGCCGCGGCCAAGCCCGACCGGCCAGCCGACGATGTGCGAGGCGTGCGCGGCGAGGTAGAGCGTCTTGCGGCCCGAACCCGGATGCACATGGACGAGCTTGTGGTGTGCGGGCGGGCGTGAATCGAGTTCTTCCTGCGTCGGCTCGGGAAAGCCCGCGAGCTGGCGCGAATGCCAGATCGAATGCTCGACCGTCAGGTTCTCGATCATGGTCTTTATTTCGGCCGGCAGCGCGTCGTAGGCGGCGCGCATGTCGGCGAACTCGGTATCGCCGCCGGCGCCTTCGGGCGGAATTTCATGGCCGAGGAGGAGCGAGTAGGTCGCGCGGTTGTGGTGGAACGACATGTCGGCGTGCCACAGACGATCCCCTTTTCTGAACAGCATGCGGCGGTTGTCGGCCTTCATGATGTTGCCGTCGGGATCGAGGTTGCCGACATCGACCAGTGCGGGATTGTCGATGCGCTTCTTGGTGTCGCCCGTCACCTTGAACATCGGGCCAACTTCGACCGGGCCGAACAGACGCGAGAACTCGACGTGCTGCGCATCGCTCGGCGGCGTCGGATTGCGATAGACGACGACGCCGTACTGGTCGATGGCGGATTTGAGTTCACGCTGCGGGATCGTGCTTACCGGCAGGGTGAGATCGAGGCCGGTGACTTCGGCGCCAAGCACGGGATGCAGCGGATTGATCTGATGGGACATGGGCGGCTCCTCGCAATTTCCTCGATACGCGTTCTTTGACGCGATGATTGGCGATTGGGTTCAATAATGGAAGGCCCATCGCGCGCATTCAGCCATGCAGGCGGTGCGGCAAATGCTGTTTACCTCTCCCCGTTTACGGGGAGAGGTCGGATTGCCATCAGCGCGTTTACGCGCGTCTGTGACGCGCTATGGCAATCC
>CANJBX010000024.1 GCA_947472885.1 Hyphomicrobiaceae bacterium
ACCCACATCCATTCCCGTCTTTTTATGATTCTTGAGCAGATCTTGGCCCAGGGGGCGCCGGTTCCTTTGGATGTCGAAGTTCCCAATAGCACCCTGATTTCAGTAGAAATCTGAGCCCCCGATCGGTTTTTTCAACATCCTGTTAAGGGAAAGGTCGAGGTCGCCGGCGAAGTCGTCAGCAAGCCGTTGAAGATCGCCGGCATGGCGTTCCAGGCACCGACCCTGCTGCCATGGCGCACAACGCTGGAGAACCTGCTGCTGCCGCTGGAGATCGTGCAGCCGCATCGCAGCGAACTGCGCCGCAAGAGTCATGAGTATGTGGCACGGGCGCGCAACCTTCTCACGTCGGTAGGCCTGCGCGATCAGGGCGACAAGTATCCGCGGGAATTGTCGGGCGGGATGCAGCAACGCACGTCGTTGTGCCGCGCGCTGATCCATGAACCCAAGCTGCTGATGCTGGACGAGCCGTTCGGCGCGCTCGATGCCTTCACGCGCGAGGAACTATGGTGCGTGATCCGTGATCTGCAGGCCGCACGCAAGATCACCGTCTGCCTGGTGACGCATGACCTGCGCGAAGCGGTGTTTCTCGCCGACCGCGTATTCGTGATGTCGGCGCGGCCCGGCCGCATATTGGTCGAACGCAAGATCGACCTGCCGCGTCCGCGCGATCTCGACGTGACCTTCACGCAGGAGTTCTCCGACATCGTCCATGAACTGCGCTCGCACATCGTGAGGGCGCGGCAATGAATGCAAAATGGGCCGCACGCGCGGCACCGTGGATTTTCACCGTCGCGCTGTTCGTGATCTGGGAACTGGTGTGCCGGATATTCGCCATTCCGGTGTTCTTCCTGCCGCCGCCGACGGCTATCTTCAAGGCAACCGTCGATTACTGGCCGGCGATCTACAGGAATTCGCTCATCACCTTATGGGCGACCCTGCTCGGCTTCGCGCTGGCGGTTGGATTCGGCCTGTTGCTCGGCCTCGTCGTCGGCTGGTCGCGCACGATCTATTCCGGTCTCTATCCGTTGATGATCGGTTTCAACGCCATTCCAAAAGTCGCCGTGGTGCCGATCCTGGTGCTGTGGTTTGGCATCGGCTTCGTACCCGCCGTGCTGACTGCATTCCTGATTTCGTTCTTCCCGATTGTCGTCAACGTCGCGACCGGGCTTGCCACCATCGAACCCGAACTCGAGGACGTGCTGAAGGCGCTTGGCGCATCGAAGCTCGACATCATGCGCAAGGTCGGCATCCCGCGCACGCTGCCGTATTTCTTCGGCTCGCTGAAAGTTGCGATCACGCTCGCGTTCGTCGGCACCGTAATTTCGGAAAGCGTGGCGTCCAACAACGGCATCGGCAACCTGATGCTGCAGGCGCAGGCGCAGTTTCAGGTACCGCTGATTTTCGCAGGGCTGGTCGCACTCGCGGTCGAGGGCATCGTGATGTATTGGGCGATGGCCGTACTCGAAGCCCGCATGACGGGCTGGGCGCAGCGCTCCGGCTTCGCGCAGAACTGAACTCGGCCAGCCGGACTATTTCCGGTTTTCCATCACATCAGTGCGGAATGGCAGCGGACGTGGCGGCTGGGCGAGATCCGCCGGCAGATTCGGGCCGCGAATTCCTGCGACCACTTCTTCCGCGAGATCCTGCAGCATGGCTGCGTCGCCGGTTTCGCTGATGTAGATGCTGCACACCGCGTCCGGTATACGCGGCAGTTCGTCGGGGCACAGAATAAGGTCGGTACTGACCATGCGACGGCGCACCGCCGGAATAACGCCGAGACCTGCGCGTGCGGCGGCGATCAGGCCGAGAATTGACGGCCCGATAAACGTGACTTCGTATTTGCGGCCGGCTTTTTCCAGCGCAGTAACGCCCATCTGGTGGTTCATCCAGTTTTCACCGCGGGTAACAAGCGGCACCGGATCGGTGGCAAGGTCCGTGCTCGCCGCCCCCCGTGCCCAGGCCATTTCCTCGGTCCAATGATAACTAGGAATCACGTTCCGGCTTTTCCGCCGTCAGCAACAGGATCAGATCGAGTTCGCCGGTGCGCAGGTCATGCAGATGCTTTGCATTGGTGCCGCCGACAATTTCGAATTTGCGGAACGGCCAGCGCTTGCGGAAATTGGCAAACGCGCGCGGCAGGTACGGGCTGAAGTAATCGCCCGTCACGCCCATGCGCAGCGGACGCCCCACCTCCGGTGCGGAGGCCAGCTGGAGAATCTGATCGTTGATCGAAAGAAGGCGCCGCGCGTAGGTGACGACCGCCTCGCCTGCCGGCGTCAACACCACGGCGGCAATGTTCTTGTCGAACATGTCCGTGCCCAGCAGCGTCTGAAGACGTTTGATCTGCGCACTGACGGCTGGCTGAGTAACCCCCAGCGAGTGCGCGGCCTTGGTGAAGCTCTTGTGGTCGACGACGGCAACCAGCGTTCGCAGCAATTCGGTCGGAATGTTGATTATGGCAACATGATAACCCGGATTGGACCGGCGGCTAGACCCCGTTTGAGGAAAAAGCGATTGAACCAACTTTAGTTCAATGTGTTGTTTTCATTGCCGGTATCGCCAGAGGGAACTGCTGCGGGCAGTTCAACCGCGCTGATTAAGTCTATTGCAATCGACACCCACAAGTTTAAAACCACGCCGCCCCGCTTGATCGGACCCTATACTCGGCCACATGAATATTTTTCAGATCTATGTTCGCGTCATGCGCCTCCTCAGCGGAGACGCCCGGCTTGCAACCGTGCTGGCGGTGGCGAATCTCGCGCTGGCGGCAGCGATGTTCGCCGAACCCGTCCTGTTTGGCCGCATCATCGACGCACTCAGCACGGCGCAGGCGCAAAAGAGCGATCTGAAATGGAATGACATCTATATCCTGGTTGCCGCCTGGATCGCCTTTGGCCTGTTCACGATTTTCTGTGGTGCGCTGGTCGCGCTGCACGCCGACCGGCTTTCCCACCGCCGCCGCCATGGCGTGCTGACCTCCTACTTCGAGCATGTGCTGCAACTGCCGCAGAGCTTCCACGGCGGCGCGCACTCCGGCCGGCTGATGAAAGTGATGACCAGCGGCACCGACGCCCTGTGGGGCATCTGGGTCGAATTCTTCCGCGACGATCTTGCTGCTGTGCTGTCGGTGTTCGTGCTGGTTCCAGTTTCGCTCACCATCAACTGGCGGCTTGGCCTGATCCTGATCGCGGTCTGCGTGGTCTATGCCATCCTGACGACGCTGGTGTTCCGCAAGACCGAAACCATGCAGCTCACCGTCGAGCGGCATTATTCCGATCTCGCCGAACGCGCCTCCGATGCGCTTGGCAACATCGCGCTGGTGCAGGGCTTCGCCCGCATCGAGGCGGAAGTGTCCGGCCTGCGCGACGTCGTGGACCGCCTGCTGAACGCGCAAAATCCGGTGTTATCATGGTGGGCGCTGGTTGCCGTACTGACGCGCGCCTCGACCACGCTGACCATGCTGGCGATCTTCCTCATCGGTCTGTCACTGCATCTCAAGGATCAGGCGACCATCGGCGAAATCGTCGCCTTCATGTCGTTTGCCGGCCTTGTCATCGGCAGGCTCGAGCGTGTCGTGCGCATGTTCAACCGGCTGCTGGGCGATGCGCCGCGCCTGCGCGACTTCTTCGGCGTGCTGGATACGACGCCTTCGGTGCGCGACAGCCCGGATGCCATCGATCCCGGCCAGTTACGCGGGCTGGTTGAATTCAACAATGCGTCGTTCTCCTATGACGACAAGCGCGCGGCGGTGAGCGACCTGCGTTTCACGGCCTTGCCCGGCGAAACCATCGCACTGGTCGGCTCGACCGGCGCCGGCAAATCGACCGCGCTCGCCTTGCTGCATCGTGCCTTCGATCCGCAGTCCGGCAATCTCAAGATCGACGGCATGGATATCCGGTCGCTCAAGCTGGCGTCGCTCCGCCGCAACATCGGCGTCGTCTACCAGGAAGTGCTGCTGCTCAACCGCTCGATTGCCGACAACCTGCGCGTCGGCAAGCCGGACGCCACGCTGGAAGAAATGCGCAAGGCCTGCGAACGCGCGCAGGCGCTCGACTTCATCGAACGCAACCCGGAAGGCTTCGATGCACGCGTTGGCGAGCGCGGACGCTTCCTCTCGGGCGGCGAACGCCAGCGCCTGTCGATTGCGCGCGCGATCCTGAAAGACCCGCCGATCATTATTCTCGACGAAGCGACCAGCGCGCTCGATGCCACCACCGAGGCCAAGGTCCAGCGTGCGCTCGACGAAGTGATGAAAGGCCGCACGACATTCGTGATCGCGCACCGGCTTTCTACCGTGCGCAACGCGACCCGCATCCTGGTGTTCGAGGCCGGCCGCATCGTCGAAAGCGGGGCCTTCGAGCAGCTCGTGGCGATGAATGGAACTTTCGCCGGACTGGCGCGCGCCCAGTTCATGATTTCGGACAGCGTTCCGGCGGCAATCGCTGCGCCCGCCGATCCCGTTCCAGCCATCGCCCCCGCGCCGAAGGCAGCTCCCGCCAAGCGCCCCCCGCGCCAGACCAGGAAGACTGCTTCGGACGAGCCGGCCGAAAGCTGAAGATTAACTTTGGGCTTTTGGACCCGGCTGCCGAATTTTGGTCGCTTTTGGGATGAACCAGTAAGCGGCCGGTGAAAACGGCAGCCTCAAACGTAAAACACCTCACAAGCCAGTGATTTGGGCACGGCCCGGTCTTTGCATTCAACACCCTGTTTGGTCTAGAAATGCGCCTCACGGCGACGCGCGGCGAGTTGCGGAAACTGACCGCAGTAAAACAACGGGTCCGACCATTGTACCTTCGTAACGTCATTCGCTACGCCGGCCTGATCGGGCTCACGGTTGCAGCCATCGTTAGCGGCGCTCCTACGCGCGCTTTCGCGGATGCCACGCTGCTGATCGATGCCGACACCGGCAAGATCCTGCAGGCCGAGAACGCCGCCTATCCGTGGTATCCCGCTTCCACCACCAAGCTGATGACCGCTTACGTCGTGCTGAAGAAGGTCAAGGAAGGCCGGCTGTCGCTCGACACACCGTTCACGGTTTCAGCCTACGCGCTGTCGCAGCCACCGACCAAGATGGGCTTCAAGGTCGGCACCACCGTCACCGTCGATAACGCGCTCAAGATGCTGATGGTGAAGTCGGCCAATGACATGGCCGTAGTACTCGCCGAAGGCGTGTCGGGCTCGGTCGAAAACTTCTCCACCGAGATGAACGCCACTGCCGCGCGTCTCGGCATGACGCAGACGAATTTCGTCAATCCGCACGGCTTGCCTGCCGACAACCACATCAGTTCGGCGCGCGACCTCGCCATGATGGCGCGCGCGATCTTCAAGGACATTCCCGAGTACGATTATTACTGGCACCTGCCCGGCATCAAGTTCGGCCGCCGCATCGTGCGCAACTACAACAAGCTGATCGACCTGTATCCCGGCGCCGACGGCATGAAGACCGGCTTTGTCTGTGCTTCCGGTTTCAACCTCGTCGCCTCGGCGACGCGCGACAACCGCCGCCTGATCGCCGTGGTACTCGGCGCGCCGTCCTCGGCCGTGCGCGCCTACAAGGCCGCGAAGATGCTGGAGCAGGGTTTCAAGGGCGACAAGCTCTCATGGCTGATGCCCTCGCTCGGCACCGTCGATCAACTCAAGCCGATTGTCGCCGAACCGCCGAACCTGCGCGAGGAAATGTGCGGCCCGAAGCGCAAGCGCCCCGCCGCCGAAGACGAAGAAGTCGATATGTCATCCGCTGGCGAGAACGGCGAACCGGGTTCGCCGCTCGCGTTCATGCTCTCGAGCCTGCACGGCACCGTGAAGGCGTCGCAAGTCTTGGCCGGTGCAGTCGCATCGCTGCCGCCGGTCGAAGTTTTCATCGGCGCATTCAAGCCAAAGACCGCTCAGGCCGCCGAAGCCCAGGAATCCCAGCTTGCCGGTGGCCGCCCGAAAAAAGCCAAGGGCAAGGCGAAGGCCAAAACCAAGACCGCCGCTGCAGCGACCGGCGACAAGTCCACCGACGCCAAGCCGGAAGCAGCCGCAAAAGCAGATGCCGCTAAAACCGACGCGACGAAGCCGGATGCAGCCAAGCCCGCCGCAAAACCGGCAGCAGCCAAGACCGCAGCCGCGAAACCTGAAGCCAAGACGGATGCGGCAAAGCCGGCCAAGCCCGCGGCAGTAGCCGCACCGGCAACCGCTCCCAAGGCGCAGTAACCGCGCAACCGCACTGCAACATCGCGCCTGCGACATCAGGCGCTGCTCGTCCTGTATGTTGCGCGCATCGCCCGGCCATAGCGGCGCTTGCCACAGGGTGGCGGCTGTTCGATGCTGCCAGCACAACATTCGTTGGGGGCAAACGTCATGGACCGCATCTGGCTCAAGCATTACCCGCCCGGCGTGCCTGCCGACATCGATCCATCGGCTTACCCTTCCCTCGTCGCGCTGTTCGACGAGAGCTTCATCAGGCACCGCGACGCCAAAGCCTTCATCTTCATGGACAAGGTGCTGACCTACGGTGAGGTCGATGAGATGTCGCGTGCGCTCGGCGCGTGGCTGCAAGGCAAGGACCTGAAAAAAGGCGCGCGCATCGCCATCATGATGCCGAACGTGCTGCAGTACCCGCTGGCTATCGCCGCGGTGCTGCGCGCCGGCTTCGCCGTGTTGAACGTCAATCCGCTCTACACGCCGCGCGAGCTGGAATTCCAGCTCAATGACTCCGGCGCCGAGGCGATCTTCGTCCTCGATAATTTCGCGCATACGCTCCAGGCGGTGGTTGCCCGGACGGAAGTCAAACACGTCATCGTCGCTTCGCTGGGCGATCTGCTCGGGCTTGTCAAAGGCGCAATCGTCAACTTCGTCGTGCGGCACGTCAAGAAAATGGTGCCGGCCTACAGCCTGCCTGACGCAACCAGATTCAATGACGCAGTTGCTGCCGGCCGGGCCATGACATTCAGTAAACCGGACATCGGTCCGCAGGACATTGCCTTCCTTCAGTACACCGGCGGCACTACCGGGGTATCGAAGGGCGCCGTGCTGCTGCACCGTAACGTGGTCGCAAACGCGCTGCAGGCCGATGCGTGGCAGAAGCCCATCGTTGAACGCGGCGGGAAAGTCGATCAGCTGATGATCGTGACTGCGCTGCCGCTCTATCATATCTTCGCGCTGACAGCGTGCCTGATCGTCGGCGTCTACAGCGGCTCGGTATGCCTGCTCATTCCCAATCCGCGTGATCTGCCCGCAGTCATCAAGGAACTCAAGAAATACAAGGTGCATTGTTTCCCCGCGGTGAACACGCTGTTCAACGCGCTGCTCAATCATCCGGACTTCGCTCAGATCGGCTGGAGCCACCTTAAATCCGCAGTCGGCGGCGGCATGGCGGTGCAGCGCGTCGTCTCCGAAAGATGGCTGAAGGCCACCGGCTGTCTGATCTGCGAAGCCTATGGCCTGTCTGAAACCTCGCCGGGGCTGACCGGCAATCGCGGCGATATTACCGAGTTTTCCGGCACCATCGGATTTCCGTTTCCTTCCACTGAAATTTCGATCCGTGACGAACACGACACCGAACTTCCGCTGGGCGAAGCCGGCGAAATCTGCGCGCGTGGCCCCCAGGTGATGGCCGGCTATTGGCAACGCCCCGACGAAACCGCCAAGGTCATGACGCACGACGGATTCTTCCGCACCGGAGACATCGGTGTCATGAACGAGATGGGTCAGGTCACGATTGTGGACCGCAAGAAGGACATGATCAGCGTATCGGGCTTCAAGGTTTTCCCGAACGAGGTCGAAGCCGTGGTTGCGAGCCATCCCGGCGTGCTCGAATGCGCCGTCGTTGGCCTGCCCGACGAACGCACGGGCGAGATGGTGAAACTGTTTGTCGTGCGGAAAGATCCGAATCTGACTGAACAGGAATTGCTGGCGTTCTGTCATGCACAACTGACAAGTTACAAGGTGCCCAAGGTAATCGAATTCAGGTCCGAATTGCCGAAGACAAATGTCGGAAAAATTCTCCGCCGCGCATTGCGTGATGCGGCCAAGGCCGTCTGACGCGCGACAGCCGATGACGCCCGACGCAAAGCGATGGAATGATGAACACAACGACGGATACTTCCGGCAACGCTGCCTGGCCCATCGCGCCGCAAGACGTCCTCGCATTCTGGCGTGACGCCGGCCCGAAAAAATGGTTCGCCAAGGACGACGCCTTCGACGATGAAATCCGCACCCGGTTCCTCGCGACTTATGAAGCAGCCGCAGCGGGCAAACTTGCGGCATGGGAAGCGCAGGCTGACAGTGCGCTCGCGCTGCTGATCGTCCTCGACCAATTCCCCCGCAACATGTTTCGCGGCAGCGCGCGAACCTTTACTGCCGATCCCACGGCGCTTGCCATTGCCGAACGCGCGCTTGCACGCGGCTTCGACCAGCATTTTCCCGTGAGCGAGAAGGCGTTTCTCTACCTGCCGTTCGAGCATTCGGAAAAACTCGCCGATCAGGAGCGGTCGATTGCCCTGTTCGGCGCGACCGGCGACGCCGACCTGCTGAAATGGGCGGAACTCCACGCCAACATCATCCGCCGCTTTGGCCGCTTTCCCCATCGCAACGCCATGCTGGGACGTACGACCACCGCGGAGGAACAGGCCTTCCTCGCGGGTGGCGGTTTCAAGGGATAGTTCGCCAGAGAGCCCCGACCGGGCTATGCGCGCGGCACGTCCCTGCGGTAGCATCGGACAAATTGCCGCACGCCTTTCCGGGAGGTTTTCATGCGCTCGCTCACCCAATCCCTGTTCGTTACGGCCTTGTTCGCAGCCGCCCTCACCACCGGATTGGCCTCGCCTGCCGCGGCGCAGATGGAACTCAAGATCATGGCGCCGGCCGCCCCCGGCGGCGGCTGGGACCAGACTGCGCGTTCGATGCAGCAGGCGCTGAACGCCGAAAAGCTCGTGAAAAGCTCGCAGGTCATCAACGTCGCCGGCGCAGGCGGCGCAGTCGGCCTCGCCCAGTTCATCAACGGGGCGAAGGGCGACGGCAACCAGATCATGGTCAACGGCTTTGTCATGGTCGGCGCGCTGCTGCTGAACAAGTCGCCGGTGACGCTCGATCAGGTCACGCCGATTGCGCGGCTGACCGAGGAAATCGAGATCGTCGTGGTGCCGGCGAACTCACCGATCAAGAACGCCAAGGACCTCGCGGCAGCCTTGAAGGAAAACGTCGCCAGGGTAACGTGGGCGGGCGGCTCGGCAGGCGGCGTCGATCAGATCACCGCCGCTCTGTTTGCGCAGGCCGTCGGGGCCGACGCATCGAAAGTAAACTACGTCGCGTTTTCCGGCGGCGGCGAGTCGCTGGCCGCGATCCTCGGCGGCAAGGTGACGGCGGGCATCTCCGGCTGGAGCGAATACGAAGGCCAGGTCAAGGCCGGCAAGCTGCGCGCCATCGGCGTGACTTCCGAGCAGCGCATTCCCGGCGTCGATATTCCGACCTTCAAGGAACAGGGCGTCGATCTCGTGATCGCCAACTGGCGTTCGGTGATGGCGCCTCCCGGCATTTCGGCCGAGCAGAAGAAAAACCTGATCGAACTGATGGACAAGTTGACGAAGTCGGCAGCGTGGAAAGAGCAGCTCAAGCAGAAGGGCTGGGACGACGCCTATATTTCCGGCGACGCCTTCGGCGCATTTCTCAAGAAGGAAATCGCGCGGGTCAATGACGTGCTGAAGTCCGTCGGCCTTGTGAAGTCGTAACGCCGATGGAAACGCGCCGCGCTGATCCTGCGGGTATCGCGTTTGCCATCGGACTGTTCGCGCTTGCCGGCGTGATCTGGTGGGACCTGCGCTCGCTGCAAGGCGCAACAACCTATGGCATCGGCCCGCAGGCCATGCCGATGGTCGTCACCGCCGGATTGGTGCTGCTCGCCATCGGCAATCTTGTGTCGGCGCTGCGCGGCGAATTGCCGGAACGCGAAAGCACCGACCCGCGCGCCGTGCTGCTGATCCTCGGCGGCTTCGTCGCGCTGATTGCACTGATCGGGCTTGGCGGCGGATTCATCCTCGCCACCGCCATCCTGTTCACCACCACGTCGGCGGCGTTCGGCCGCAAGGCCATCGTCAAGGACTTCGCCATCGGCTTTGTCCTCGCCGTCATCATTTTTCTGATCTTCGACAAGCTGCTGACCCTCAGCCTCCCCGCAGGGCCGCTCGAACGGTTGTTGTAGGACAATGGAAGCATTTTCCCTGCTTGGGCAAGGCATGCTGGTTGCCCTCCAGCCGATGAACCTGTTGTTCGCACTGGTCGGGGTGTTCCTCGGCACCGCTGTCGGCGTGCTGCCCGGCATCGGGCCTGCGCTCACCGTCGCTCTGCTGTTGCCGGTCACCTACAAGCTCGATCCGGCAGGCTCCCTCATCATGTTCGCCGGCATCTATTACGGCGGCATGTATGGCGGCTCGACCACCGCGATCCTCATCAACACGCCGGGAGAGAGCGCATCGATGGCGACCGCGCTCGAAGGCAACAAGATGGCCAAGGCCGGACGCGGCGGCCCCGCGCTCGCGACCGCCGCCATCGGCTCGTTCGTGGCGGGCACTGTTGCGACGCTCGGCCTGACGTTCCTCGCGCCATGGCTTGTCGAAATCGCGGTGAAGTTCGGGCCCGAGGATTATTTCGCGCTGATGTGCGTTGCCTTCATCACCGTATCGGCGACGTTTGGCGACTCGCCGATCCGCGGCCTCACGAGCCTGTTCATCGGCCTGACGCTCGGCCTCGTCGGCATCGACAAACTGACCGGACAGGCCCGGCTGGCGTTTGGCGTTCCCGAACTGCTGGACGGCGTCGAAGTGACGACGCTGGCCGTCGGCCTGTTCGCCATCGGCGAAGCGCTCTATGTCGCGTCGCGCCGCCACCACACCGAGGAAAAACTCGAAGCCATCCGCGGCTCGCTGTGGATGACCAGGCAGGACTGGAAGCGTTCATGGGCGCCGTGGCTGCGCGGCACGCTGTTCGGATTTCCCATCGGCGCATTGCCCGCGGGCGGCGCGGAAATCCCGACGTTTCTTTCCTACTCGACGGAAAGGCGGCTGTGCAAATACCCGGAAGAATTCGGCAAGGGCGCGATTGAAGGCGTCGCCGGACCTGAAGCCGCCAACAATGCGTCCGCCGCCGGCACGCTGGTGCCGCTGCTCACGCTCGGCCTGCCGACGTCGGCAACCGCCGCGATGATGCTCGCGGGCTTCCAGCAATACGGCCTCAATCCCGGCCCGCTGCTGTTTGCCGAAAAGCCGGACCTCGTCTGGGGCCTGATCGCCAGCCTGTTCATCGCCAACACGATGCTGCTGCTGCTGAACCTGCCGCTGGTCGGCTTGTGGGTGAAGTTGTTGTCGATCCCGCAGCCATGGCTCTATGCCGGCATTCTGGTGTTCGCGACCATGGGGACGATTGCGGCGAAACCTTCCGTGATCGAACTGAGTATGCTCGCCGTGTTCGGCGTCATGGGCTTCATGATGCGGCGGTTCGATTTCCCGATTGCGCCGGTCGTGGTCGGGTTGATCCTCGGGCCGGTCGCGGAAGTTCAACTGCGTCGCGCCATGCAGATCAGCTTGGGCGATCCCATGGTGCTGCTGGAAAGCCCGATCAGCGCGACGTTACTCGGCGTTGCGCTGATCGCGCTTGTGGCGCCTTTCGTGCTGCGCGGCCTTGGCCGGTTCAAGGCAAGCGGTGATTAAGCCAGCAGATCGTACAAAATCGGGCCGGAACGTGGTTAGTAAAGTTTCACCACGCCCGCCAAGGGAACGTTAAACCGGCTTGTCTATAGCTATTCCGGCATGCGCGGTCTTTGCCGCGACGGAGCAGCGCCTTGTCGGTTACGGATTCGCTCAATCGTCTGCCAGTGCTGCGCGGCCTTGCGCGCATCCGCGCGTGGCTGGCCGACAGCGGCCACAACGCGCTGGCGCAGCGTGTTGCCGGCGCGACGTTTCTCATCCGCATCGGTAGCGCCGCCCTCGCCTACCTTTCGCAGATCGCGCTCGCGCGCTGGATGGGTGCCCATGAATTCGGCATCTATGTCTATGTCTGGACCTGGGCATTGCTGATCGGCAACATCGCCGACGCCGGAATGTCGTCAGCCGCACAACGCTTCGTGCCGGAATATGCCGAGCGTGGCATGTCCGGTCACCTGCGCGGCTTCATCTTGGGCAGCAGATGGCTTGCCGCTGCGATTGCAACGGCGTTCGCGCTACTTGCGCTGCTCACGATCAGGCTCTGCGCGCCGCTATTCGACCATGCTTTCGTTATTCCGCTCTATCTGGCGTGTCTTTGTCTGCCGATCTATGCCGTGAGCAGCGTTCAGGACGGCATCGCACGTTGCTACAACTGGCCCTCCGTCGGCATGATGCCAACCTTCATTGCCCGGCCTATTCTGCTGCTGGCATTGATGTTCGCGGCCTATTCCACCGGCTTTGCCAGCGATGCGACGACGGCCATGTTGTGTTCGGTGATTTCCTACTGGTTCATCGGCGTCGGGCAAATCTTCCTGCTCAACCGCAGGCTCGCGACGAAAATCGAGAAGGGGCCGAAAACCTACGAACCGAAACAATGGCTTGCGACATCGCTGCCGATTGTCATGGTGATCGGCTTCTACGTCATGCTGACCTATGTCGACATCATCGTGCTGCAGCAGTTTTCCTCGCCGGAAACCGTCGCGCATTATCATGCAGCGGCCAAGACATTGACCTTGGTGTCATTTGTCTACTTCTCGGTGTCGGCCGCGGCCGGCCATCGCTTCAGCGCGTACCAGGCCGCCGGTGAAATCGGCAAGCTGAAAACCTTCATCGCCGACACTGTCAGGTGGACCTTCTGGCCTTCGCTTGCGCTTATTCTGGCCCTGCTCGCTGCCGGCTGGCCCTTGCTTGCGTTGTTTGGGCCGGACTTTACGGCCGCCTATCCATTGATGTTCGTCCTGGCGTTCGGGCTGCTGGCCCGCGCCTCGGTCGGTCCCGCCGAACGGATACTGAGCATGCTCGGCGAGCAGCGCGCCTGCGCGGCGGCGTACTTCATCGCCAGCATGGTCAACCTGATCGCATGTTTCATTCTGGTGCCGCGCTATGGCGCGATGGGCGCGGCAATCGCGACTTCGCTTGCGCTAATCGCGGAGTCGATCCAGCTGTTCTGGATCAGCAAGAAACGGCTCGGCTTTCACGTCTTCGTTCTCGGACGCAAGGCTTCAGCCGCCTAAACCTGCTCGCGCAGCAAGCGCCGGATGACCTTGCCGGTCGTCGTCATCGGCATTTCATCAATGAACGCAATCTCGCGCGGATACTCATGCGCGGACAAGCGCGTTTTCACGAATTCCTGAATCTCGGACGCCAGCTTGTCGGACGGCGGCGTGCCCTGCTTAAGCACAATGAACGCCTTGACGATTTCCGTGCGCATCGGGTCCGGCTTGCCGACCGCGGCGGCGAGCGCAACCGCCGGATGGCTAATCAAACAGTCCTCGATCTCGCCGGGACCGATGCGATAGCCCGCCGAGGTGATCACATCGTCGTCGCGGCCAACGAAGGAAATGTAACCTTCATCATCCATCACACCCTGATCGCCGGTCGTCATCCAGTCGCCGATGAACTTGTCGCGTGTCGCTTCCGGCTTGTTCCAGTATTGCAGGAACATCACCGGGTCCGGCCGCTGCACCGCGATCTGACCCGGCTCACCGGCCTTGCACAGGGAACCGTCTTCGCGAATGACCGCGACGCGATGGCCCGGCACCGGCTTGCCGATGGCGCCGGCCCTGGAAACACCGATAGCCGCACAACCTGCCAGAATCTTGTTACACTCGGTCTGGCCGTAAAACTCGTTGATGGTGAGACCGAGCGCGGTCTTGCCCCACTCGTAGGTTTCCGCGCCGAGCGACTCACCACCGGAACCGATGGTCCGCATGTCGATGGCATGGCGGCCACGCGGGCTTGGCGCGGCGCGCAGCATGCGTAGCGCGGTCGGCGGAATAAAAGCGTTGCGCACACCGGCCTTCGCCATCAGCGCGAACGCATCCTCCGGCTCGAATTTCTCGAATTTCCGCGCCACCACCGGCACACCGTAATAAAGCCCCGGCAGCAGCACGTTGAGCAAGCCGCCAGCCCAGGCCCAGTCCGCCGGTGTCCACAGGCGGTCGCCAGCTTGCGGGAAAAACTCATGGACGAATTCGACGCCCGGCAGATGGCCGAGCAGCACGCGATGCGGTTCCAGCGCACCCTTGGCCTGCCCCGTCGTGCCCGACGTGTAGATCATCATCGCCGGATCGTCAGCGCCGGTCGCCTCTGGCGTGAAAGCGTCGGAGGCGCGTGCAATCGTGTCGTGGAAACTCATCGCATGTTCGCCCGCGCCATCAATCGACAGCACCAGCTTCAACTCCGGCAGTACATCGCGCAACGCTGCAAGTTTCACAACACCGGCAGCATTGGTGATCGCAGCTTTCGCGCCGGCATCGCCGAGGCGATATGAGATTGCATCGACACCGAACAGCGTCGCCAGCGGCAGCGCGACCGCGCCGAGCTTGTAGACCGCGATGTGGATGGCCGCGACTTCCGGCGACTGCGGCAGCAGGATCGCAACGCGGTCGCCGCGCTTGATGCCATGAGCGCGCAGCGTGTTCGCCAGCCGGTTGGATTTCTCGCGCAGCCAGCCATAGCTGATGTCTTCGCTGCGGCCATCCGGCGTGTAGTGGACAATCGCCGTGCGGCGCGGATCGCGCGCGGCCCAGACATCGCAGACCGCGACGCCGATGTTGAACGCTGCCGGAACCTGCCAGCGAAACTCACGATAGAGCGTGTCGTAGTCACGCGCCTTCGGCAGAACGGTCGGTGCGAAATCCATGCGCGCGGAGGCTAGTGCGTTACCGTTTTAATCGCAACGCTTGCGGCGATGTCAGTGCACTCCCTCTCCCCGCAAAGCCCGTCGAAGACGGGCGTGTACGCCCTTTTGCTGGGGAGAGGGTTGGGGTGAGGGGCGTTGTGCAACGAGCGCAACCCTATCGAATCCCCCTCACCCGGCGCTTCGCGCCGACCTCTCCCCGCACGCGGGGAGAGGTAACCAGCGCTCGCGGCGGCATCGATTCAAGCAGAGCCAATCGATTCAAGCAGAGCCAATCATGCGTAAATGCGTTACCGGCCAGAGGGAAAGCCGATCAGCACGCCGCCTGCGAAATAACACGCATGTAAAATATCAGCGACCCATGACCGGAGGACGCTTCGGCGCGCCCGAGCGCATCAGGCCCTTGTTGGCCGTGCCGCCTTCGTCCACGCCGGCCAAAATGAGCGTCCAGAACACCTTGTATTTGGAATTCGGCGCATAGGTCGCCGCGATGCCCATGTGGGTGACGCCAGCCTTCAGCATGTTGGCGCGGTGCGGCGGCGAATCGCGCCAGCCGGAGAAAGCCTCCGCCAGCGTGTGATAGCCCGCGCCGATGTTCTCGACCGCCACACCGGCATTGAAGCCGGAACTCTGGATGCGGTCGCGAAACTCGCCGCCCGCCGAATGCTCGAACCTGTTGTTGCGCGCCATCGCCCGGGACTGCGCCTCGGCGGCCCGCGTCAAGGCAGGATCGAGTACGACCTGGCCAAGGCCGTTGTTGCGGCGATAACCGGAGATCATCGACGCCGCGGCATTGGCGTCGAGTTCGGCGTTCGCAGACGCCATGCTGCGATAGAAGGTCGGCTCGGCCGGCGTTTCGCTTACGGCGGCACAGGCGCAAAGCGCGCCGGCAGCCAATGTCACGCCGAGCATACGAAAATTGAAATTCACGGTGGTCTCCGAATCGACGGGATTACTTAGCGCACTTTGCGAAAGACTACAGCGCAGCAAGCCGGAATGCCGCTACCGGATACCGCAAACTGCATATGAAACGATTAAGCCTTTTCCGCGGAAGGCGGTTTTTCGTCGGCGTTGTGCACCCAGATGTCGCTTCTGCCTGCCGCCGACAGCGTGATGCCCATATCACGGAATCGCTTGAGGATATCGAAGTGGATATCGCTTTTCACACCACCACCGCGCGCCACATTCGGCACCACGCAGAACACGTCGAACTCCAGGCCCTTTTCGCCAAAGGCAGAAAGCAGCACGACGGGCGGCGACGACTGTTCGACTTCCGGGTGTTCCCTGGCGCAGGCGATCAGCGTGTCACGCACCTGCGCCGGATCGCTGCCATACCCGACGACGACCTTGAGCGCGACGCGGCCCAGTGTGTCGGAATGGGTCCAGTTCTTGACGACGCCGGTGACAAGTTCCGAATTCGGGATGATGACGCTGGCGCGGTCGTAGGTTTCGATCTCGGTCGCGCGCACGCTGATGCGCCGCACGATGCCTTCCTCGTTCTTCACCACCACGCGGTCGCCGACGCGGATCGGCCGCTCGGCCAGAAGGATGATCCCCGATACGAAATTCGACACGATGGATTGGAGGCCGAAACCGATACCCACCGACAGCGCGCCTGCGATCAGTGCGATCTTCTGCAGGTCGATACCGATTTCGGCGAGTGTGAACACAATAATGATGATGAAACTGGCATAGCCAAATAGCGACGACACCGAATTCTGCAGACCGGGATCGAGCCGCGTGCGCGGCAGGAAATTGCGGTCGAGCCAGCGCTGCAGCGCGCGAATGGCGAAAGTGCCGATCAACAGCAGCGCCGCCGCACTCAGGATAGTGCCGACGGAAACTGTCAGCTCGCCAATGCGGAACCCGAATACCGCGTCTTGCACGACGCCGAAGAAGTCCGCCGCGAACACGCCCCAGGGGCCCAGCACCGGAAGAACCACCAGCAACGCCAGCAGCACCTTCGCAACGGCGGCGAGCAGCGTGCCGACGAGTTCGAGGCCACGCGGCGACACGCCGAACGTGACTGCCATGCGGCGGCCGCGCTCGGTCTGCGCCGTGATGACATCGGAGAACAGCGCATCGACAAAAGACGCGCAGACGAAGAAGGTTGCGATCATCGCCAACAGCACGACGCCGCGGCCCGCAAGGAACGCGGCGAAGCCAATGAATCCCGTCATCAGCGCGGCGGCGAGTGTCGCGGCGAACAGCCATGCGATGAACCGCAGCCCCGGCGTGCCGAGCTTGTCGGCGGGCATCAGGGCCGGTTCGTCCGGCGGCATGCGCAGCAAGAGGTAAAGCGTCAATGCACCGATAGCCAGGGCAAGCAGCGCACTGGTCAGCACGGTCGCCGACAACGGCGCGGCGACGGTCTTGTGCAGCAAGTTGAGGAAGATCGCCGCGCCGACCGCGCGCGAACTCCATGTCAGATAACTCGCCAGCCGTTGCGTGCGAATGTCGCCGCGTTCACCATCCGGCGCTGAGGTTCGTCAGGCGCCAGCGCCGCAACGGCCACCGCGCGGCCAAAACTCGCCACCGCAATGGCAACCGCAAGACCAAGCCCGAGCTGGCCGATATCGGTCGGCATCAGGCCGTTGCCGTCCAGCACCTTGAGGACGATGATAAAGACCAGCGGGACCGTCACCGTGTCGCGCGCCAGCACGGCAAGCGCGGCCAGTGTTTTTCCAAAGCGTGTCCTGGCGGCGAGTGCGCCAAAGCGGCTGCGGATCCAGCGCAGGCAGAATGCGGCGGCAAACGCGAAAGCAATGATCGTCACAAGCGCAATGGCGCCGCCGGTGAACCCGCCATTGCTGCGGATGAAATCCCACCAGTCGCGCGACAGGGTCGCGATGCCCGGCCCCTCAATGGCGGCGGCGCTCACCGCCTCGCGCCAGAAATCGAGATCGAGAATGCCCGGCGTGCGCACGAACAGCGCGCGGCTGAACAGCGTGCGGCGGTTCTCGTTGATGCGCGTGGCGATCTCGTCAGCGCGCAGCGTGAGGAGCCGCGTCTGCTTGATCGCAGTATCGACCTCGGCGCGGCTTTGCGAAAGCTGCGACCGCTCGGCCGCAAGGGTCGGCGCTTCCGGCGGAGCGCCCGGCGCGGGCGGCGTACCGAGCTGCGACAGGCGGGTATCGACTTCGGCGAGGCGCGGATCGAGCAGGTCGAGCTTGGCGCGCAGGCCATCGCGCAGCGGCGCGAGGCGTTCGCGCAGCGCGGTCAGTGTCTCGTCGCTATGATTACCGCCACGAATGGCCTGCTGCATCTGATCGAGCAGGTCCTTGATGGCATCGAGATCGCCGGTCGCGGAGGCGCGGCGGACCGCCGGCTGTGTCGGCGCCTGCACGGCAGGCTGGCTTTGAGGGACAGGCGCCGTGCGCTGCTGGGCGTGGTCTGCGCCAGCGCATCGCATGCGCCGCCCGCAAGCAACGTCAGCGCGAGGAGCACCATGGAAACCCACCGCGCCGCGTCATTCCAAATGAGTTTCAAGCGTCCGCCTTTGCGATATTTGATTCGGCTGAAATTTATCATTGCGAGCCGGGGTTGCAGACCATCAATCCGTGGCGAGCCTGTGTCTTGAGGGGTGTTTTTGACTGCGCGCGGGATGGCGCGGAAAGGCGCTTGCATCGCGAATTCGGTATGCAATGATTGCCCGAACATCATACCCGGCCGGGTTGAAGGATCAAACATGCGCAAGTTGCTCGTTGCCGCCCTCACCCTCCTCCCGACCACAGCTTTGGCCCACCCCGGTCTCACCCATACCCACGATCTTGCGCAAAGTCTGGCACAGGGCTTCGTGCATCCGCTCGGCGGACTGGATCATGTGCTGGCGATGGTGGCCGTCGGCCTGCTGGCGGCGCAGCTGGGCGGCCGCGCGCTGTGGCTGGTGCCTGCCGCATTCGTCGTGACGATGGCGGCGGCTGGCGCGCTGGGCATGACCGGCGTCAATATTCCTCACGTTGAAACCGGCATCGCCTTGTCGGTCGTCGTCCTCGGCGCGGTCGTTGCGTTGCGCATCGGCATGCCGGTCGGCATCGCCATGGCGATGACCGGCGGGTTCGCCGTGTTCCACGGCTATGCGCATGGTGTGGAAATGGTGGCGGGCAATAGCGCGGCTTCGGGACTGGTTTACGCGCTCGGCTTCGTTACCGCGACGGCGATGCTGCATGGCGTCGGCATCGCGGCGGGCCTGATGATGGCAAGCGTGCCGCAGCAGCTTCGCATCACGCAATTCGCCGGCGGCGCGATGGCGCTCGCGGGCGCGGTGCTGCTGGTGGCCTGAGACAACTCAGACCTCGATCGTCACTTTTCCATCCTCAATCGTCACCGCATAGGTCTTCTGCGGGATCATGCACGGCGGCATCATCACCTCGCCGGTGCGAATGTTGAACTGCCCCTGATGAAAAGGGCATTCGATCACATCGCCCTCGATGTAGCCCTCCGACAACGAGCCGGGGCCATGGGTGCACAGGTCGTCCATCACATAGAACTGCCCCGCGACATTGAACACGGCGAGCGCAAGGTCGCCCGCCTCCACCTTGATCGCGGCACCTTCCGCGACATCGCCGGTGCTGCATAATTCGAGACGCTGGGCCATGGGGGATGCATTCCGGTAGTGTCTCAGTTTGAAATTCCGGCTGGTTGACCTAGCCGGTACGGTCGGCGATGACCCCCAGCATGACCACGATGCCCGCCAGTAAGAATACCACCAGCTTCAGGTCCTGGCGAAGGTGTAGGAGGAGTATCCAGCTGCGGTCGTCGAACGGTGCGCGGTCATATTCAGCCCGATCCTTTTTGTTGCCTCGCGAGGCACTCCACATGAGCAGGCTTGTTAGTATAATAGCGCCAATTGTGAACATAGATTCCGTCTCCGCGATGAAGGAAGCCTAATGCCCCGAGGCCCCAAAGGCGAGAAGCGCCCCGCCGACGTGATCGGCAATGCCGTCCACGTCATGCGGATCGCGACGGGGGAAATTGAAGAAACTGCCGTCCAGATGCCGAAGCGGGCTAAAGGTGGCAAGGCGCGGGCCAAGAGCCTGCCGCCGGAGGCGCGGTCAGAGATCGCACGAGCGGCAGCAAGCGCCAGGTGGAAGAAAAGCGGCCCTTAAGCCGCTTCCTCCTCTTCGTCCGGGGCAGCGCGGCGCAACTCGACATCGAATGTCAGATCCAACGGAAGCTGGATCGGTTCCTGGTCCGGGTGTGCGGCGTTCCAGTGGTCCTGATCGTAGGTCAGCATTACTCCGTCGCTGACCATTTGCTCACGTCGCATTACCAAGGACGCCTGCATCTGCGGGCGGGTCGCCTCTTCGATATCAATAAAGAGGTGGAGTTGCGTGGCTCCGTGCTTGGCCCGGATCGCATGGTACTTGCGAAACGGTTTGCCGGTATTCTTGTCGTACTCGATATCCTCGCGAGCCGCCTCAGTGAACTGCTTGGTCAGCATGTCCATCGGGTCAGCAGGGGTCGGCAACGGCCAGCCCTTCTTATGTGCCCATTTCGCGACTTCGCGCATATCGATTTCATGCGCGCCAGTCTCATCCTTCCAGCTACGGATGAGAGTCTGCAACTGTTTACGTTTCGACATATCAGCTCCGATTAGGTGCCGAGCGGGGCAATATCGCCCCATCCATCCGTGATCGCATTCGGCGTGACGATCGATCGTACTTTCGCTAGGTGGTTTACGAACCGATCGTATCGACCTGTTCGATGCCTCAACTGACCTGCAATTAGCCCTGGGTGGACGTGGATCATCTTCGCAAAAGCAAGAATGTCGGCCTCACGGAAGAAAGGCTCTTTTCTTACAATAAATGCGTCCATCATTTTTGTCGGAACGCAAAACTCTGCGGCAGCCGAGTTTGCCACGCGCTCTTCGTCTTCTACTCCATTACCAACTCCGGCTCTTTCCCCTTCCAGCTCCGCATCGAACATGATGGCTGTTGACAGGCCGTGCCGCTCTTTTAGGTGTTCCATTTCGTGCCGAAGGACGAACCAGAAGTTATCAATCCGGTCATGCCGCATAGACATCGCAATTACGGGCGAGGTCTCGTTCAGCCAAAAGCAAACGCCATCAATCTTAGAAGATGGGAGAGCCTCGACGATCAGGAATCGAATGCCGCTCTCTGCGAGGATGCGCGGGACCTTGCGCGCTTCTTCGGGGGCAGAGAGCAGAGCCTTCAGTTTTGAAATTGTGGTCGGGATCGCAGCGGGCGAATATTTTGCAACGAGCATATCGCTGGCGATTTGTTTGACCCTATAGAACCACGCGAATTGCGCGGCTGTCAGCGGAGTGTTCACCTCCGTTTTCTTGGCGGCGAACGGCAGAAATTCTATGTCTTCAATCCGGTTCGCATTGAAGAATCGCATAAGCTCCGCTGGCACAGCTTTGTCGCGGGCGTCCTTCCCTTTGATCCACCCGCGCCGGATCATGTCTCCCACGGGGAGATCGCCGAACAGCTTGGCGCGCACGTTCCGATCTGGGTCAGGCCTGCGCGTAATGCGCGCCCGCGCAAGGTCATACTCTTGCTGGAGGCCAAGGAAGCGTTCAGCGGGAACCCCGAAAAGCTCCTCGAGTGACAACGCCAACTCCGCATCGACGGGCCTCTTGTCGGCAACGATCCGGTTCACGCCGGTCTCGTCGATTCCGAGTACAAGCGCCAGCACACGCTGGGTCCAGCCGCGATCCTTTAGAAGCGCCTCAAGAAGCTGCCCCGGAGTGCGAAAGCTGGTCGATTCCAATTCCATAGGCCGAGAATAGCGAACTTGCGCAAAATCGCAAACTGAAATTAATGCTTGCGTTTTCAAACTGAACTTTTCATAGTTTGGACATGAATAAGCTCCCCCTCGCGACCCGCACCCAAATCCTCGCCATGCTCTGCGAGGGCTCGTCGATGCGGTCGATTTCGAGGGTTTGCGACGTTTCGATCAACACCGTGTCCAAGCTCCTGATCGACGCCGGCAAGGCTTGCGCCGCCTTCCATGATGAGACCGTTCGGGGCGTGAAGTCCCGCCGCGTTCAGGTCGATGAAATCTGGTCGTTCACCGCCGCGAAGCAGAAGAACGTCGGCTCCATGAAAAAGCCGATTGAGGGCGCGGGCGACACCTGGACCTGGACCGCCTTGGATGCCGACACCAAGTTGATCGTTACGTGGTTGGTTGGCGGCCGTGACAGCGACTACGCTATCGCATTCATGGATGACCTGCGGGACCGGCTGGCGAACCGCGTTCAACTCACCAGCGACGGCCACAAGGCATATCTGGAAGCCGTTGAGGGTGCCTTTGGCGGCGACGTGGACTACGCGATGCTGATCAAGATGTACGGCGCGACCTCAGAGAGTGCCAAGGGCCGCTACAGCCCCGCTGAGTGCATCGGCGCCCGCAAGGAGCGGATCGAGGGCAATCCCGATTTGAAGCATGTCAGCACGTCCTACGCGGAACGGCAGAACCTCACGATGCGGATGCAGATGCGCCGCTTTACCCGGCTCACCAATGCGTTCTCCAAGAAATTCGACAACCACATGCACATGGTTGCGCTCTATACCGTCTGGTACAATTTCGTGAAGCAGCATAAGAGCCTGAAGGGTGTTTCCCCGGCCATGGCGGCGGACGTCAGCAAAACCCTCTGGTCCATGACCGACCTTGCCGAGATGGTCGATGCTGCCGCGCCGAAGCCGGGAAAGCGCGGCCCGTACAAAAAGACGGCCGATCAAATTTCAAACTGAGACACTACCTGCATTCCAGGGGGTTTGACGGCAAAAGGTCGCAGGCGTAGTTTCTGACCATATTTCGCGGGTTTTCTCAAATCCAAACAACGGGCTCGCGCATGCTCCGCAAAGAACAAAACGACCTCCTGACCCAGACCGGCCCTGGCACCGGCGGCGGGCGGCTGTTCCGCTGCTACTGGCTCCCCGCCCTGCTGGCGGAGGAACTTCCCGAGAACGAATGCCCGCCGGTGCGGGTGAAGCTCCTGTCCGAGCGCCTGCTGGCATTCCGTGACAGCGAAGGCCGCTATGGCCTGATCGACGAATTCTGCGCCCATCGCGGCGTGTCGCTGTGGTTCGGCCGCAACGAGCAGTCCGGCCTGCGCTGCCCCTATCACGGCTGGAAATACGACCACACCGGCCAGTGCATCGATGTGCCGTCGGAGCCTGCCGAGTCCGGATTCTGCGGCAAGATCAAACTGAAATCCTATCCGCTGGTCGAGCGCGGCGGCGTGCTGTGGACCTACATGGGTCCGCCGGAACTGCAGCCTGAGTTGCCGGAATGGGAATTCACCACCGTGCCGGCCGACCGCCGCTTCGTCGCCAAGCGCACGCAGGAATGCAACTGGTTGCAGGCGATGGAAGGCGGCATCGACTCGAGCCACGTCTCGTTCCTGCATTCGGGCGAGCTCAATTCCGATCCGCTGTTCAAGGGCGCGAAAGGCAACCAGTATAATCTCAACGACACCAAGCCGCATTTCGAGGTCGTCGAAAGCCCTGGCGGGCTATACATCGGCGCGCGGCGCAACGCGGAGAACGGCAATTACTACTGGCGCATCACGCCGTGGGTGATGCCGAGCTTCACCATGATCCCGCCGCGCGGCGATCATCCGGTGCATGGCCATTTCTGGGTGCCCATCGACGACGAGAACTGCTGGGCGTGGAGCTTCGACTATCGCATCACGAAGGCGCTGACGCGCGACCAGCTTCAGGCGATGAATGAAGGCAAGGGCATCTATGTCACGTTCGTTCCCGGTACCTATCGCCCGGCGCAGAACAAGGACAACGACTACCTGATGGACCGCGCCGCGCAGCGCACAGGCAAGACTTACAGCGGCGTCTGGGGCATCGCCATGCAGGATGCGTCGTTGCAGGAAAGCATGGGTCCGGTTGTCGATCGCACCAGGGAAAATCTCGTCTCGACCGACAACGGCATCATCATGGCGCGCCATAGCCTGCTGCGCGCCGCCAAGGCACTGATGGAAAAAGGCACGCTGCCGCCCGGCGTCGATGTGGCTCACCAGAAAATCCGCTCGGCTGCCGTTGTGCTGCCGCCGGATCAGCCATTCAAGGATGCGGCGAAGGATGCGCTGGTCGCCCAGACCGGCGTGGCCCATGCTTCGGTGTAGCGCCTCATGCTGAGCGAAAGCGCACGCGCAACGGCAGCGGCGGAATCCCGCTTCCGTATTACCGCGCCGAATTCGCTGCCGCGTTCAGTCAAGGTCGTCGCGCTCGATGTGCCGAGTGAGAAGACCGTCAAGCATCTGGCGGCGCACGGCTGGCGCAGCGCCAGCTTCTTCACGGCGTCGGCCTTTGCCAGTGCGCCGCATACCACGGCGGAATTTTCCATGCAGGGCTGGCTGAGCGACCTCACCGGCCGCACCAAGAACCTGATCGACGAAGTGGCATCTGCCGACCTGATGGTGATGATCGCTTCTGCCGGCGAGAACGCGCAGGCCGCGGCCATCATCGGCGAAGCCTGCCAGTTGCACCATGTCATGACGACGGCGCTGGTGCTGGGCGCGGAAAACGCAGCGGAAGAGCCGATGGCGCAGACGCTCGCGCAACTGCGTCCCTACGCCAACATGCTCGTGACCGCCGCGTCGGAAGACTATATCGCCGACATGCTGACGGCCCTGCGGGCATAAGCATGAGCCGCAAAATCCTCGTCATCGGCGGCGGCCCCGCCGGCACCTGGGCTGCCATCTCGGCCAAGAAGCAAGACCCAACCGCCGAGGTGACACTGCTGACGTCCGAACATTGCGAACCCTACGAAAAGCCGCCGCTATCCAAAGGCGTGCTGACAGGCAAGGCAAAGTTCGATGACGCGCTGATTGCCGGACCCAAGGGCCTCGCCGGGTACGGCGTCGTGCTGGAACGCGAAACGCATTGCACCGCCATCGACCGCAGGGCCAGGACCGTTACGACGCGAGGCGGGAAATCCTACGTCTATGATGTGCTGGTGCTGGCCACCGGATCGTTCGCGCGCGAATTGCCGCCGCTGCCGCTCGGCATGCCGCGCGTGCACTATTTACGCACGGAGGCGCACGCCCATTCGCTCAAGCGCGAACTTGAGCAAGCCAAGACGCTGGTCGTCGTCGGGGCGGGCCTGATCGGCCTTGAGGTCGCAAGCTCGGCCCGCACGCTCGGCGTCAAGACCATCGTGCTGGAAGTCGCGCCGCGTATTCTCGCCCGCGTGACGGACGAGGAAACCGGCGCGCGCATTCACAAACGTCATGTCGAACACGACGTCGATATTCGCCTCAACACCGGCATGTCCGGTGTCGAGAAATTACCCGATGGCCGCGTTGGCATTGTCGCAAACGGCGAGACGATTGCCGCCGATCTCGTGGTGATCGGCGCGGGCGCGATTGCCGACACGCAACTTGCTGCCGCCGCCGGCCTCGCCTGCGACAATGGCATCGTTGTCGATGAACATGGCCGCACGTCTGACCCGGATATTTTCGCGGCGGGCGACGTGGTCCGCTTTCCGGGGCCACATGGACTGGTGCGGCTCGAAGACTGGCGGCACGCGCAGGACCACGGCGCGGTTGCGGGAAAAAATGCCGCCGGCGCGAGCGAGGTTTACAAGCCGACGCCGTCGTTCTGGTCGGAGCAATACGATCTGTATCTGCAAGGTGTCGGCTGGGCGCCGCCGAAGCCCGGCCAATATCTGCACCGGCCGCTCGCCGGGAACGCGTCCATCGTGTTCCAGACCGACGGCAACCAGCTTGTCTATGCGCTTGCGATCAACGCGCAGCGCGACATCGCCACCGCGCGGAGGCTGATCGAACGGAAGATTCCGGTCGATGCGGCGGCGCTAGTCGATCCGGCGAAACCGCTGGCGGATATGCTCAAGGCGAAAGCGAGTTAGGCCGTGAGCGTGAGGCGAATGCCGCTGCACTCCCTCTCCCCGTGAACGGGGAGAGGGTCGGGGTGAGGGGCCTGTTGCAAAACAACAAACTTCCCCTCACCCGGATCGCAGTGCGATCCGACCTCTCCCCGTACACGGGGAGAGGTAAGAAAGATCAGCCCCACACTTCCTTCGCCACCTCGCACACCAGCCGCAGCTTGGCTTCCTGATCCGCAGCCGTCACCGGATTGCCCGCCACCGTCGATGCAAAGCCGCACTGCGGGCTGATCGCCAGCCGGTCGAGATCGACCACCTTCGCCGCTTCATCGATACGCGAACACAATGCCGCAAGCTGCTCAAGCTGCGGCGTCTTGCTGCTGACAAGGCCCAGCACCACGCCCTTGCCCTTGACGAACCGCAACGGCGAGAAATCGCCGGCACGCGGCGTGTCAAACTCCAGCAGGAAGTGATTGACCTTGGTATTCGCAAAAAACCGCTCCGCAACCGCGTCGTAACCGCCGGCGGAAAGGTAATGCCCCTTGAAATTGCCACGGCAGACATGGACCCCGATGGCGACATCCGCCGGCGCACCGGCGACACACTGGTTGATGGCTTCGATGTAGAGATCGATCAACGCATCGGGATTCTGCCCCACCGCTTCGACGCTGCGGCGGATCGCGGGATCGCACAGCATCGCAATCGCGACTTCATCGAGCTGGATGTAGCGGCAACCGGCGGCGGCAAGCTCGGCGATTTCCTGCGCAAAGACCTTCGCCAGATCGGCGAAGAACACCTTGGCGTCGTCGTAGACCTTTGGATCGGCGAAATCGCCGCAGCGGTAGAAGTGCATGGTGGACGGCGCCGGCAGCGTGATCTTCGGCGTCGCCTTGGTCTCGCCCTTCATGAAAACAAATTCGTCGAGCGCCAGCGCCTGCACACGCTTGAGCTTGCCGGCTGCGTAGGTGCCGGTGAACTCCAGTTCGTGGCCCTCGTCGTTGCGGAACTTGAACTCCGCCGGCTTGATGACAAAGCCACCGACGCGCTCGACGAACCGGCCCCAATAGGACGAGCGGCGAAACTCGCCGTCGTTGACGACCTTGAGATCCACTTCCTCTTGCATCGCAATGACGCCGCGAATGCTGTCGTCGAGAATTTTATTGAACTCGGCATCGTTGATTTTCTTGGCGGCATGATCGCGGAATGCCTGCCGCAGCGCGGGCGGGCGCAACAGACTGCCGACGTGATCGGCGCGGAACGGCGGCTGACCGGACTTGAATTGCATTGATTTTCCTCCCTGCCCCGAGGGTCCACACGCCAACGTGAAGGTCAAGCCGAGAAAATCCGGCTTCGCTGGAACGAAACCGGGTGTATTCTGATCCGTAACTGGACAGAGCCCACACGCCGGATGCCGTCTGCCATGAAATCTTCAGTAATCAACCGCCGCCACGCCCTGATGATGCTCGCCGGAGCGCCGCTGGCACTCTCTCATGCTGCCCCAGCACTGGCACAAACACAGGCTCCTGCCATGAGCAAGCTCACCGCCTTCGCCTTCAGCTTCACCGGACTCGACGGCGCAAGCATCAGGCTCGCGGATTACGCGGGCAAGCCGATCCTCGTCGTCAATACGGCGTCGCAATGCGGATACACGCCGCAGTTCACCGGCCTGCAGGAACTCTGGACACGGTTTCATGATCGCGGGCTGATGATCGTCGCGGTGCCGTCGAACGATTTTGGCGGCCAGGAACCGGGCGGGGCGCAGGAGATTTCTGCAACCGCGAACACCCACTATGGCGTGAAATTTCCCATCGCGGCGAAGGCCGCGGTCAAGGGCGCGAACGCGCATCCGTTCTTCAAGTGGGCCGCGGCCGAGCGGCCGCGCGAAATACCCAAGTGGAATTTCCACAAGTACCTGATCGGCGACGACGGCCGTATCGCCGCCGTGTTCGCAACGGAAGTGGAACCGACGGATACGCGGGTGGTGACGGCGATTGCGAAGGAATTGCAGACTTAATCAGCGGACAAAAAAACGGCGCGTCCCGAAGGCCGCGCCGCAATTACGACAGATAAACGAAGCGATCAGGCGGTGACGCCGTGGCGATCGTTGTTGTTGGTGTGGTGGTCGCCGGCCAGCCAGCGATTGAGTTCCGAATGACAATCCGCCTTGCGCATGGCGGCGATTTCCTTGACGTCCGGATGGTCGATGGTGAACTCGACCTTCAACCCGTCCGGGCTCGCGGTATAGATCGACTTGCAATAGCCATGATCGGTTTCGCGCAGCGGCAACTTCGCGGCCTTCACGCGCGCGACGATCTCGTTATAGGTCGTCTCGTCCACCTTCATGGCGAAGTGCTGGCCCTGATCGGGGCGCAGCGCGCGCATCGCCTCGTAGGCGTCGGCGTCGGCAAACTGGAAGAACGCCAGTGCGCCGCCATCGGCGAGTTCATAGAACGTATGGCAGTAGTCGATCTCGCGGCCGACCGTCGCGTTGAACGCGCGCTCGCACCAGGTCGCACTCAGGGGAATGCCGATGGCGTCTTCCCAGAACTTGCGGTTGGCTTCCTGATCCTTGATCACGAAAGCATAGTGATGCAGCCGCTCTGGCAGCTTGTTGAGCGTCTTGGTCTGAGCCTGTGGCTGGGCGTGGACGTTCATTGCCGTTCCTCCGTAAGCAGAGCGCGCTTCATCTTGGCGTGAAGCGCACGGATCCTAAGATTTCGCTGCCGATCCGAATACCGGCTTCATGCCATTCTAGGCCGATCCAGCGCCGGCTCCAACCGTTTCAGGCTTCTGGCCTCCGCCGATGGGCAAAGGTGCGACCGCGCCGCGCACCCGGTCGATCAGCGCCAGCGCGTCCGGCGGCAGCGTATCGCCGCGCCACGCCACATGGCCGTCCGGCCGCACCAGAACCAGCCTCCGCTCATAAAGCCCAGCAATTTGGGGGCTTGCGAGTTCCACGACATCGAGCGGAACGCCACGCCGGGCAGCGGCAGCGACCAGCGCAACGGACGGCGGCGCGCCGGGGAAACGCAGCAACGTGAATTGCCGCCCAAACAGGTCGAGGGTCGAGCGGCCGTCTGCCAGCCATGCATGCGGCGCGCGGCAGCCCGGATGGCTGGTCTGGGTATAGAGCCGCGAATCTTCCGGCTCCGGCGGCAGCGGACCGTCGGCCACGACAATCGGCGAGCCTTCGTAACGATAGCCGAGATGGGTGTTCATCGGATTTTCCCACGCCTGCGAATTCGCCGACGACAATCGCTTGCCGAGTTCCGCGCGCACGCGCGCGCCTTCCGGCGTCTCATCGGTGACATGCGGCACCGGCTTGCGCGAACCGTAGCGCGTGAAATTCTCCATCGCCTCGTCGCACTGGCGAATGCCGACAGGCCGGCGTTCAGCCTCATAGCTTTCAAGCAAATGTACTCCGCCCCATTCCTGGTGGACGGCGGCGAGCTTCCAGCCGAGATCGACGGAATCGCCCAAGCCCGTGTTCATGCCAAGGCCGCCATTCGGCGGCATCACATGCACGGCGTCGCCCGCGAGCAGCACGCGGCCCCTGGCATAGCGGTCGGCAACGAGATGCCGCCTGATCCAGTGGCCGAATTTCACGATCTCGAACGGCGTATCGGCGCCAATGGCCCGGCGCAACTCATGCGCGGGATCGACCGAGGCCGGATCGGTATCGAGATCCCCGTGGATCATCAGCCGCCAGAGATCCTTGCCATCGGCCGGCGTCAGCGAAGCCCAGGCGCCTTCGTCGCCGACGATCACGTAACGTCCGGCCTTGCCCTTGTCGTGATGCTCCCACAGCGCGGGCGCACGGAACATCACATTGAACGAATGATTGATCATGCCCGCACCGTGCATCCCGAAGCCGAGCTGCTTGCGCACCGTCGAGCCAACGCCATCGCAGCCGACGAGATATTGCGCGCGGATTTCCCAGCGCTGGCCGGTCTTGTCGTTGACGATTTCAGCAACGACGCCCTCGCCTTCGTCGCAAAACGACACCAGCCGCGTGTGATAGCGCAGCGTCACGCCGGGATATTTCTGCACCTCCGCCGCAAGGATCGGATCGAACACGAACTGCGGACAATGGGCGTAGCCTTCCGGGCTTACCGCGAACGGCGGAATGTCCCTGAACGCCGGCATCGGGATGCGGCCGAGTTCATGGCCGTCGAGGCTGGTGACGAAAACGTTGTCGAACGGATAGTCCTCGGGAAAGCCCCAGTGCTTGACCTTTTCCGCGATGCCCCAGCGGCGGCAGAACTCGACCGAGCGGATGCCGGTCGTAAACATCTTGGCATCGACGACCTCGCCATCGCCCTGCTCGATCAATACGCACGGGATATTGCGCCAGCCAAGATCGAGCGCCAGCGCCAAGCCGACCGGCCCGCCACCGACGATCAGGACCGGCGTTTCCGCCGGCGTGGTGGTGTTACCGCTGTTGCTGGCGTTCAAGGCGTTTCTCCCGGCCGCAAGTATCCGTAGAAACACGAGGGCCGCGCAAGGCCGCGGCGGGAAATCACACTATGCCTCAAAACGCAGAATGCCCCGGCGCTGACGCCGGGGCATTCGCTGCAACAACTTGATTTCGAGATTACTTGATTTCGAGGCGCGCGCCGCTGAGATCCTCGGCGCGTTCGACCTTCACCGAGACGGCAAAGCCCTTGCGCTCCGGGTCGCGATCCTTTTCCGGCTGGACCATCTTGTCCCAGATCTTGTCGGTCATGGCGTCGCCCTTGTGAAGTTTGGCGGTACCGTAAAAACGCGCAATGCCGCCCGCGGGAAGAACGCCTGCTTCGCGCAGCTTGGGATCGCGGAGATAGATCGTCACCTTGGTACCGTCCTTGAGTTCGGCATTGGTCGAGCCCTTGCCGCGCTCCCAGAACGCCAGCGTTTCGTCGTCCAGCACCAGTACGCTGCCGCGGGGCGTTACCTGCGCAAAGCCGTTCGGCATCACGGTCGCAACGAGGCAGGTGTTGGCGGGGAATGCGCCGTTGATCGGGGCATGAAGCTGCTTCGGGATAATGGCCAAGGTTCACTCCTGTGGGTCTGGTCGGAAAGTCCGGAAAGGATCGCCGATGAGAATAGCGGAAACGATTGATAGGGCCACGCGCCCTGTCCGCTCAAGAGGCGGCTGCGGCATACATTCGATAATCGGTCGCGATAGCGATCAAGGCTTCGTGTGTATGGGCAATACGCGGGCAGCAGGTGGGCAAAGAAAAACCGGCGCTGCCGTTACAACAGCGCCGGCCTTGTGTCGAAATTCAGCGAACCTACTTCAGCCGTTTGGCAGCGGCTTGCGTCATGCTGACATCGACGTATTTGCTGATGTCCATCTTGTTCTTCAAGAGGCCGAGCGACTGCTGAATGTCGATGCTGCGCTGGAGCGCCTCGACGTCGGGCAGCATGTCGGGATCGCGATAGAGATCCTTGTTGGTGTAGATCCAGCCCGAGAACGCCGCTTCCGGCAGCTTGCTGACGCGCGCGGCGGTCTGCAGCAGTTCGGCGCGGTTCTTGGGGTCCATCAGGTACTTGAGCGAGCGGATCGAGTCTTCCATGAAATCCGTCACGGCGGCCTTGTTCTTCTGCAGGAAGCCATCCTTGGCGACCCACACGATGAACTCCGACTTGCCGAGCGAGTCCTTCACGGTGAACAGGGTCTTGCCCTTCTCCACCAGTTCCGGGTTGATCGAGAACGGCAGCACGACCGAGATCAGGTCGGCCTTCTTCTCGGTGAGCAGCGCACGCATGTTCGGGAACGCGCCTTCGACCGAGGAGTAATCGCGCTTGTCCTCGAGACCGTTCTTCTTCAGGTACGCACGCATCGCGATATCGACCGCCGAGCCCTGCCCGACCGTGGCAATGACTTTGCCCTTGATGTCCGCAACGGTATTGATCGGCCCATCCTTGAGCACCATGAACGGGGAGGTGTAATAGCCATCGACGCCTTCCTGGGCTTCGTCGGCGATGACGCGCAGGTCTTCCATGCCGGCGTTCTGGATCGCGAGCGCCAGCGACGAATACGCGAGCAGCGCGACGTCGACTTCACCAGCGGCCAGCGCCGTGATCATCGGCGGCGTGCCCTGGAAGCGGATCAGTTCGATGTCATAGCTCTTGCCCTTGAACTTCAGGATGTCGGGCTTTTCATAGAGAATGGTCGGCGAGTTCGCGACCGGCACCACCCAGGCGATGCGGATCTTGACCGGCGTCTGCGCGAGCGCGGCACCGAGCGTGAGCGGAAGCGCAAGCGCTGCACCCAGCAACGTTTTCCAAAGTCGCATTTCAACCTCCCTGATGTTTCGAGCGTTCAGCTTGTTATTGTTCTGTTGGCAGATTTCAAAGTCACGCCCGTGCAAAGTCAAGCGCGTTCAGGCCTAGACAGTCGTCGGTTCCTGCGATTCCTGGTGCCAGCGCAGCAGGTGGCGGCGCAGCATCGCCATCAGTTTTACCATCACATAGCCGACCACGGCGATCTCGAAGATGCCGGCGAACACGCCGAGCGAGTCCGCCATGCGCGAGGCGGTCTGCATGCTGCCACCGACGCCGTAGCCGCCCATCGCCATCTCGGTCAGCACGCCGACGATCAGCGCAATCGGCAGTGCGACCTGCAGCCCCGTGAAAATCTGCGGCATCGCGGCCGGGAGCAATATTTCCCACAGCATCCCGCGTTCGCTGGTGCCAAGGTTGCGCGCCGACCAGATGATTTCCTTCTCGACGCTGTAGACGCCGACGATGGTTGCGGTAACGACCGGGAAGATCGTGTTGAACGCGATCATCGTGATCTTCGACAGGTCGAAGAAGCCGAGCCACAGCACGAGGATCGGCAGGAACGCAATTTTCGGAATCGGAAACCCGACCGAAATGATCGGATCGAAGAACCAGTAGAAGAACCTGTTGCGCGCCATCGCAAGGCCAAGCGCGATGCCCAGCACCGCTGCGATGACAAAACCCGCGAGCGCGCGCCATAGCGTCAGCCCAACGGCAATCGGCAGTTCGCCGGAAACGAGTTCGCTGCCCATGCGCTCGAACACGCGGGTCAGCGTCGGCAGCATGAACGGTGTCACCGTGCCGCTGCGCGCGACGACTTCCCATGCGACCAGCAGAATGATGACCGGCAGCCACGCCACCACGCCCCACCCGAACGAGCGGACGAAATGCGGCAGCTGCCCGGAGTCATGCTCCGGCGATGCCATTGGCGCGCCGCCCTGGTTTATTCGCGCCATCGGAGCACCCGCCTGGCAAACGCGAGATAGACGCGATCGGCAAAGAACCCAAGCGCGGCCACGACCAGCACGACCGCGAACATGGCGTCGTAGTTGCCGCCGTCGCCAAGAAATCCGATCAGGTAGCCGAGGCCCTTGCGCGCCACGATCATTTCGGAACTCACCAGCAGGATGAACGACAGCGCCAGCGCCGTGCGCGCGCCATTCAGCAATTCCGGCAGGGCACTTGGCACCACCACATCGAGCAACGTCCGCCACCGGCTGGCGCCGAGGCTGCGCGCCGACCAGATCAAGGTCTGTTCCGCGCCGCGCGCGCCGTTGAACGCGCCGATGGTGACGGGCAGCATGCAGCCGAGAAAGATCAGCAGGATTTTCGAAGCGTCGCCAAAGCCGAGCCATAGCGCCGTAATCGGGATCAGCGCCGACTTGGGTAGCGGATAGAAGATTTCGACCAGCGGGCTCGACACGTAACGGATCGGCTTCCACCACGCCATGGCGATGCCGAGCGCGCCACCAATCACGATGGCAAGCAGCAAGCCCATGCCGCCGCGGTACATCGACGAGCCGGTATTGTCCCAGAACTCCGCCGTCGAAACGAGGTCATAGCCGGAGGACAATACGCTCGACAAAGGCGGCAGCACCGCCGTCGATACAAGATGAAACGTGCTCGCCATGTGCCATAGCAGCAGCAGAAAGACGATGGGGAGATAACGGAACAGCCCCGCCGCGAACGCCGGCCCGGAACGCATGAGGATGGCGCTCACGCCTTCCCCGCTTGCGCCTTGATCGCTTCGCCGCGCACCAGTTCCCAGATCTCATCGACCTTGTCGACGAAAGCCTTGGACTTGGTGAGATGTGGGTCACGGCGGTCGAAGTCGAGGTCGATGATGGCCTTGATGCGGCCCGGCCGTGCCGACATCACCGCGACGCGCTGGGCGAGATAGACCGCCTCCTGCACGTCATGGGTCACGAAGATCACGGTCTTGGGCGAGCGGTTCCAGATCGCCAGCAATTCGGTCTGCATCAGATGGCGCGTCTGGGCATCGAGTGCGCCGAACGGTTCGTCCATCAGCAATATTTCAGGATCGATGGCGAGCGTGCGCGCGATGGCGCAGCGCTGCTTCATGCCGCCGGAAAGCTGCGAGGGGTAAGAGTCCTCGAAACCGCTCAGGCCAACGAGGTCGATGAATTCCTGCGCGCGGCGCTCCTGTTCCGCTTTCGGAAGGCTCATGCGCTGAAGGCCGTACATGACGTTGGCGCGCACCGTCTTCCAGGGAAACAGCGCGAAATGCTGGAACACGATGCCGCGATCCGGCCCCGGCCCCTGCACCTTCTTGCCATCGACAGTGATGGTGCCGGTCTCGGTCGGCAGGAAGCCGCCGAGCTGGTACAGCAGCGTGGATTTTCCGCAACCTGACGGACCCAACAGCGCGAGAAACTCGCGGCGGCCGACGGTGAGCGAAACATCGTCAATCGCCAGCACCGGACGGCCATGGGCCGGGCGGTAGGTATGACTCAGGCGATCAATGACAATCTGGGCATTGGCTGCTTGCGCGCCGCCCGCCGCCGCACGATCAAGCACCGCGCTATCCATTGGCGGCAACCGGGTAATTGAGCTTGGCGAGCGTGGTGTTGAGCGCATCGCCTTCGGGGTCGGCCAGCGCCGCCTTGCGCGCGGTCGCGAGCGCCGCGGCGACATTCATATAATAGTCGGCGCCGTTGGAAGTCGCCAAAGCCGGATCGACCACCGTATCCATCAGCCGGATGAAATTGCGTTGCGCGCGGCGATGGGTGTCGCTGTAGCCCTTGATGAGACGCCCACATTCGGCGACTTCGCGGCCGAGCGAAGGTTCGCGCGTGGTCGCGGCTTCGACGGCGGCAAGCCAGCGCGTCATCAAGGCCTGCTCGACGCTGAAACGATGGCCGCGGCGGCGCCAGAACTTCATCCCCGCCATCGCGCGCAGCATGATGAAGCCGAAGATTGTGCTGGTGCGCAGATGCAGGCCGACATTGAAGGAGTCGCGCCGTCCGGTGCGATCCGCCCAGGCCAGCAGCGGGCGCGCGGCAAACGACGGCAGCAGCGAACAGAACTCGTCGAGGCCGGGCTTGAGAAATTCCGTGATGATGACGGTCTGTTCCGGCTTGCCGCCGGCGCCACCGCGTGCGCGCTCGACGCGCTCCAGCCGGGTCTTGATCTGCGCAACGCGGATCACGTCTTCGTAGGCCATCCAGAGCGCGAGATAACGCGCGGTTTCGCGCGTCGTTACGAAGTCGCCCTTCGCTGCACGTTCCGCCGCCAGCACCGGACCAAGCCGGTCGAGGTAGAGCCTGGCGTAGTCGATATCCTGATAATCGAAGGTGCGCGCCGTGCCTTCCATGACGATCTCATGGGTCATCGGCGGAAAATCACGCACGATGCGGTCGCGCAGGGTTTCCAGCGTATCGGAAACAATCGGCGCTTCCGCCTTCGGCGCGAAAGCGCGCACGCGCGGCTGCAGCTCGACCACTTCGCCGCGCGCGACCGACAGACCGTAATAGAACCCGCGCAGGCTCGCTTCCGCGCCCTTGCCTTCACCCTTGATGGCGCGCTCGAAAGATTCAACGGGCATCGGCAGCAGGCCGGCGCCTGCAATCGCGCCCAGCAGCACCGCATTGATGACGGTCCCGGCATCGCGCGCCGCGCGTGCGAAGTCGGCGGCAACGACGTGCTTGGCCATCTTGCGCGCCGCATTCTCCAGCCGTTCGACATCGAGCCTTGAGTCGGCCATGCCCATCTTCTCGTCGAGCAGGTAGAACCGATGCGTCGATGTGATGAGCGTCGTGCGGTCGGGCGTCACAAAGCCGTTCTGGCAGGCGCGGCTTGCTTCCGCGAGTTCGCTCGCGACCATCATGTCGATGTCGCCGGCCTGCGGGTACAGCGCCATCACCGGCTCGGGCTTGCCGGGCTCCAGCTTCTGGTTGAACACCTCGATGTAGTAGGTCGTCGCGCCGGTGCGCTGGGCAACGCCCGGCACCGAAGTCGCCTGACAGACCAGATTGTGTTCGCGAGCGGCCGCGAGAATCCAGTCGGTCATCAAGCCACCGCCCTCGCCACCGAGCGCGGAAATCAACACTGTTACAGGACGCACGTCTGACATTTGTGTCTGCTTCTATTCCGCGGCCTGGGCGATAGCGCCGCCCGTCGAGATGAGGGGCGTGATCGCGGCCGGCGGCGTTGCAAGCCTCGCGATAACCCGGCGGCGCAGGCCGTCGAGCATACGTTCGATGATGCCGGGGTTATGGACGAGTTCGGTCTTGTAGAAGCTCGGGCACAGGATTGCGGCGTGCGAAATCTCGCCGCACAGTCCGCAGCCGACGCAGCTTTCAATCACGGTCGCCACCGGATCGCGCCGCAGCGTGTCGGGGTTTTCCTTGATGGTGAGCGACGGACAACCCGACAGGCGGATACAGGAGTGATCGCCGGTGCAGACCTGATCGTCGATGTTGAACTTCGGCTTGGCGACGCGGCGGCCGGCGGCGATGTTCTTGGCATCCTCGGCGCGCACGCGGCGCTGCTTGGCGAGCATGCACTCGCCCTGCGCGATGATGACCTTGAGGCCCTTTTCTGCCGTGGTCAGCGCTTCCTTCAGCACCTTGGCGACATTGCCGACCTTGTAGTTATCGACCGTCTTCATCCATTTGATGCCGACGCCGCGCAACGCTTTCTCGATGGTCTGGTCCTGATGGACAAGCCCTTCGCGGCGCTGCATCGACGACGGCAGGAATTGCCAGCCGGTCGCCGAGGTGTAGCCGTTCTTGATGACGACCAGCACGCCGTCGGCGTTGTTATAGGTGGCGGAAGCAACGCCGGTGGTGAGGCCGTTATGCCAGAAGCCGCCATCGCCCATGATGGAGATGGTGCGCTTGGAAAAATTCGCCGCGATGCCGGTAGAGCTGGCGAGGCCGAGGCCATAGCCGACGCAGGTATTGCCGATATTGAACGGCGCATACATGCCGAACGAATGGCAACCGATATCGCCGGAGACATGGGTCTTGCCGAGTTCACGCTCCGCGAGCTTGATCGAGGCAAACATCGGGCGTTCCGGGCAACCCGTGCAGAAGGTCGGGTTGCGGCCGGGGATCGCGGTGCCGACGAGTTCGTTGGCGGTCGCCTTGAAGCCGGCGATCTGCTCGACCTGCTTCTGGGCCATATCGATAAGCCCATCCATGCCGGCGGGACGGACCTTGTCGAGGAAACCGATAAGCCCCTTCATCACGACGTCGGCGGTATATTCGCCGCCCATCGGCAGGACGTCCTTGCCGAAGATGCGCGCATTGATATCGGCGCGGCGCAGTACCGTGTTGAGCATCTGCTCGATGTAGTCGGGATGCCCCTCCTCCATCATCAGCACGGCGCGCTTGCCGGCGCAGAATTGCGTGATCTCGTCCGGCACCATCGGATAGGTGACGTTCATGCAGTAAATTGGAATGCGTGAATTGCCGAACGTATCCGCAAGACCGATGCGCTGCATCACGCGCAGCACGGTATTATAGAGACCGCCCTGCAGGATAATGCCGACTTCGTTGCTGTCGCCGGGGAACTGCTCGTTGAGCTTGTTGTCCTTGATGAACTTGATCGCCGCAGGCAGGCGCGTCTCAAGCTTGAGTTTCTCCTGCGCGACCGTGAAGCCCGGCTGCGGCAGGCGCATCATCGAGAAGTCCGGCTTGTCGAGCTTGCTGTTGCGCGAGATTTTTCCAGTGAGATTGTCCTTGGCCTCAAACCGGCCATAGACGTGGCAGGTGCGGATGCGCAGCTGCATCATGACGAGCGAGTTCGACGCTTCCGAAAGTTCGAATGCCTTTTCGACGAGATTGACGATCGACGCCAGATTAGGTCGCGGATCGAGTAACCACATCGACGACTTCATCGCGAAAGCGTGGCTGCGCTCCTGAATGACGCTGGCGCCCTCGCCGTAGTCCTCGCCAAGAATGATCACCGCTCCGCCGATGACGCCGGACGACGAGATATTGGAAAGACCGTCGGAGGCGACATTGGTGCCGACCGGCGATTTCCAGGTGACGGCGCCACGGATCGGATAGTTGATCGAGGCGGCCAGCATGGCGCCGGCGGCAGCTTCGCTGGTCGAGGTTTCGAGATGCACGCCGAGCTTGTCCATCAGCGGCTTCGCATCCACGAGTACGTCAATGAGATGCGAGATCGGGGAACCCTGATAACCGCCGACGTAGCTCACGCCGGACTGCAACAGTCCCTTGGTGACGGCCAGAATACCCTCGCCGGCGAAAATATCGCCCGCGCCGAGTTTCAGCGACTCCACTTCGGTTTTGAATGATCTTTCCATGGATCGTTCCCGCTGCCCTTCCGGGGCCCTGACTGCAAGATTATCAAGGGTTTGCCGTTATTTGCCGACGCTGAGGGACGGCTTGGGTAAAGCGTAAACGCGCCTGCGGTCGCGGTCAAATGCGCAACTTTTTGCCCACATGCGACCCAAGCGTTGAGCCTGCATGATATTTCAGCGAAGCTGCGAAACGTTCGCGTCGGGGAATCGCAGCCAGATCAGGGCTGGACAGAAAGAACAAAAATGAAAAACGGCAAAAACACCCTCGACGAAGCCGGCGACACCAACCCCAGCCGCGGGATCATGATGCTCACGCTGATCGCCGGGACGCTCGCCGCCGCCTTGCCGGTGCTTGCCGTGGTCATCCTCGTGCTGGTGCGCAATCCCGGCCTCGACGACGGTATCGACACGGCCCAGGCATTCAATCTGTCGATATGGCTCACGCTGGCGGCCGGCGCGCTGTGGTCGCTGGTGGAATTCACGCAGCCCGGTGCTTCCAACGGGGTCTGGAAGTATCTCCTCCCGGCGCCGCTGCTGCTCGGCGTCGGCATTGCGCTGGAACTGGCGCGCACGCCAAGCCAGACGTGGAGCAACCGCTTCACGTCTACAGCACCGGGCGTGTGTTTCACGATGATCTTCCTGTTCTCCATGCCGATCCTGAGCAGCATCTTCTATGTGCTGCGCAGCACGTCGCTGGCGGCGCCGCGCACCGCTGGCGCGATCTCGGGATTGCTCGCGAGTTCACTCGCTGCTGCGATTTATCTGTGGCACTGCCCTGAAAATTCGCTGGTGTCGGTGGCGATCTGGCACGGCCTTGCCGTTATCGCTGTCGTCGCGATTTCCGCGTATCTCGGCCATCGCTATTTGCGCTGCACCATCGGCTGACGCGGCAAGCAGAACTCAATCGTTGGCGTTGCGCCATTCGCCGAGCGTCTGCAGCTCGATGCCTTGTTTCCGGTACGTACTGCTCTTGTGATAGATGCTGGCGTAGAAGTCGCAGCTCTTGCACACGGGCCGGAATTCGCCGCGCTGCTGCTCGTCGATCAACTCCATATAGGCCGGATTCTTGGTCGAGATGATTTGCGCCATCGGTGCGTCGTTGAGATCGCCGAGGCGCAGCGTTGCGTCGGCGTCGCGGCACGCGCAACCATTGATAATGCCGGTCGCCATCACCTGAATCGTCGTGAACAGGCGCACGCAAGCGCCCTTCTTGTAGATGTCATCGACGCCGCCGACCTTGAGCGGCAGGCCGCGCAGATCGTCCTGGGTCACAAAGCCACCCCAGTTGTTATAGAGGCCCTTGGTCAGCTTGACGGTGATGCCGGCTTTCTTGAAGCGGTCGAGCAGATCTGTGATCTCGCTCTTGCGCCTGCGGATCGAGTCGCGGCCCGGATGCACCGCGATGTGGACCTGGAAGCCGCGCGTTTCGACAATGCCGAGCAACTGTTCGAGATTGCGCACCATCCGGCGATAGACGGCTTCGGTCGAACGCGAGATTTTCAGGAACGTATCGAGGTCATGGCCATAGATGCTGATGCCAATGCCGGTAAGGCGCTTGAGCTTGGTCAGCCGTTCGATGTCCTTCGGGCGCGGAACGCAGAAGTTCGTATAGAAGCCGTAAGCCTTCACGCCCGGCGCGGTATCGAGGAAGTCGAACTTGTCGAAGATGCGCCGGTCCATGAACACGTCGCCGGTGCACGGCGTCAGGTCGTATTCGACGTACCCCATGCCGACGGCCTGCCGGACGGTGTCCTCGAAAAAGGCATTCGTCATCGTCAGCTTGGGCGATTCTTTCTTGCCATAGGCGCAGAACACGCAGTCGAGGTTGCACAGGCTCGACGTCTCGATATTGAGGAACGGCCCGCGCGGCGGGATGAATTCCGTCTTGCGCGCGGCGTTGATGTTGATTGCCACCGCATTGCGCAGATTGCGCACGGACTTGATGAGCGAATTGCTGATCATCCAGACACCGGCGCTGCGCCGCCCCGGCGCGAACTGACGTTAACGTTCAACATGATGGGCAACCTACGCGATTGCCTGCCGAATGAACAGCGCGGCCCGGTAGCGCGGTAGATACGGGTGGAAAATGGTACAGGCGAGTGGGCTCGAACCACCGACCTCCGGTTCCACAGACCGGCGCTCTAACCAACTGAGCTACGCCTGCACAAGCGGGCCGGAAACTAGGTGCAAGCCGCCGCCATGACAAGGCCCGCACAGGCAAAGACTTACCCAAATATCGCAGGCGCTTAACAAAACCGGCTTCCGGACATCCGGAAACAGAAAAAGCCCGGGCAAACCCGGGCTTCTCTGAGCTTATCAGCTACGCAAACGGCCCATTGTGAAGCCGCAGAGGCGTTACGCGACCTTGCTGAACACCTTGGAAACGCTGTCCTTGATCGGCTCGGCGGTCTTGGTGGCGACCGTCTGGGCAATCGAGGTCAGTTCCTTGCCTTGCGCAGTGAAGGCTTCGAACTGCTTGCGGGCGTGAGCGGTCGTGAGTTCGACCACTTCCGAGAGCGACTTCACGCCGAACAGCTGGGTCGCGAAATCGAACGACGCATTGGTGTTGGTGCGCGAAGCTTCGATCATCTTCAGGCCGTACTCCGACATGCCCTTGGAGGCCGTGGAATAGGTCTCTTCGAGCGTATCCGTCGCTTCTTCAGCAGCGGCCTTCACGTTCTCGTAGTTACCCTTGGCCTGGGCAATGCCCTTTTCCGCGAAATCGCGGAACGCGGCCGGGACTTCCATGGTCGGGATGTCGAACTTCGGCATCTCGAACTTGGGCATTTCAAACTTGCCGAACGCCGGGAAAGCAGTGGTTTCAGTGAAGCTGACAGCCGGCTTCGGGGTTTTGATCTTGGCAGACATGGTGGCCTCAGACATGGGATCCATTCTTTTGGGGCTGGTCCACAACGCGGCGGGACAAGACCCTGTTGAAATCGTTTGCACGCTTTCGATGGCCTGAGGCTAAGGACCGGCTACCGGCCTGACCGCGTCCTCATTCATCGTCGAATCCAATATAGCAACGGTCATGGTGCATTGCAACATTTTTATTGCAATGCACCAAATTTACCGTCAGAAGCATCGGATACCTGAGTTTAAGTTTCTGAGAAACATCACCCTTTTGGCGTGATGCTGGATTTGGCCGCACTGGTTGCCTTTTCGCCCAGCACCTTGGCCTGTTCGGTCAGGGTCTTGATCTGGGTTTGCACGAACTCGGTATGCAACTGGAGCAGCGCCTGCGGGTCCTTCGCCTGGACCAGCTTCTGCGCATAGGTGAAGGCATCCGCCACATTGCGCTCGGCGAACTCCATGGCCTTGGAACTGATGTCCCTGGCACCGGCCTGCGCCGCCTTCTGCTGACCTTCGACGGACGCAATGGTCGTCTGGGCCATGCCCATCATCTTCTCAAACGCAGTGCGCGCCTGATCGAAGCTCTTCTCCGTAAAGGCGAGCATGTCCGGTGGAATCTCAAACGGTGAATTCGGCCCTTTGGTCATTTTCCGCTCCTGTTGCTGTACCCGCCCGTCGCCAAAACGGCCCGCTAACCCCGCCCGGCCAGCCGTTCACCATCAATCCACACCTCATCATTCCACCATCATGGTCACGCCGCAAATGGATGGTTTGGCTGATGCTTCACGTGAGATGGGTACTGCTTAAAACGCTTGCAAGATTAAGGTTATCCGCTTGTTGATGCGCGCTTTTGGCGTGCAATCGTGGACGCCATGGAAGGCCCGCTTTATGACTAAGGTGCAATCCGTAAGCGCGAGGCATTCCGTCTTCGCTGCGGCACAGGTGCCCGATAGATGAGTCCTGCGTCCGCTTCACTTCTCTTTCGCGATCCAAGGCTCACGGCGTGCGCCGCCAGCCCGGAACCCGCGTGGGTGTGGAGCATGGATGCAACGCAGGTGCTGTGGGCGAATGCCGCCGGCGCCGCGCTGCTCGGATCTTCGACCGTCACTGAATTGACCCGGCGCCAGTTCGCGCCGAACGACCGCACATCGAGCCAGGTTGCACGCCTCGCCACTTCACTGTCGCACGAAGGCGCGCCGCGTCTCGAACGGCTGCGCGCCTTCGGTACCGGCTTCATGCGTCTCCTCACCGCCGCATGCGCGCGCATCACGCTCGCCGACGGCACCCAGGCGATTTTCATTCAGGGTTCGGAAGTCATCGGACAGCCGATAGTCTCGTTCGAGCGCGCACGCCGCCTGTTCGACGGCAGCGACGAAGCCCTCGCCGTATTCTCGCCCGATGGCGCACTGGTTTACGCAACGCCGAACGGCCGCCAGCGCACCGCCAGCGCCAATACCTTGATCGCCTTCAACGGCAGCGCGCTGGCCAGCGAAGCCCTGCGTGACGGAGCCTCCACGGGCGACACACTCGCCGGCAATGTTTCGATGGTTCGCATCGGCCGGGACGCCAGCACGCTATTGGTCGTTCGCTTCGGCACGACCGCAGCGGAATGGCGCCTTGCCGCGCCAGTGACGCCGCCGGTTCAACAGACTGTGCAGCCGCCTGTAACCGTCGCCGCGCCTACTGTTGAGACGCCAGTTGTTGTTCAAACACCGGCCGCCATCGAACCGCCCGCGCCTGTTCAGGTTGCTGCGCCTGTCGAGGCGGCGACGCCACCGGCGGAGCCGGTCGTTGAAGAAGCCAAAGCACCGGAAGCGCCCGTCGCAGCGAAACCGGAGATTGTTGCGCCTGTTGCCATTGAACCTTCGGCAGCTGAAGCGCCCGTGCCTGTTACGGTTCCAGAACCGGCGGCTCCTGAGCCTGTCGTTTCGGAAGCTGTCGCACCCGCCATTCCCGAACCGCCCGCAGCGCCGGCCGTTCCGCCCACGCCCGTGATGGACCGCCAGCATCCGCTGCGCTTTGTCTGGCAGATGGATACCAACGAGAACTTCACGCTGGCATCGGAAGATTTCATCAACCTGATCGGCCCGGTAACCGCGCAGGTCCTTGGCAAATCGTGGTATGATATCAGCGCCACCTTGCAACTCGATCCCGACAGCGAAGTCGCGCGCGCGGTTGCGACGCGTGACACATGGAGCGGCGTCACCGTCCAGTGGCCCGCCGACGACAGCGACCTGCGGCTGAAGGTCGAATTGTCCGGCCTGCCGATCTACGACCGCCAGCGGACCTTCACCGGCTATCGCGGCTTTGGCGTCTGCCGCGACGTCGAAACTTTCAAGGCGATCAACTACGAACGCAGCGAACGGGCCGCGCGTCCGCCCGAGGCAAAGCCCGTCATATCGATGCCGCCGGTCGAATCCGCCACGCAGCGCGCCGCCGAGGCTGAGCGCGTCATTTTCACGGTCGTGCCGCCGGTACTGAATGTATTGCCGTTCCGCGCCATCGCACCTGCGGCTGCCGTCGCAGCGCCAGTGGTTGCCGCAACTCCGGCAGCGGAAGCCCATGTTCCCGGACTGAACGACGGCGAACGCAGCGCCTTCAGCGAAATTGCGCGGCAACTGTCAACGCGCCTCAAGTCCGCCGCCACACCCGCATTGCGCTCGTCGCCCGGCATCGGCATCGATGGCCGCGCCACGCGCGTCAATGAAGACGAGCCTGCCGCAAACATGCTCGAAGATGCGACCGGCGAAAGCGCGCCGGACGAAAGCACGCCTTCCAAGGCTCCGGCGTGGCTCACGCAGGGTTCCGACGCCCATGCGCTGGTCGACAAGCTGCCGCTCGGCGTACTGATCTATCGCTTCGAGACGTTGTTCTATGCCAACCGCGCGTTCCTCGATCAGGTCGGCTACGCCTCGCTGCCGGCATTTGTTGAAGCCGGTGGTCTGGATAGCCTTTTCATCGAAACCAGCGGCGGAAATCCCAATTCCGGCAGCCAGACACTGACGATTACGACCGGACAAGGCGCGCAGGTGCCCGTCGAAGGCCGGCTGTTCTCCATTCCGTGGAACGGCGAGAACGCGCTCGCGCTTGTTCTGGTCGGAATAGCACCTCCCCGCGCGCAGGCAGCGCCGGCCAGCGCCGTCCAGGCAGCGGCCAGCGTCATCCCAGTGCAGACTAGCGATGCCGATCGCGCGCGCATCGCCGAACTCGAATCCTCCATCGCAGAAGCCCGGCGCATCGCCGATGCGGCCGTCGCCGAACGCGCCGAGCTTCTCGGCCAGATTACCGAACAGGTCCGCGCGCCGCTGTCGTCCGCCGTCAGCAACGTCGATACGATGCTGGAAGAACGCTTCGGCCCCATCGGCAACGAACGCTATCGCGCCTACCTCGCGGATATTCGCGGCTCAGGCGTGCGCATCCTCAGCCTGTTTGAAGACCTCTCCAGCCTGTCAAAGGCCGAAAGCGTCAAGGTCGATGCCGTGCTGCCGGGCATCAACCTCAATGACATCGTGAAAGCCTCGGTCGCCAGGATGCAGCCGGAAGCGAGCCGCGTCCGCGTTCTCATCCGCACCTCGATGTCCGCAATTGCGGTGCCGGTCGCCGCGGAAGCGGATTCGCTCGCCACCATCGTCACCAACCTGCTGGCCAGTTCGATCCGGTTTGCCGGTCCCGGCGGCCAGGTAATCGTATCGACCGCGCTTGCGGGCGCGGGCAAGGTCGTGCTGCGGCTGCGCGACACCGGCGCCAGCCTGAGCGCAGAAGAACTCGCGGAGTTCCAGTCCGCGAGCAATCCGAATGCCAAGCGGCCTCCGGCGGATATCCCGGCCGACAAGCTGACCCTGGCGATCACCCTCGCCATGCTCGAGGCAAATCACGCCACCCTCGTCACGACCAGCAAGATCGAGGACGGCACCATGCTCGAAGTTACCTTTCCCGCCAGCCTCTGACGCCCGCTCCGCTTCCCGGTGAATTCCACTCCCGGGGGACTCGCGCCCGCGTGCAATTACGCTAAGCTCGTCGCACCTGAAGCTCGCGCTCCTTCTGCATGTGGAGGTGGGTATGCTGCGGTTGGTCAGAGCGTTTGTCGCTGCCCTTGCCCTGGTGCTGTCGCTTGCCGCCTCCGCGCGGGCAACCGAAGAGGTCGATCTGTTGCTGGTGCTGGCGGCAGACGTTTCGCGCAGCATCGATTCCGCAAAATTCAATCTCCAGCGCAACGGCTACGCGGCCGCCATCACCAACCCGAAGGTCATGGAGGCGATCAAGTCGGGGCGGCGCGGCAAGATCGCCGTCGCATTCGTCGAATGGTCAGGCGTGACTTCGCAGAAAGTCATCATCGACTGGACGCTGATCGGCGACGCCAAATCGGCGCAGGATTTTTCAAGCCAGATCGTCGAGGCGCAACGCCCGTTTGCCGACCGCACCGCCATCGGTTCTGGTATCGACTTCGCAGTCGCACAGCTTGCGCGCTCGCCCTACACCGCCTCACGCCATACCATCGACGTATCGGGCGACGGCACCAACAACTCCGGCCGCGACATTCAATCCGCGCGCGATGAAGCGACCGCCAAGGGCATCACGATCAATGGCCTCGTGATCCTGAGCGAGACGCCGCTTGCCTGGAACGCCGACCACACCAACCCGCCGGGCGGGCTCGCCAACTATTATCGTGACAACGTGATCGGCGGCGTTGGCGCCTTCGTGATGGTGGCCCAGAATTTCGAGTCGTTCGGGCGGGCCATCATCAACAAGCTGATTGCCGAGATTGCCAGCCAGCCCGCGCCGGCACGTCACGCTTCGCGCTGATCCCGATTTGGGCCGCCCGGCATGAGACGGTTTGCCGCAAGCAAGCGCGGGCAATAATTTTTCAGAAAATTCAAAACGCCCTCAAGGCTCAAGCCGGGAATTTTTGATTGATTCCAAACTGATGCAGCCGCGCCGGGCTTTTTTAACGCTGAATTTTCTTGACGATGCTCCCCCGTGAATTCTTCTGGGCGCCGCTACCGTTTAGCGCGCACAGGAGACTTCGCATGGTCGACCGCCTCACCCGCCATCTTGCCGCAACCTGTCTTGTCACCGTCGGCATGATGGCCGCCGGGACAGCCGCGTTGGCGCAGTCGGGCGAAGTCAACGTCTACACCTACCGCGAGACCAAGCTGATCCAGCCATTGTTCGATGCCTTCACCAAGGACAGCGGCGTCAAGGTCAATGTGATTTCCGCGAGCAACGGCCTTGAGCAGCGCATCAAGACCGAGGGCGCCAACAGCCCCGCCGACGTGTTGCTGACCGTCGATATCGGCAGGCTCGAAGAAGCCGCCCGCAGCGGCATCACCCAGCCGATCAAGTCCGACGTGCTGGAAAAGGCGATCCCGCCGCAATACCGCGATCCCGAAGGCCACTGGTACGGCATCGCGCTGCGCGCCCGCGTGTTCTACGTCTCCAAGGAGCGCGTGCAGCAGACGGCCATCACCTACGAAGAACTCGCCGACCCCAAGTGGAAGGGCAAGATCTGCATCCGCTCCGGCCAGCACATCTACAACAACGCATTGTTTGCCGCGATGCTCGCCAAGGCCGGCGAAGCAAAGACCGAGGAATGGCTGCGCGGCATCAAGGCCAACCTCGCGCAGAAGCCTTCGGGCGGCGACCGCGAGACGGCGCGCGATGTCGCGGCCGGAAAATGCGACATCGGTATCGGCAACACCTATTACTGGGCGCTGATGAACGACAAGGAAGCCGACAAGAAGGCATGGGCCGACGCTACCAAGGTGATCCTGCCGACCTTCAAGGACGGTGGCACCCATGTGAACCTGTCCGGCGTCGTGCTGGCGCGTTACGCGCCGAACAAGGACAACGCGATGAAGCTGATCGAATGGCTGGTCAGCGAGAAGGCGCAGCAGATGCACGCCGACGTGAACTACGAGTATCCGATCCGCGCCGGCATCCCGATCAATCCGACCATCGCCGGTTACGGCACGCTCAAGGCCGACCCGCTGCCGATCTCCAAAATCGCGGATAACCGCAAGGCTGCCGCCAACATCGTGGACAAAGTCGGGTTTGACAACTGACACAGGCTGCATCCGGCGTTAACGCCGATACCCACCAGCCTTCGCCGGCCGCGAAACGCGCGCCGGCGAAGCCGCTTTTGCGGCAGCCGCTTGCTGCCGCCGTATTGCTTGGCGCGGGCGCACTCGGCGCTGCGCCCATCCTCGGCCTCATCGGCGTTGCGCTGCGGGGCGACGGGGAAGTATGGGCGCATCTTGCGGCCTATGTGCTTCCGGTCGCGCTGGCCAACACCGCGCTGCTGCTGACGGGCGTTGCCATGCTGACCGCGCTGACCGGCGTCGGCGCCGCGTGGCTCGTCACGGCGTTCCGGTTTCCGGGGCGCGACAGGCTGATCTGGCTGCTCGCGTTGCCGCTGGCAATCCCGACTTATCTATCGGCCTATATCTACGTCGATGTATTCGACGCGCTTGGCGCGGTGCCGCGCCTGCTGGACGTGCAGTTCAACGTGCGCTCGCTCGGCGGCGCGGTCTTCGTCATCAGCGCCGTGCTTTATCCTTACGTCTATCTCGCGGCGCGAGCGGCATTCCAGATGCAGGGTGCAGCGGCGGTGGAGGCGGCGCGCACCATGGGCGCGTCGCAATGGCAGGCATTGCGCAACATCACGCTGCCGCTGGCGCGGCCCGCCATCGCGGCGGGCCTTGCGCTTGCGTTACTTGAAACGCTGAACGACATCGGCGCCAGCGAATACCTCGGCGTACAGACATTGACGCTATCGGTGTTCACCACATGGCTCAATCGCAACAGCCTGCCCGGCGCAGCGCAGATCGCCTGCGTGATGATGATTGCGGTTGCCGTGCTGATCGCCATCGAGCGTTTCGGCAGGCGAAAGCGATATTACGCAACGGGCGATCATCAGCTTCGACCGGATCGCGTGCAGTTGCACGGCCGGCAGGCGGCGCTTGCCACGCTCGCTTGTTCGCTGCCGGTCGCGTTCGGCTTCGCCATCCCGTTTGTCTACCTCGTGCACGAAGTCATCGCGCGCGGGCTGCTCACCGGCTTCGACCGCGTGATCGTGCATCACACGGCAACGACGGTGATGCTGACCATCGCCGCCACTGTCCTCACCATCGTGTTGGGATTCGGCATCGCCATCGCCGCGCGCCTGCGGCGCGGCGGGTTCGCCACCGCGTGCATCTCGGCGGCAGGGCTTGGCTATGCCATTCCCGGCGCGGTGCTGGCGCTTGGCGTGCTGACGCCGCTGGTCGCCATCGACGAAGGTATCAATGCCGTGACACAGGCGGTCGCGGGCCGCAGCGTTGGCCTCGTACTGGCAGGATCGAGCGCCGCGCTCATCATCGCCTATGTGCTGCGGTTCGCCGCCATCGCCATCGGCTTCGGGCAGACCGGGCTTGGCCGCATCGCACCCGAACTCGACGACGCCGCGCGGGTCGCGGGCGCATCGCCGGCGAAGGTCATCCGCACTGTTCATATCCCGCTGATGCGACCGGCGCTGTGGGGCGCGGCGCTGCTGGTGTTCGTCGATTGCCTCAAGGAGCTGCCGGCCACCCTGCTGCTGCGGCCGCTGAATGTCGAAACGCTGGCGACCTATATTTTCCAGTTCGCGACCCGTGGCAGTTTCGAGCAAGGTGCGCTGGCCGCCCTGCTGATCGTCGCAGTCGGGATTTTGCCGCTGGTCCGCATGGTCCGCTTTGCCGATACCGCCTTTCATGACGGTCTGGATACGGTATCCCCACGCACGACTGCCTGAAATTCCGGCGTTATCCGTCCGCCATCCGCCTGCAATCCTTGCGCCCTTGCCCGGCACGCCACCCCTCGGCTACACAATCATCAGCAGGATGGAATCAAGGTGGACGCCATGAAAAAAGTCTATGCCGACGCGAAAAGCGCGCTTGCCGGTGTCCTCAAGGATGGCATGACGATCATGGCTGGCGGCTTCGGCCTGTGCGGCATTCCCGACACGCTGATCGAGGCGATCCGCGATAGCGGCGTCAAGAACCTGACCATCGTCTCCAACAATGCGGGCGTCGATGGCATCGGCCTCGGCATTCTTCTGGAGACGCGGCAGGTCAAGCGCATGATCTCGTCCTATGTCGGCGAGAACAAGACTTTCGCCCAGCAGTTCCTCGCCGGCGAACTGGAGATCGAATTCAATCCGCAGGGCACGCTCGCCGAGCGCATCCGCGCCGGCGGCGCGGGCATCCCGGCGTTCTACACGCGCACCGGCGCCGGCACCGATATCGCCAAGGGCAAGGAAGAGCGCGAGTTCGACGGCCAGAAATACATCATGGAACGCGGCATCGTCGCCGACCTCGCCATCGTGCACGCCTGGAAGGGCGATACCGAAGGCAACCTCGTCTATCGCAAGACCGCGCGGAACTTCAATCCGATGATGGCAACCGCCGGCAAGATCACGGTGGCGCAGGTCGAGCATCTCGTCGAGCCGGGCACCATCGACCCGGATCACATCATGACGGCGGGCGTCTTCGTGAAGCGCATCGTCCACGTCCCGAATGCCGTCAAGCACATCGAACAACGCACCGTTCGCAAACGGGTACTCGCATGATCCCGAAAAGTGGATGCCGGTTTTCGGACAAGATCATGCGAAAACAAATTTCAAGCCGTTTTTAGGAGCCGAACATGGCCTGGACCAGAGACCAGATGGCCGAGCGCGCAGCCAGGGAATTGCGCGACGGCTTTTACGTCAACCTCGGCATCGGCATTCCGACGCTGGTATCGAACTATATTCCGACCGGCATGAGCGTGCAGCTCCAGAGCGAGAACGGCATGCTCGGCTTCGGGCCGTTTCCCTACGAGGGCGACGAAGACCCGGACCTCATCAACGCCGGCAAGCAGACGGTCACTGAAATTCCGACCACCAGCTTCTTCTCCTCGGCGGACAGCTTCGCGATGATCCGTGGCGGCCACATCGACATCGCGCTCCTCGGCGCCATGCAGGTCGCGGAGAACGGCGATCTCGCCAACTGGATGATTCCCGGCAAGATGGTGAAGGGCATGGGCGGCGCCATGGACCTCGTCGCCGGCGTCAAGAAAGTCGTGGTCATCATGGAACATACCGCCAAGGACGAGGCGAAGCTCTTGCACAAGTGCACCCTGCCGCTCACCGGCGCAGGCGTCGTCGATATGGTTATTACGGATCTCGCCGTCTTTACCATCGACAAGGGCGGCACCAAGGGCATGACCCTGATCGAACTGGCCCCCGGCGTGACGCTCGACGACATCAAGGCCAGGACAGAAGCCAGCTACCAGGTGGCCGTGGGCAAGAACTAGCCTTAATCAGCCGGTAGATAGTGGCGCGCGCCGGTTGCCGGTGGTTCGCCAGACGCTATAGTCCTGCCATGATCGGGTGGCGGTTATCGCCGAGTTTCGCTCCGGTTTTTGCAGGTTTTCGCGCGTGCCAAAAGCGATCGGTTTCAAACGATTTGGTCTGGTTATCGGTGTCGCTGTCGCCCTTGGCGTCGGCTTCATCGGGCTATCGACGTCGCTCATCTCGGTCGATAACGCACGCGACGCCGTCAAGGCGCAGATCAAGGCGGCGACAGGCCTCGACCCGGTGGTCCGCGGCGCTACCGCAATCTCGATTTTCCCGCCGGACACCATCACGCTGGACGATGTGGTGCTGGGCGAGACGCCGAACCAGCCAGCGCTTGCCGCACAGGTCCTGACCGCGCGGCTGCGCCTGCTGCCGCTGCTCATGGGCCGCATCGAGATCGCCGATATCGTGCTGGTGCGTCCGCGCATCACGATACGTACGGAACGCGACGGCGTGCAGACCAACTGGTCCACGCTGCTGGAGACGCTGGCCCGCGCGACCAAGCCGAATGCCGAGCGCACCGCGCTGTCGTTCTCGGAAATCCACATCAGCGACGGCAGCCTCACCATCGACGACGCTTCGCGCGGCATCCGCGAGACCCTGCACCACGTCGAACTGTCGCTGGCGTGGCCGTCGATCTCGAAATCGTTTGCCGCCACCGGACAGTTTGCGTGGCGCAACGAGAATGTCGAAGCCAGCGTCGCCATCGGCGATTTCTATGCGGCGCTCACCGGCGACAACTCCAGCCTGAAATTCCGCATCCTGGCCGCGCCGCTGAAAGTCGCGTTCGACGGCAACATGAGCAACAAGCCGACGCTGCGGATCGACGGCACGCTCGCCGCCGACGCGCCGCGCCTGCGCGATACGCTGCGCTGGACCACCGGCAACGCACCGCCGGCCGGCGGCTTCAACCGTTTCGCGCTGAAATCCCAGATCAAGGCATCCGGCGGCACGTTTGCGCTCTCCGGCGTCAACATCGAACTCGACGGCAATGTCGCGGAAGGCGTGCTGAGCTACGCGACGACCGACCGCAACATCCTGCAAGGCACGCTTGCCGCCGGCAGCATCGACCTGTCGCCCTATGTCTCGACGTTCGAGTTCATCGCCGGCAACACGCGCGAATGGAACCGCAAGCCTTTCACCAACAACGACATGACCGCGTTCGACATCGACCTGCGCATGTCGGCGGCGCAACTCACCATCGGCAGCGCCAAGCTCGGCCGCACCGCCGTCGCGGCCAACCTGCGCGCCGGCAAGCTCGCCGTCACCATCGGCGAGTCGCAGGCCTATGGCGGTCTGATCACCGGCTCGTTCGCGCTGGCGAAGGGCAAGACCGGCGTCGATGTGAAATCGCAAATGCTGTTCGCCAATGTCGATCTCGAAAACTGCCTCGGGCAGATCTTCGGCACGAAGCGCGTCGAAGGCAAAGGCAACCTCACCTTCGCGGTCGATGCCAGCGGCGACAGCGTCGATGCGTTGACGCGCACGCTGAACGGAACGGCGACCCTCACCGCGACCGACGGCTCGCTCTCCGGCATCAACATCGAGCAGTTGCTGCGACGGCTTGAACGCCGGCCATTGTCCGGCGCGGGCGACTTCCGCAATGGCCGCACGCCGTTCGACCGATTCACGATCCCCATCAAGATCGCCAACGGCGTCGCCACCGCCGACGACACCCGCATGGACGGCCCTGCGGTGCGCCTCCTCATCAACGGCACCAGTTCCATCCAGGCCCGCGACTTCAACCTCAAGGGCACCGCCACGCTGACCGGCAGCGCCAGCGAACCGGGCTTCGACCTGCCGTTCATCGTCCAGGGCACATGGGACGAGCCGATCATGCTGCCGGACCCGCAAAGCCTGATCCGGCGTTCCAGCGCAGCCGCCCCGTTGCTGGATGCGGTCCGCGACCGCCGGGCGCGCGATGCCGTCCGCTCGGCCATCGACCGCATGACCGGCGGCGGTTCCGCGGCTCCCGTGCCACCCGCAAGCGGCCCCTGAGCCTCCCAACATCCCGTTTTGCAGGGATTGGAGCCGGGTTTTGGGAGTTTTTTACCACTCGTAAATTATATTCCGGCTTGAAACAGGCACAGGTTTTCCGCCTGCGAGGCTCGGAATGTTTGAAGGCCTGCTGCGCACGCTGATCAAGGTGGCCGTCGCCTCGCTGATTGTCGGGGCGATTCTCGGTCATTTCGGCATCACCGTCGAAATGCTGATGAAGGACGCCGGCATGTCGCCGGAGCGGCTGGAAGAGCTTGCGCGCAAGGGCATCGCCTGGGCGCTGCCGAACATGCTGCTCGGCGCGGTCATTATTATTCCGCTGTGGTTCGTCGCGTTCATCCTGCGGCCGCCCGGAAGAAGCAGCAGCGAATAAATTTTAAGCTACTAGCAGGATGTTGAAAAAGGGTCTTCCCTTGGGCCCGCTAGCGTGATTCCGTCTTGTTAACGCAGGACGGAGGTGAGCGATGCGCGGGATGGATGAGAGATCGGGGTCGCTGTTTTCATACGTCGATCTTGAAGGGCGGATTCCGCA